>JBFHRI010000065.1:0-12382 GCA_041591755.1 Oleiphilaceae bacterium
GCTGAGAAACAAGCCAAAAAATCAATGCGAAGCCCTTCGCATTGTGTCGCCACGGACAAGTAAGGTTTGCGTTGAGGCTTATGACTACCAGAATTTAATCCGCCAAAAGGCGCGACCCAGGTATGCTCTGTGTTTGGCCACACCAAAAGTCCCAGCACCAGAGCCCAGGCATGACTACTATTAAAAACAACGAACTATCAACCAACTGCCAGCCCAAACATGAACGACCTGAATAAGACCAAGCAGCAATTGATTCGTGAACTGGAAGAGCTGCGCTATCAGCTCTCTCTCAATCAAGACGCGCAAAGGCAGGAACTGAGCGACATTAATGCTGTACTGATGGCCATCAATTCGACGCTCAATCTCGATGAGGTTGTCGCGAGGGTCATGCAAGCGCTGAACAAAGTATTCAAGTTCGATCAGATTGCGATCTTTATCTTCAATGCCGAAAACAATTGTTTAGAGGTCACCAACTGGTATGGAGAGGGCGTGACAGCGGAGTTAGAAAATCGTTTTACACAACACGCTATTTCGATTGATTTGGAGGAGGAGCACTTGGTTCGTTGCTTTCTGGACAGTGAGCCGAAGATCATCAATCACATAACCCCTGAACTGCTCGAACACTATTGCGACGCAGACCTCGAAATGTTTGAGTGGAACCCCCACAAGGGCATCGCATCGTTTCCATTGGAAGTCCAAGGGAAAGTTATCGGCACCATCAGTTACGTCAACACGCTGACACCTTTTTCACTCCGACGACACGACGTCCACCGCATCGGTCGTTACGTCGCCGCGATCGCTACCACGATCAACAACGCTTACCTTGTACGGAAAACACAGTATGCGCTGGAGCGTAGTCGCGCCAGGGAACGCGAAATCGAACATCTCAATCGGGTTATCCTAACCACCAATGCCTCATTGGATTTGGACGAGGTTTTCGCCGCCATTCAGTTGGGGCTTAAGGATATTTTCGAATTCGATGCCGTGGGCATTCAATTGGTCAATGAAGCGAAAAGTCTCCTGAACATACACAAAGTGTATGGCGATGTGGTGACCGAAAAGCTGCTGCAGCAATGGCGCGCCATTCAAATCAGCACACGTCAGGACGATAGTGCATCCTCCTACGTCTACGTCACCGGGGAGATCTTTTACTTCCCGAAGATCACTGCCAACGATGCGTTTACCGAGACCGACAAACAATTTTTCCGGGTCAAACCCTTTAGCGCCTATCTTGCTCTACCACTTTTTGTATTGGGCGAAACCATTGGTGTGATTAGCTTTTTTCGCGAACAACTGTTTTTTAACCTTGAGCAGTCTGACCTGGATCGGATCGAACGCTACGTGGCCTCACTCTCTACCGCCATCAATAATGCGCGCAATTACGAGCGCGCGCGCAACCACGCTTGATTCGCATCGATGATGGTCCGCTCTTTTTGCAGCAAATGAAAAAATCGCGCAAAACTGGGCGGGCACTGTTCAAGCTGCAGCGCTTGCACACGATTCATCTCTGCCAAGGCCCGCAAGGACTCACCGATTCGGCCATACAATGAAGTGTCCTGACAGCGTTGTTGCAGCAACTCCTCTAAGGATTGCAGGCAGTTATCACGCAAATAGGCCAACAAGGCCTCGGTCGGGCCGGACTCAGAGAAATTGGCTTCGCGATTGATCAATTGATAACGCAAAACGGCGCCATCTTGCATGACTTTGAGCGGATGCTTGGCAGCGCAATGCTGCAAGACCGCCCGTTCAAACGGTGTGCGTGCCGTTTGCACAAAACGAGAGCCGAAATTGAGGTAGTGGCGATCAGAGGGATCAAAGTAGTTGTAGCAAATGGCATGTTGATACATGTCTTTGATGGAGTAGCGGATGAAGACCTGCGCTCCTGGAGCGTAATCTTGTTTGGCTTTGAAATAGAATGAAGAATTGTCTTCGAGACGGTCCAGCCCGAGTTGATCAGAATGATTAAACAAATCCATGATCGGCAGAAAACCGCCCTTACCCCAGGTCCGGCTCTGCATATTCAGTAAGACAAATACCGCCTCATCGTGCCCAATTTCTGAATCAAAACGTGCCAAGGCTGCCGCCGCATCGGAGATAAATTGATTGAACTGCTCAATCCGTGCCCGCAATAAAGGGCTGGCTTTCCCAGTAAATTCCAGCGTCTGCTCATCGTAGAAATAGACGCTATAGGACTGCATATCCGTCAGCGTCTCCAGCCCCGAGAAAAAGTGCCAAAAAGGCGAGGCCTCACCCTCACGCAGCGCATGAATGACGGTATGAGCATAACGCACATCGTCGGCCATCTCTGGCGGATAGGCATACGCGGTAGAGACAGGCAGCACGCGCTGCTTGGGAAAGCGAGCCAGCACCGCACCTTGGGCGATGGGCGCATGGGCATACATGCCAAATACGCCGTCGACTTGCCGCCGTTGCAAAGCTGGATGCAACTGCAAGCCATCCTGGCGAGCCCGTTCAAGAGTAGCTTGATAGAGGGCTGTATCCATCAAAAACCTCAACTTGGATGCGTGGCAAAACGACCCATTACAACGCGTAGTTTTTCTTCAAATAAACCACGATGTCCTGCGACTCGAACATCTGAACATTGGTGTTTGGATCAATTAAATACGGGACCTGAACATTGCCATGCTCTTTGAAAAAGGCGTCCCGCTTGGTATTCGGCAAAGGCTTATATGGCCCCACGGTAAAGCGCGCCTTGGCAGGCCCCATGTCAGCCCACTGCTGCTTACCCAGGTTGACCAACTTGTAGGGCAGCTCCAGTTCACATAACAACTCTCTGACGGGGCGCGAGAAAGGACTCGACTCAAAACTGTAAAGTGTCAGTGGCTGTGATACTGGCCGCGCGGGCCGCGCTTTCATGCCGGCATTACCACGCAAACGAGTCGCCAATGCAGAGCTTAAACGATTCAAGGGCTTCCAGGCGAACTTGGCTGGCGCCTCACATTGTTTATATTGCTTGAACAAATAAGGAATAATCTGTGCCGCACCGACATGCTTTTCTCCGGTATTGGCATCCACCAGGGTCGGCACCGTGTCGCTGCCCGACTCCGCCTTCAACGACTTGATGTTGCGACCACCGAGCGGACAAGGGGCGATCATCACATCGAGATTCAGCTCCGTCAGGGCCTCGCGTACCAGCCGACACTCGCTGCAGCCTTCGCGGTCAAACAAGACGATATCTTGTTCCGGCTGCTTCACCGAACGACTGGCCGAGGTCCCGTTCCAAAAACGCAGCGAGGACGACACTGTGGAAAGCAAAACATCGAAAGAGTGATTGAGCATGGCGAACCTTGAGCAGCGACTTCAAAACGGAGCGGGGATTATGTCAGAGCCCGCGCATGAGCTCAAAGGGTTCCCACACTCAGTGATGCCTCGGGCCAAAATCGCTGGGCGGCACAGCACTCGGCTTGACTAGCTCCCCGCTTGCCGCGGTGTTTACGCTACCGCGCGGCGAGCTGACGCTGCACCAGTCATTGCCGTAGGTCAAGGGCAAAGGCTCAGGCATACGCGTGAAATAACCGGAGACGGCACTTTGGCCAAGAATATGTTGCAGCACAAAAGAGGCCCGCGGACGAACACTGGCATCGCCCACACGATTGCGATACCCCCAACGGACGACGATTTCATTGCAGTAAAATGCATCCGGGGAAAGCAAGTCTGCGTAGGCGATTTCACTATCAATACCGAAATAGTGTTTAAGCATCACCTCTTCGAACAGCATGGCTACATCTTCGTGAGAAGACGCATAGGCATAGTCGTAGTTCGCATGATCTCTTTCGAATTCGGCACCTACTTGCTCGGCTGTCAATCCACGCTGCTGAGCATTCGCCCTTTTGCCGTAATACATCACCCCAGCCAGGCCCTTCATCATCTCTGAGGTCAATGGATACTCAGCATGCAATCGTTCAGCGACCGTGCCCTCATATAGGACATCTATAGCTTCAAACACTTTGAGATGGCGCGGTAACGCAGCCAGCTGAGCTGGTGGCAGAAAGTCATTGGCATGCGCCAACTCATGAAACAATACCTGGGCCATAGGCAGCGTAATATTGTAAATGTTGCGCGTGCTCTGATCATAGAGTGAGTAATACGCCCAGGCGCGCTGGTTGCCACTCACGTAACGCAACAAGGAGGCAAACCTCAGGTCTCGATCGAAGTTCGAACGATAGTCTTCATCCTTATCTACGGTCCCTTTCTCGTAAAGGGTCAGCCAGAGGTTGGCAGGATCAATATAGATAGCCCCCGTACCGGAGGAGTAGTAAGAGGGGCGGATATCCGAGGCAATGACAATCGCCGTAACCGGCCGAAATAGTCGCAGACTGGCCGTTGGCATTTGCTCAAGCACTTCGCGAAACCGTACGGACATCCACAGGTGCGAGGAGACCACCCGAGTCATGATATCCGAGATCCTGGGCTCTGCACCCGGCCCCAGCTGATCCGCCAAGATCGGCAGCTCCTGCAGGGTGCATGCTTGTTCTGCCGTTTCTGCCTTGACGCATTTAGGCATAACATTGGCATATGCGCTCTCAAAGTCATACGCAAACAGCTCCCTTTCGGTCGCGGCTTGCTCAGGCGCATGTATGGAAGACTCACTACCTCCACCACAAGCACTGAGCACGAAAATGCACGCCAAACTCCCTGCCAACCGCCTTAAACTTCGAACCCATGTCCGAGTGCCTGCGATATCCCTTAACACGACCTTACTCCAGCAGTTCAATCGCGCGATTCTATACTAGCGTAGCTCGGGTGACGCAGACATATTTGGCCAACAGGTTCGCATTTCAGCGTTACAAAGGGGCTCGATCAGGCAACGGCTACTCAGTTCACCACGAGGGACTTCCACCTGGGCGTTTGCTGGCCTCTGATCGAGTGCTCTCTCTGCCTGCTGGGCCAGCGGCCTGACCCGAATCTTTACGCTTTGGTTTCCCCCTTTTTTGCGCACCCTCTTTGGGTGATTGTTGGCCTTGCGGGGAAGCGTCGCGGCTCTTGGGCCTGTTGCGTCTTTCCTGTGGCCGTTTGCTGTCAGACTGAGGGTTCTGATTGTTCGATTGCTGCTGCTTTTTCTGCTCTGTGCGCTGAGGGCGATTCTCTGCTCGCTGACGGCTCTTCTCCGGTCGCTGAGGACTCTTATCTGCTCGCTGAGGGCTCTTCTCTGCTCGCTGAGGGCTCTGCGCGTTCGGCTTTTTCGGCTTGGCAACACGCATCCCCAAGCGCGACTCAGGGAGTGCTGCAAGCGGCTGGTAGCCATGGATCAACTTACGTGGAATGATTTTGTTGATCAGATTTTCAATGCCTACCAAATAGGCAAATTCGTCTGCACAGACCAGCGAAATGGCGACGCCTTCAGCGCCTGCCCGACCGGTGCGACCGATGCGATGGACATAGTCTTCCGGCACATTAGGCAGCTCAAAATTGACGACCTGCGGCAGTTGATCGATATCCAGACCGCGCGCCGCGATATCGGTGGCCACCAAAGCACGGATGGCGCCTGACTTAAAGTCTGCCAGCGCTTTGGTGCGCGCACCCTGACTTTTGTTGCCATGAATCGCCAGCGCCGAGACCTGCGCCTTATTAAGATCGCGAGCCAGGCGATCGGCGCCGTGTTTGGTCTTGGTAAACACCAAGACCTGATACCAGTTGCGATCGCGCATCAACTGCTGCAGCAAAGTCGACTTACGCGTCTTGTCCACCGGATAGACCCACTGCTCGACCGTGTTAGCGGTGGCATTCGGCGGCGACACCGAGATCTCGACCGGTTTGTAAACGATCGTCTTGGCCAGCGTACGAATGTCATCGGAAAAGGTCGCTGAAAACATCAGGTTTTGCCGTCGCGATGGCAACAAAGCGATGATTTTACGGATCTGGTGAATAAAGCCCATGTCCAACATGCGATCGGCCTCATCCAGCACCAGTACTTCGAGTTGATCGAACTTCACGGCATTCTGCTCGTGTAAGTCCAACAAGCGCCCCGGCGTGGCGACCAGAATATCGACGCCCTTGCGCAAACTCATCATCTGCGGATTGATTTTGACCCCGCCGAACACGACGGCAGAACGCAGATTCAAATACTTGCCGTAGGTCTTCACGCTCTGCTCTACCTGCGCGGCCAGCTCACGCGTCGGCGTCAGCACCAAAGCCCGGACCCGATTGGGGCTCACCCGCACGCTGGTATCGAGGCGCTGTAGTAAAGGCAAGGTAAAGCCGGCGGTTTTGCCGGTGCCGGTCTGTGCCGCCGCCATCACATCTCGCCCCGCTAATACGGCGGGAATGGCTTGCTCCTGGATCGGTGTGGGGGTGAGGTAAGAACTATCTGACAGCGCTTTTAAAAGGGGATCGGACAAGCCGAGGGTGGAAAAAGACATGCGTTACTCAACTACGGGAAGAAAAGGCCCTTGGGGCGGTAGCGCAGGGTACAGGAAAAACAGAAACAGCGGGATTATTTTTTGTACAGCATTGAGTCAATGCAACTCTGCGGGACGAACCTGCTTGACGCTCACACCTGAAGGACCATGCCAGGCTTCATGCAGCATGGCGTTTTTACTGGCTCGTTTAACCGAGTACATCAGATCATCTGCCACTTTCATCGCCTGCTTGATATCGACTGGCAGAGTTTCGAACGTCACCAATCCGATACTGGCACTGACGGGCCAATGTCCTACCTGCATACGCCGCTGTAAGGCTTGCTGTGCCTTGGTCAGGGCAACCCTAGCGGCGTCCTCGCTGGTTTCGGGTAACAAACAGGCAAACTCATCGCCGCCTAAACGCGCCACTGTGTCGCTCGCGCGTAAAGATTCCTTGAGGCTTTTTGCAACCGCTTTCAATAAGCGATCGCCTTCGGCATGACCGAAGGTATCATTCACCCTTTTGAAATTATCGATATCGAGAAAGGCCAGCGAGAAAATATGTTCATAGCGCGATGAACGGAGCAACTCATTGGCCAGCTCGGCGTAAAAACCTCTGGAATTGGCCAGTTTGGTTAGATTGTCAGTGTCGGCCGCAGTGGCCTCAACCCGATGGACATTGCGAAAATTGGTGATCAAAACAGCCAATAATGAAAAGCTGATCGCGCAAGGCAGGCCGTAACTCAGCAGGGTGAAATAATCCAGACCGGCATGAAACACATGGATCCCGAGCAATAACCCCGTAGTAGTGAGCGCCAAACCCACGCCCGCATTCCTGGAGCCGTACCAACTGGCTAGAATCACCGGGAACACAAAAAACAGCTCCACGAAAACCGCTTTACCAAACCAGATCATCAACACGCTCAAGCCCAACACCATCAACAAGGTGAGTCGCCAGATCGTTCTGTATGGGCGTCGATCCAATATATTAAAAATCGTTTTCACGACCGGGGCTCGTTCATATTCATGTTGCCTCCACAGCCACTTCGTGGACTGAACGCAGTATGAAAAATACATTCCTTGGCCTTGTCACTGTAGCACCTGTGGCCCAGTAACTACATCGATAAATCGCTGCGACGCACCAACCACTAACACGAAAAAATCGAAACGCCCCAAAACAAAGCAAAAACATGTACTTTAAGCCCAAAAATTGCTGGCACAGCGCTTGCTGAGTATTCACTCATCAGAGGAATCAGTGGCAGCTTGACGGATGCAATTGGCTCTGAATACAATCTGGCAACATCAATGGATGGCTAGGGTTCCGGCCAAGTTTAGCGATTAGGCAAAGCTTGGTGACTGGTCCGAGAGCTATCGACCTTCGCTGCAAACTCTTTGGCGTTTGCAAAGGTGGGGGTTACACGGCGGGATAAAAGCCCGGGAGGCCAACGAGGCAAGGTTGCTGCGTCAACCCGGCCACGCTCCTCTGACAAACTACGTGTAACCCGGGAGGTCACTCATGTCCAAGCGTTTCGCTTCTATACTCTGCATTCTCGCCGCTCTACTGAGCTTTTCTTCCACTACCCAGGCGCGTGACTCATTCAAAGTCTGCTGGTCAATCTATGTCGGCTGGATGCCTTGGGATTTTGGCGCGCAAAAAGGCATTGTGAAAAAGTGGGCCGACAAGTATGGCATCACCATCGATGTCGTGCAGATTAACGATTACGTTGAGTCCATCAACCAATACACCGCAGGTGCCTACGACGGTTGCACCATGACCAATATGGACGCGCTAACCATTCCGGCCGCCGGGGGCCTTGACTCCACGGCATTGATCGTGGGCGACTTCTCAAATGGTAATGACGGTGTGGTGCTGAAGGGCAAGTCCTCCCTCAAGGATATCAAGGGCCAGAGCGTCAACCTGGTCGAGCTAAGTGTTTCTCACTACCTGCTGGCGCGCGGTCTGGAATCGGTGGGTCTAACCGAGAAAGACATCAAAGTCGTCAATACCTCGGATGCTGATCTGGTCGCGGCCTTTACTACCAAAGACGTGACCGCCGCAGTCACCTGGAACCCTTTGCTCAGCGAAATTGCCGCGATGCCGAACAGCCATAAGGTATTTGACTCTTCAAAGATTCCCGGTGAAATCATCGATTTAATGGTGGTCAACACCGACACGCTAAAGAACAACCCCAAACTGGGCAAAGCGCTCGTGGGGGCTTGGTATGAAATCATGAGCCAGATGTCAGCCCAGTCGCCGGAAGGCAAGGCCGCACGAGAGTTTATGGGCAAGGCCTCCGGCACCGACCTTGCGGGTTTCGAGGCACAACTGGCTTCGACCAAGATGTTTTACACACCTGCAGACGCGGTCGCCTTCAGCACCAGCGAAAAACTCAAAACTACCATGCAGTATGTCGCGAAGTTTTCGTTTGATCATGGCCTGCTTGGTGAAGGTGCGGCCGATGAGACCTTTATTGGCATTGAGACCCCTGCCGGTGTCTTTGGCAGTACCAGCAACATCAAGCTGCGCTTTGACCCCTCGTATATGAAGATGGCGGCAGACGGGAAGCTTTAGGCGCCACCCGCAAAAAAAACGCCAATACGTAGGTTGGGATGACAGAGGAATCCCAACAGGGTGCAACTAGGAGTTGCAACTTGGACACGGGGAGTGGCCGGCCTGTTGTGATTCGTCTCTCATCACAACCTACGTCAATCATTAAAGCACTTCAGAGCGCCGCAGATGAAAAAGCTCATCAACCAACACCCCACGCGTGCCGGCAAAATCGTTCTGGGTCTGATCCCCTTCCTGCTATTGCTAGTGCTTTACCTGGGCGCTTCCAATGCACGCTTGGCGGAGAATTCGAACGACAAACTGCTGCCCGCCTTCTCGACTTTTGTCGACACCATGCAACGCATGATGTTTGAACCGAGTAAACGTAGTGGCGAGTATGTGTTCTGGCAGGACACCCTGGCCAGTCTGGAACGGCTCGGACTGGGCGTCGGCATTAGCGCCCTGATCGCCTTGTTGGTGGGGGTCGGCAACGGGGCGATTCCCTACTTGCGTGCGCATTTGTCCCCCATGGTGACCGCTATTTCTCTGATTCCACCGATGGCGATTTTGCCGATTCTGTTCATCGTCTTTGGCTTGGGCGAGCTGGCCAAGATCGTGCTGATCGCCATCGGCATCACGCCATTTTTGATTCGCGATATGCAGCAGCGCGTCCTGGAAATTCCCGCCGAACAGTTGATCAAGGCCCAAACATTGGGCGCCAATACCTGGCAGCTGATTCTGCGCGTCATTCTCCCGCAGGTGATGCCACGCCTGATTGCTGCGGTGCGCTTGTCGCTCGGTGCTGCCTGGCTGTTCCTGATCGCTGCGGAAGCCATCGCCGCGACCGAAGGACTCGGTTACCGCATCTTTCTGGTCCGCCGTTATCTTTCGATGGATGTCATTTTGCCTTATGTGCTGTGGATCACCTTGCTGGCTTTTATCATCGATTACGCATTGCGCCTGATCTCGCGCTGGCGCTATCCCTGGTTCCATGCGCAAACCGCGGAGGGCAGCTGAGATGAGCTATATCCGCATTGAAAATCTGTGGAAGGAATACGGCGATCAGGTTGTGCTGGAGCGTCTGAACAAGCAGATCAACAAGGGTGATTTCATCACCATTGTCGGCGCCTCCGGTTGCGGCAAGACCACCTTTCTGAAATTGCTGCTCGGCACAGAAGCCGCGACGCGCGGCCGCATTCTGATCGAGGGTCAGCCCCTGAGTGCCGAGCCTGATGAAGAACGCGGTATTGTCTTTCAACGCTACTCGGTGTTCCCGCACATGACCGTGCTCGAAAATGTAATGGTGGCGCAGGAGTTCGCGGCCAGCCCCTGGCTTGCCAGACTATTTGGCAAACAACGCGAAACCGCGTGCCACGCAGCACTGGAAATGATCACTGCCGTCGGTCTGTCAGCCGCACGTGACAAGTATCCACACGAATTGTCCGGTGGCATGCAGCAGCGTCTGGCGCTGGCTCAGGCCTTGATCAAAAAGCCGCGCATCCTGCTGCTGGACGAACCTTTTGGCGCGCTCGATCCCGGCATTCGTGCCGACATGCACACCCTGGTGCGAAGCCTTTGGCAACGCTATCAACTGACCATTTTTATGATCACACACGACATCAAGGAAGGCTTTCACCTGGGCACCCGACTCTGGGTGTTCGACCGCGACCGGGTTGACCCACAAGCCCCAGGTGCTTTTGGTGCACGCGTCACCTACGACCTTCCGATTAACGGCAAACAGTCACTCGAGGACTTACCCTCCTCACTGCAAGCACAAGGTTAACACCATGAGCCAAGCCCTCTACCAACCCGAACCGCTGTATCAATACACCGTGCCCGGCGCGGCACATTGGTCCTTTCGCGTGCGCCGTGGCACCGTATTGCGCCTGACCGATATCGACGGTGGCGCCAACGCGGGCCTGCTGTTCTACAACCCGGAAGATCTGCTGGAAAAATACAATGCACCGGACACGCTCAAGTGTCAGCACACGTTCAAGCTGACACGTGGGCACTGTCTGTATTCCGACATGGGCCGCATTTTTTGCTCCATCATTGAGGACAGTTTCGGCTGGCACGACACCGTCTGTGGCACCAGCAACAAAGACAAAGTGGCTACACAGTGGGGCGAAAAAGACTATCAGGCCGCTCGTAATGCATGGCACCAGAATGGTTACGACAGCTTCCTGGTCGAATTGGCCAAATATGGGCTGAACGGCAAAGATCTGGCGGCCAATCTCAATCTGTTCAGCAAGGTCATCGTGGATGACGCGGGCAACCTGAGTCTCGATGCCAGCGCCGCCAAGCCCGGCGCATCGGTAACGCTGCGCTTCGAGATGGATACCCTGGTGGTGCTGCATACCTGCCCGCATCCTTTAAGTCAGGCGCCCAGCTATCCCTATACGCCGGTGCACTGTGAGTTGTTGCAGGCGGCGCCCGTCAGCGAGGACGACTATTGCCTGAACTTCCGCCCGGAAAACCGTCGCGGGTTTGAAAACAACCGTCTCTATTACTTGTGCTGCTAGGAGGCCATGATGATTGTCGAAAGCCTGTTACAAGCCGATGACGCGATCTTCAGTGAAGTGGTCCCCGCCGGCGATTATTTCCTGCATACCCTGAAGACTGGCCAAACCCTGCGCATTCTCGACCTGGAAGGCAATCAGGCCGCGGACACCCTGTTCTACAATGCGCACGATCCCAGCGAACGCTACAGCGCGATGGATACGATTCGAGAGCAAGGGAACGTTTACCTGACGGCAGGGACACGTCTGCTGTCAAATTTGGGCAACACATTGCTGACCCTCACCGCCGACACCTGCGGCCGTCACGATACCCTCGGCGGCGCCTGTGCGACCGAAAGCAATACTGTGCGCTACGCGCTAGAAAAACGCTGCATGCACGCCTGTCGTGACAGTTGGATGCTGGCAATTGCCGAACATGAAGCACTCGGCCTGAGCAAGCGCGATATTACCCACAATATCAATTTCTTTATGAACGTCCCGGTGACCTCGGAGGGCGGTTTGAGCTTTGCCGACGGAATCTCGGGAGCCGGGAAATATGTGGAAATGCGTGCACAAATGGATGTCATCGTGCTGATTTCGAACTGCCCGCAGTTGAACAATCCCTGTAACGGATACAACCCGACACCGATCGAAGTGCTGATCTGGGACTGAGACCTAATACACCCCCCTCACAGGACGGCCTGTGCGGGTCAATCGCTAGCGGGACGGCCCGCAACCGAGTCAACATGATTAAAAAAGTATTGATTGCCAACCGTGGTGCGATTGCGGTGCGCATCATCCGAACCCTAAAGGCCATGGGCCTGCACAGTGTGGCCGTCTATGCCGAAGCCGATGCGGACTCCTTGCACGTCGCCCAAGCCGATAGTGCTTTTAGCCTGGGCCCAGGTAGCGCCCGCGACACTTATTTGAACCAGGACAAGCTGTTTGCACTGATCCGAGAGCAACAGATTGACGCC
>JBFHRI010000066.1:0-12243 GCA_041591755.1 Oleiphilaceae bacterium
CAGTTGGCGACGGTTTGTACCGGGGTCTTTATTTGGGCTCAAGCGATGGATGCGCCGGCCTGCAAAGTCACCACACACTGGGAAGATATTCCTGATCTAAAACAACGTTTCAGTCGACTTGATGTGATTGAGGGCGTGCGTTGGGTCGACGATCAATTGTTGCTGAGCTCTGGCGGTATTTCGGCCGGTATTGATATGAGCTTGTACCTGGTAAAAAAGCTGCACAGCTTGGACTTGGCCGAACGCACCGCCCGGCAAATGGAGTTTGATTGGTCGGGGCTGTGATGCGTCTGCGGCACAGAGGAGCGAAGGTGCACGATTGACGCGTGATATGCGTTTGGGACGCTCGAGTCTACAATCCGCAGTGTAAAAATTACAAGGTATTGAAAATTTTGCTATGAAAATCCTCGGTATTTGCGGTTGAGAGCAGGGCCCATGCCCGCCAATTGGGGGCTTTTGGATGGGTGGCATGGTTTCTGATTGTCTTTTTGTATCATTCGTTCACACATGTATGCAGGAGGAAATCATGCAGCTTCAAGACAGTATTGTGAAAAGCATCGAGTCACAGATCAACGCGTGGCAGCATGAGCTGAAGGAAATCAAAGCCAAAGCGAAGAAAGAGATAGCGGAGGCTGACAAAGCCAAGGCGGACGCCGAGATTAAGCATAAGATGGCACAAAAGGCTGAGCGCATTGAGCGCGATATCAAAAAAGCCCAAAATAAGATTAAAGAGGTACAATCGGCTGGAAGTGACAAGCTGCAATCACTGAAAAAAGAAGTGGATAAGTGGCTGCACTAGGGGGTTTGAGGATGACCCGCAGGTTTCGCCATTAGCACTGCGCCTAGTCAGCGCCTAACGCTGGCTAGGCGCTTTGTATTTATCCAGCTTGTTGTACAAGGTTTTCACACTAATACCCAGTTGCTCTGCCGTCGCGATTTTGTTGCCAGCGTTCAAGGCCAGGGTTTTTTCAATCGCAGCGCGCTCCAGCTCTCGCAGAGGCACCCCACCGGGTATGGGTGGGTCGGACGCGCTAAGCGCGCTGTCTTCCAACACAATATGTTCTTCCAGAATGTCATTTTCTGCCAACAGGTAGGCGCGCTCAATGACGTGCTTAAGCTCTCTGACATTGCCCGGCCAGTGATGCTGGCTTAGCCTGCTTAAGGCTCCCTCGCTGATGCGTTTCTCTGTATGTTCTTCGTTGTTGCGATAGAGCAGGAAATGCTTGGCCAGGCCGATAATATCCTCGCCTCTTTCCCGTAAAGGGGGCACATGGATAGGAAACTGACTCAGACGAAAATACAGGTCCTGACGTAGGTGGCCGTTTTCCAAGGCCTCTTGAGGATCGCGATTGCTGGCGGCAATCACTTGTACGTCTGCTTGTTTGCTGGCATCGCTGCCGACCGGCTTGAATTCATTGTTTTCCAGCACGCGTAGCAGCTTGACCTGCATTTCCAGCGGCATCTCCGTTACTTCATCCAGAAACAGTGTACCGCCACGCGCTCGCTCGAAGACGCCAGCGCGATCCTTACTGGCGCCCGTGAACGCGCCTTTGACGTGTCCAAACAGCTCACTTTCAACCAGTTCTGGGCTTAGCGCACCGCAGTTAATCGCGACAAAGGGCCCCTCCGCGCGTGCCCCAGTGAGATGCAGGGTGTTGGCCACCAACTCCTTGCCGACACCGCTCTCGCCAATCACCAAGACCTTGGCGTCGGCCCGAGCGGCCTTGCGAATCATACGGTAGAGGCGGTGCATGGGCGCGGAGGAACCCACCAAAAGACCAAATTGGTCAAGCTCACTTTTGTGGCGCGGTGCGGTCGTATCGAGATGGCTTAAAAGCTCGCTATGTAGATCGCGTAACAAATCACTCAGACGGGGAATGTCCAATGGCGTGCGCAAATGATAGCACGCCGTGTGGGCAGTGAACTGATCGACAAAGGCGTTCAATTCGCCGTTTGAGACTAAGATAAACTCGGTTCGGCGGAGCGTCGGGTGATGCATAAGTTGTTGGCAGTTTTCAGCCTCGAAGCCATCACATTGAACGATCGCGACATCGATTTGTGAAGCAGAGCACTGACCCGTCCACACATCATCCGTGGGGAGGGCCTCAATCGTTTCGAAACGCGCCAGAACGGACAGTTTCTGGACCTCTTGTAATAGCGCACCATCGCGCAGAGCAATCAGCAGGGTCGGAGTGCTCATTCGGGCCGGCTCCCAAAGCAGATGACCCAGGAATATAGCAAGCTCAGGCCGAAAACAAAACTTCTGTGCTTGGCAAAAATTGGCAAAGAATTTGATTGGTTAAAGTGCACACAGTGTTCACTTACAACTCGATTGGGTGTTGAAATGACCTATGCCACCAAATTTCGCCAAACCACAGAACACGAAGAGGTCAAACTAGAAGAACGAAGCGTGTTGGCCAGTTATCAGGCTTTATTGCGGGATACCGAGAGCATTCGCCAAGACATTGACGATCCGCTGCTACGCACCTTACTCGCGCGGGTGCGGCATAACTTGAGTGAATGTCTGAGGATGTCGGGCGCAATGATACACGCTCAAAAAGCCGAGCACGTCGCGCGGCCAGCGTTGCACACGCGTTGTGAGCCTTCGTTAACCGATTGGCTTGGGCATCTCGAAGAGTGTCTGCGGTTTTTCAAATCCATGTTACGCCATATCAGACCCAAGAACCGATTACTGCGGTTCTCTGGGGAGTTGGCGTCATTACAAATCTTGTACGATCGTCTGGTCGAATTGCAACGATTGAAGCGTTTGTAGGCGAGGGAGGTCGTGGTTCGGTGGGCTGTTCGATCGCTTGGTCTGAGGCGCTTAAGAAGTTTTTAAGAATTCCTTAGGGAACATTTAGCAACGCGCAGAGGATGAGTTGGATAGAGTGCTTAGACACGATCCATCAACCTTTAAGAGGTGTGACCTCATGTTACCTTGTGCGCAGTCTTCCCCATCACTGTTCTCATTTATTGTCTCCTCATGCCTGTTAGTCCAGGCTTCGCTCGCGTCGGCGCAGCCCGCTCCAGACCAGCAAAAGCTGATTGCAAAGGGCGAATACATCGCTAAAACAGCCGGCTGCCACGATTGTCATACGCCGACTTATATGGAATCGGCAGGTGTCGGGATTCCGAAAGAGCAATGGTTAACCGGCACCCATGTCGGTTTTAAAGGTCCCTGGGGGACCACCTATCCGGTCAACTTGCGGTTGTACGTGCAAACTAAAACTGAACAAGAATGGTTGGCTCGTGTGCGCCAGCCCATGCGTCCCCCCATGCCTTGGTTTGCCCTGCGCGACATGAATGACGAGGATCTGGTCGCTCTGTATCAGTTTTTCCGCTCTCTCGGCCCCGAGGGCGTGCCGGCCCCAGCCGCTGTAGCGCCGGGCGAACAGGTCACGACCCCCTATATCGATTTCGAGCCCAAAAACTTACCCAGTCAGGCCGCTGCAACGCACTGAATCTGGCCGATATAAACGATTGCTTCTCGCAACGGGAGATTATTGATGGGCCCTTCCTCATTTTCCATGCCGTCTTCAGCTGAGCGGATGCATTGGCTTGAAATGATGTTGTTGATACGTACTTACGAAGAACAGCTGGCCGAATTGCAGACGCAAGGGGCGCCCGGCACCTGCACCTGTGTTGGGCAGGAGGCCTGCGCGGTCGGGGTGGTCAGCGCATTGGAGCCGCGCGATCGAATTCTGACCAATCATCGTAGTGCGGGTCACTTGATCGCGCGCGGTGCGCAGGTGTGGCGTTTGATTGCGGAAGTGCTCGGGCGCGTCGATGGCTACTGTAAAGGGCACAGCGGCAGCTTACATATCTCTGCACGTGAACTGGGCGTGGTCTTGACCTCGACCATCGTGGGTGGCGAGTTGTCACTGGCCCCGGGGGTGGCACTGGCGCAAAAAATGGGACAAGGCGAGCCCGGCGCGATAACAACGGTGTTCTTTGGCGACGGGGCCGCCTGTGAAGGCATTTTTCATGAAGCACTTAATTTGGCGGTGCAGTGGCAACTCCCTTTGCTGTTTGTGTGTGAAAACAACCAGTGGCAGGCCATGGTCCATCGTTTGGAAACCATGTCGGAGCCTGCCATTTCGCATTGGGCGCGTGGCCATGGGTTACCGGTGCAGCGCGTAGACGGCAACGACGTTGAAGCCGTCTATGCCGCCAGTAGGTCTGCTGTGGCAGCGATTCGTGCGACTGGGCAGCCCCAATTTCTTGAACTCATTACCTACCGTCAGCGAGGCCATTATGAGCCGGATGATCAGACCTATGTGAGTGCGCAGGAGCGGGCGCATTGGCTCGAGCGCGATCCCATTCAGTTACTGCGCGCCCGCCTGCTCGACGAGGGCGGATTAACTGAAGACCTCTGGCACCAAATGATGCGTGCAGCAGGCGAGCAAATTGCCACAGCCGTGGCGCAAGCACAGGCCAGTCCCTGGCCAACGGCGGCACAATTGACAGAGCATGTGTATGCCTAATGTCGACCCATTAATCTACGGAGATACTGGAGTGGCACGTTTAAACGTTGAGCAAGCCATCAATTTGGCCTTGCTGGAAGAAATGCGGCGCGATCCTCGCGTCCTGATCATGGGAGAGGGCGTGGCAACTAAACGCCCCGAGTTTATCAGGGAATTTGGTGCGCAGCGGGTGCGCAATACCCCGCTGGCCGAAGCGATTATCATGGGCACGGCTGTCGGGGCGGCTGCTAGCGGTTTGCGGCCGGTGGTTGATCTGCTTTTCGCGCCATTTTTAACCTATGCGGCCGATGCCCTGATTAACAGCGCCGGGAAGCTCCGTTATCTTTCTGGCGGGCAGGAGCAGTTCCCCTTGGTGGCGATGAGCATGACCGGCGCCGGCTGGTGTGTCGGCGCGCAACACAATCACAATCTGGAAGCCATGTTTGTCCATACGCCCGGCCTCAAGGTCGTGATGCCATCCACGCCCGCGGACTTTAAAGGGCTGCTTAAATCGGCCATTCGGAACTTGGATCCGGTGGTGTTTTTTACGGATTTAGGCTTGCTGTATCAAGAGGGTGAGGTGCCCGATGACCCGGAATTTTTGGTGCCGATCGGCCAGGCGTGTGTGCTGCGCGAGGGGGCTGATGTTACCTTGGTCAGTTACGCCAAAACCGTGCAAACCTGTGCGCAGGCCGCGGTGCAGTTAGAACAGCTCGGGATATCGGCTGAAGTGATCGATCTGCGCAGTCTCAAGCCTTTAGATACGGCAACGATGTTGGCGTCAGTGCGCAAAACCGGACGCTTGGTTCTGGTACAGGAGGCGAGCGGTTTGTGCGGATTGGCTGCCGAGCTGGCCGCCGTGGCCGCCAGTGAGGCCTTCTCCGACCTGCGTGCGCCCGTGCTGCGACTGACGGGGCCTGATGCCCCCACGGCTTCTTCATGGGCTTTGGAGCAAGCTTTTGTGCCACAGGTCGAGCAATTGGTGCAGGCAGTCAGTGCTTTAGTGGGAACCCCTTGCGCGCGGCTTGCCAGTTAATTAGAGGTTCCTTAAGCCACGAGCAGACGCAGCGGTCGTTTCACCACGAGGCGGAAGCGACCACGCCCTGTCTTTTCCAATAAGATATGAGGACTGCGCTCACTCAAGCGGCGTTGCAACAGAATCAAGCGGGCTTCCAGGTTATCCGTCAAATCTGGCAGGCAGAGACTGGCATCGTGGCGTAGTTCTCGGTTGGTGAACTCTGTTCTTCCGCAGTCCATGTAGTCTCGTAGTAACTTCCAGAAAATACTACCGGCAACACCTTTGATCAGATAATCGTTGTCGATGAAGATGCTATGGTCGAGCGGTAATTTTTTGATCTGCAGGGCCGCACCTTGCACCGGGGGGACTGGCACACTGCTCAATCCGGCGTCGGGGCAGAGCTCGGTACTTTGCGCATGCGTCTGGATAGCCAACGCTAGAAAATCGGACAAGGCCGCCAAGGCATCTTCTTCTTCGGCACTAAAACGCATGTTCTCCGGGCTTTCGACATACAGCACACCGAGCAGGCGCTCTGCATGTTTGATTGGGACGGCGAGCTGACTGCGCGACTCAGGAAGACCCGGTAGGGGGATCTCCGTTTCGAGGTCGATGGCCGCCGCACTTTGCAGAAAACTTTGGCGTACTGCCGAGCTGTATAAGTACTCTTGTGCCATATAGCCTATGCGAATCGTGGTGCGCTCGCGTGCGGCGACGCCAATTATGCCCTCACCCAGGGCAATCTCTGAGCCTACGCCCGAGGTTTCGTAACCCGCACTGGCTACGGTGTAGAGGCGCTTGCCATCGGCGTCCAGCATCAGCAGCATCGAATGGGCCATATTGAACTTTTGCTGCAAGCACAACAATGCCGTATCGAAGACGCCAGCGAGGTCGGAGCATTGCATCAATGCGTGCAGGCAATGGCGCAAAGCCGCCAGCGTAGCAGAGGATTCTGTATAAAGCTGGGTTTCGGCTTCTGGCCAGTTCTGTTCAATACGCAGTACGCGATATACATCGGAGCCCAGGAGTCGAAAAATTTTGCTCATCCCCGAATGCGAGGCAATGCCGGCCAGTTTGGCCTTCATATGCTCAAACAGGGGTCCTTGGGTTTCGGTATGCAGGTATTCCAAATGCAAGTGATAGTGCGCGGCGCTGATCGGATCGACGAGCTGCAGCGTGGCTCTGGGGTTGACCAGAATATTTTTTCGCGTGGTGTTAAAAAACTGATACGACAAGGCGACATGTTGCTCGTCGACATAATGCACTTGAGAGAGCAGGGCAACATTCGGCGTGCCGTCTAAATCACAGGTGCTCACGGTGGCTGGCACGGCCCCTTCGAAACATCTGCGTAAGGCGCTGAGCGGAGGATTCATGCAATCCGCTCCAAACGCTGGCCCGCCGCAGCGCCCGGCGACTGTTCAAAGGCATCTTCGGGGACAAACGAGAGACTCAAGGCGTCTTCCGCTGCGGAGAGCCAAAGGGCGCGTCCGAACGCTTCAGGAAAGTCGAAAGTTTTGAGTTCTGCGGTGAAGGCTTCGCCGTGCGCATTAATGATATTGCGGTCGCCCGGACGCAGGGGGGCGACTTCGACCGAGCGACTTTTGAACTGAATGGTTTGGTGTGTCAGCGGCCGACTGAAGGTAGCAGCCACCGCTGATCCGGCGCGCAAATCACGCAACAGCGAGCGCGCCCGTATGACGCCGACAAACAGCGTGATCCTTTGCGCCTCCAGGTCGATGCGACAACCAAAGGCACGGGTCACCGAAGGAATATGATCGGCACTACAGGCGGCTACGTACATAGCGACAGGGCCAAGCATGAACTCGGCGCGAGTCGCGTCAATAATATGTGTATTAGCAGCAACGGCAGTCATTGTGGCGCTACTTTTACTAGGTGAATTGCGTATAGCATAGGTGATTGGCAAGCAAAGTGAAGGGGTGCCATGCGCTTTTTAGTGAGGGTCTGATTGGTCGGAGAAAGGGTCTATTCGGCCTTGTAATACGCGTTAAAAAAACGCGTATGCGGCAGTAAAAAATATTTCAGCAGGCAATTTACCGCTTTATGGTTTAACCTTTTTGCACGGCAGTACCGGAAGTATTGCGCGGCGGGAGGATCCCTAGTCGCAGCAAGGCGGAGCGTAAACCAGCTCAGCAAGCCGCCATGAGACCGCAGCAGTGGTCGGCAGCAATCCAGTACTGTGTTCTATGCCACATGATTGAACCCCCCTGGATATCTGTTCGGCACGGCAGGCAGCGTCGCTTGGTTTGTTAAGCCATCTTTTCAGCCAACACATACAGGGGATGAGTGATGTTGTTTGTGACCAATCGTGAGCCGCAAGGCTCGATCCGCACCAAAGCCAATCGAACCTTTAAATTTGATCTAAAAAAGAACGCGCCGTCCAATTCAATCTATTGTTGCGAGCGACTGGGGCAAGACGACTATGTCGAATTGGGCTCCAAGCAATGGTTGGCGCGATTGCGCGATAGCCCGCAGCAGCAGATTCTGTTTTTTATTCATGGCTTTTCCAATCTCCCAGAGCCAGATATCTTTCCGCGCGCGCTCAAACTGCAAGCTTTGTTTGATAAGAAAGAGCAAAACCTGGTCAAGGTGGTGCCGGTGATTTGGCCTTGCGATGATGATCCGGGAATCGTGAAAGATTATTGGGACGATCAAAAATCGGCAGATATGAGTGCCTTTTCCTTCGCCCGTGCCTTGCAGTTTTTTATGAGATGGCGTGATGAAGAGCCTGAAGAAAGTCCTTGCCTCAAAAGGATTAACGTCCTGGCGCATTCAATGGGCAATCGCGTCCTACGCGAAACGCTGGCGGCCTGGGATCGCTATGATCTCTCAAATGGCGTCCCGCTTCTATTCCGCAACACGATTCTCATGGCTGCCGATATTGTCAACGAGTCCCTCGAAGAAGGCTGGGGAGGACGTCTGATTAGTCAGTCCGCACGCAACGTTTCGGTCTATTACGCGACCGATGATTTAGCGTTACGCGCCAGCAAGATCTCCAATCTAAAAAATAAGGTTGCCTCACGCAGGCTAGGCCATACCGGCCCGGAGAACATGCATAAAACGCAGTCTAACGTCTATGCGATTGATTGTGACAATGTCAATAACCGCTATGACAAACCCAAAGGCCACTCCTATTTCTTGCACGATGATCAGGGCAAGGTGGGCCTGGTGTTTGAGCACCTGTTCAATTCCATTAAGACCGGCCGCGTCAAAGTCGACGATGAGCCAGGGCGTCGTCATATCCTCTAAGTAGTCGCGCTGGCACGGATCAGGGACTCGGTCCGTGCCTATGAATGAACTGCGCTAGGTTGTTTATGCCTTCTGGATAGATTTGTTTCTGTTTTTGGAACAAAGCGTTATCTGTATGAAAAATTACCCCATGCAATATCGCTAAGTGTATGTTTTACTTGCAACAGAATGTTTTTATTGCATTCGTATTTACATCAAAAGGAGGGAAATGCCGATGTCCTGTCCTCGAGATTGCCTCATTCTGGCCGGCATCGGTGGTGTCATTCCGACCGTGTCGCGCTTGGCCAGCACCTATGTGACCGACCCCTCGACCCCTTTGCCGGAGCCCGGCTTATTTTTTGGTCTCTCACTGTTCTTTGTGATTGGCGCCGTGTTGGCTTTTGCTTTTTCAGAGACCAATATGCGGCAGGCCTTCATTCTCGGCGTCTGTGCGCCGGGGATCATTACCAATATCGTCGCGGGAGCCAATGACGCGGATGCCGACCCCGAAACGGCCTCTCTTACGTTCACCCCTTTTATTTCAGTGGCCTATGCGCAAGACCCGACCGTCACCTCAAGTGAAATTAAAGTCGAAAACGTGTTGTTCACTTCAAATGCGCACGAAAGCCAGCGAAAAATTGTGGTGATCAGCCACTTCGTTGGGGCGGGTGCATGGGATTTGAAAAACATTCCGTTATTGGTCACGGCGATACAAAAAGATGGCGTCCGCGTCAACTTGGGTAGCTTTCCTGCCTATCAAGAAAGTATTGAGCTTGAGGTGCCCGAAAATGCCTCTGCGGTGCAAATACGTGCGGCGGGCTTTACCAATCAAGTCAGCTTGCCGGAGCAGGCGTTCTCTAAGGCGGTGATCAACACGCACCTGAAAATTGAGGGTAAGAAAGATTTCTTCTGGGCCTTGGGCGCAAAAAGGCGACCCAGAGTGGTCTCTGTAAATAGTGTGCTGACTCAGGTGGAAATGGCGCAACCTCCTCTGACCGTGAAATCATTACTTGGCGAGCGAGTAAATAATCCAGATGGAACGCCCGCCGGTAAAGTGGTCGATATTGAATTTGGCCCCAGCGGGCAAATCAATAGGCTGGTCATTGAAAAATCGGTCGGCGAATTTAACAAGGTGTTGCCCAGTAACATTCAGCGAAAAAACTCGGAATTGTTTCTGCAGCCCTAAGCGGCTTTATCGCGCGATAGCGCAATCCGTGGACGGGCTTCAACTGTAAAGTGCACGCAGGCGTGACGGTAGAAGGAGAGAACGATGGCGATCAAGGAGATTTCAGAGTCGGCCCTGGGCTTCACCAAAAGCCCTCTGGGTATTATCGCGCTGTTTATCGTGCTGGTTTACGGCTTTGCCTCCTTGGTGGTGGCACTGGGACAAAATGTCGGCCCCCATATCGTACCGCTGATCTATTTCATGGTGTACTTTCCTGTGCTGGTGTTTTTCGGCTTTCTTTGGTTGGTTGCCAAACATCATCGCAAGCTTTATGGTCCTTCAGATTTCAAAGACGAAGAAAACTTTCTCAAGACGCAACTCTCCTCCGCGGCTTCATTGGCGGCTGCCATCTCCAAACAACCTGAAACTGAGGGTGAGTTAAGCCAGAATCAACTCGACGAAATCGTCGAGTTAGTCTCTAAGGCGCGGCAAAAGCACAGTGTGGAGAAGTGGCGCAATCGTGTTTTGTGGGTCGACGATCACCCTAATAACAACGTTCACGAACGTCAGGCGCTGGAGGCACAAGGACTCGAGTTTCGTTTGGCGTTGTCGACGGCCGAGGCGATGGAAATCCTCAAACGAGAGAAGTTTGCCCTGATTATCTCGGATATGGGGCGCAAAGAAGGCGCTAAAGAGGGCTACGTATTGCTTGACCAATTACGCCAGGGCGGTGACCGTACGCCCTTTGTGATTTACGCCGGCGCGAATGCGCCAAGCATGGCTCCCACGGCCAAAGAGAAGGGTGCACTCGGGTGTACCAATCGAGCGCAGGAACTGTTTTCGCTAGTGATGGAAGCCATCAACAAAGGTAATTGATGGCGCGCAAACAACCGCGATTAGCCGGCTGCGCGCCCAGGCGCTGTTGACACTCAGGCGTCGTAATTTAACACAGGGCTCAACCAACGCTCGGTTTCAGCGATGTCCATGCCTTTACGTTGCGCATAGTCTTCTACCTGATCCTTGGATATCTTACCCACGCTAAAATAACGCGCCTGCGGATGCGCAAAATAGAAGCCGCTGACCGAAGCTGCAGGTGTCATGGCAAAATGCTCGGTCAATTCCATGCCGGCGTTTTTGCCTGCATCCAGAAGCTCAAACAAGACCGCTTTTTCGGTATGGTCAGGGCAGGCCGGATAGCCAGGCGCCGGACGAATACCCCGATATTGCTCTTTGATCAGAGATTCATTGTCGAGCTTTTCGTCGGCAGCGTAACCCCAAAACTCTTGCCGCACGCGCTCATGCATGCGTTCCGCAAAGGCTTCGGCTAAACGGTCGGCAAGGGCTTTGACCATGATTGAGTTGTAGTCGTCATGGGCCGCTTCATAAGCTTTGGCGAGTTCCTCGGCTCCGATACCCGCGGTGACCGCAAAACCGCCCACGTAATCGCTCACGCCGGTTTCTAAAGGCGCAACAAAATCCGCCAGCGAGGCATTGGCGATGCCTTCAGCCTTGCGTTCCTGTTGGCGCAGGTGCTGCAACTTACACAGGGGCTCTGTGCGCGATTCATCCTTGAACAAACTCAATTCATCGGGTGCGCTGCGGTTGGCGGGCCAGAAGCCGATGACACCGCGCGCTTTAAGTGTGCGCTCTTGAATCAGCTGTTTCAGTAGTCGCTGCGCATCATCGAATAGCGAGCGGGCCTGTTCGCCCACGACTTCGTCTTGCAGGATTTTCGGGTACTTGCCGGCCAGGTCCCAGGTGATGAAGAACGGCGTCCAGTCGATATAGGGCACCAGCTCTTCCAGGGGATAGTCCTCAAAGACTTTGACCCCGCTAAAGGTTGGCTTGGGTGCTTGATAACCCTGCCAGTCGATGGGGGTGGCATTGGCGCAGGCATCGCTATAACTCAGCATATCTTTTTGTGCGCTGCGATTTTTTCGCCGCTCACGGACGACCGCGTATTCTTCACGAATCGATTGGGCAAAGTCGGCCTTCTGCGTATCGCTGAGTAGGGCGGTGGCCACGCTCACACTGCGCGAGGCATCGGTTACATAGACGGTGAGCGCATTCTGATACTGCGGCTCGATTTTGACCGCCGTGTGTGCCTTCGAGGTGGTTGCGCCGCCGATCATCAGCGGAATCTCGAAACCTTCGCGTTGCAGCTCCTTGGCGACGTGAACCATTTCGTCGAGTGAGGGCGTAATCAGCCCGCTCACGCCAATAATATCCACCTGGTGTTCTTTCGCAGCCGCCAGTATCTTGTCCGCCGGCACCATCACGCCCAGATCAATCACTTCATAGTTATTGCACTGCAGCACCACGCCGACGATGTTTTTGCCAATGTCGTGTACATC
>JBFHRI010000067.1:0-12144 GCA_041591755.1 Oleiphilaceae bacterium
CCCAGAGGACGGTAGCGTCAATATGAACCAAGTGTGGTATGCGCTGCGCCAATGTTATGACCCCGAGATCCCCGTCAATGTGGTGGAGCTCGGGCTCATCTATGACTGCCAAATCGAGCCGCATGGCGAAAACGACAATCTGATCAAGATCACCATGACCCTGACTGCTCCGGGTTGTGGCATGGGCCCCACCATTGTCGAAGATGTGCGTAGCAAAGTATTACAAGTGCCGGGCGTCAGCGCGGTGGAAGTCGACCTGGTATTCGACCCGCCGTGGAACAATGACATGCTGTCGGACGAGGCGAAATTGCAGCTGGGGATGCTCTAGGATGACACACGCCACACTCGAACAATTTAAAGCGAACCCGCTCGGCACTCAGATCAAGATCGAAGACGTGCTCGAAGCTTTCGAATTCCTGGAAGACTGGGAAGAGCGCTATGGGTACATCGCTGATTTGGGAAAACAACTTCCGGCCATGCCCGAAGCGGATAAATGTGAAGCCAACTTCGTCCATGGCTGCCAAAGCCAGGTCTGGCTCACCATGACGCAAGATCCAAGCAGTCAGCACATGTATCTAATGATCGAAAGCGATGCCATCATCGTCAAAGGCCTTGCGGCCATCGTGATGATCGCGCTCAATGACCGCACACCTGCGGAGATCGTCGAGATGGATGTGCTGGCCATTTTTGAGCGCATGGATCTGCTGCGCCACATCAGCCCAACGCGCGGCAACGGCTTGCGCGCCATGCTGGAGCGAGTAAAAGCGATTGCCGGAAGCTACTGCTGATCCCGCGAACAAACTACCCGAAGAACTGGTACTGAGCGATCCCGATCAGTACTACTCCCACCTGCTCTACGCCATCGCCACAGCACAGCGTACGATTGACCTTGAAGCCTATATTTTTACCAATGACCCACTCGGTCGACGCATCGTCGAGGCTTTATGCAAAGCCGCTCAAAGCGGCGTCCGAACGCGTTTAATCGTCGACGGCTTCGGCACCGATACGGATTTTGCGCCACTCGCTCAGTGTATGCGTAAAGCTGGGGTGCAAGTGCGTATCTTCCATCCACTGCCCTGGCGCCTGTCACAATGGCCCTATGCACTGAGTCAGCAACCGTATTGGCGTCGATTTTGGCATTTTTTGAGCTTCTTAAATCAACGCAACCATCGCAAGATGTTACTGGTCGATCATCAAACCTGCATTGTCGGCAGCTTTAATTTGAGCCAAAAACATCTGTCGTGTCGTGCCGGTGGCGAAAACTGGCGCGATAGCGCAGTGCAAATTAGTGGGCGCTCGCACAGTTCCGTACGTATCGCCTTCGAGGCGGTCTGGCGCCACTGGAACCGCCGCTGGCGCAAAGGCATGGCCAAGCGCTTTCGCGAAGACGCCTACCTGCACAATTTCACTCGCAGTCTGCGACTCAATAAACGCAAACGTATCTTGGGTTTGTTGTCACATGCGCAACAACGTATATGGCTGACCAATGCTTACTTCGTCCCTGACCCCTTGCTCTTAAAGACCTTGATTGCAGCGAGCCAGCGAGGTGTCGATGTCTGTTTGCTCTTACCGCGCCGTTCAGACGTGCCGTTTATCCCCTGGACCAGTCGCTACTTTTACGAGCAACTGTTACAGGCAGGCTGTCGCATCTATGAGTATCAGGCGGGCATACTCCATGCAAAAACCCTGGTGATTGACCAGCAGGCGATTGTCGGATCCAGCAACCTGAACCGACGCAGTTTCTTTCATGATCTAGAGTTGGACTATTTGAGCGAGCATCCGCAGACCTTACGCAGTCTGGAAGAGCTGTTTGCAGCCGATCTAACGCACAGTGAGCGAATGGAAGAGAGCCAATTACGAAACCGAGGTCGCTTGCAGCGCCTGTTGGGTTTTTTGGTGTTATTGTTGTTCGCCTACTGGGTATAAGCGGTGATCACGACCAAAGGACATCATGCCGCACCTCGTGGCTTTAATTAAGCTCCGGGTTTAATGCGGTTGGGCTTACTTGGTCATCTTGACCTACATATTTACCCGCACCGCTTTTCACCTTACCACGCGATCAACACGTCATCTGGCTGAATATTCAATCGTCCAGGATCGATCTCGATGTTTCCTGAGCCAAAATCAGGGTGCACCTGCGTCACGGTCAGCGCAGTTTTTACGTTAAACAGCTCAACATTGCTGCGAAGATCTGCATGCGTCAGGTATTCGGCGCGATACAGCGCAAAGCTATCACCCGGTCGAATACCCGAACTGGCACCGGAACTAAAGTGCAGTGTTTTGCCATCCACGCGTGAGATGCGCGTCATGAAGGGCTGACAACGCAATTGTTGATCAATCAAGCGCGCCACTTGCTGCAGTTTGTCATGCACTGACTGACCATAAGGCGTGGCCGCAAAACGCGCCGAATCAAAGCGGACAGCCTCCGCCGAATCTTCGGTCCACTCGGCGCTGGTTGAAAACTGCTTTTGCCAGATGATCGAACCGCTAAAGCCATCATGAACGAACACATCCAAGACAAAACGGCGTCGCGTGTCGGCAAAAGAGGCCATACGACGCACCCGTGACCACATACTCGAACTAAACGCGGTCGGCTCCACCAAACTCAAATCACGCACCACACCCGACACCACGAACTGCACCCCCATCTGACGCGCAATATCGGCCGCATCAGTGAGCTGCCATTGTTCATTCAAAACGGAGGGCGCATTACGCGCTTCAGCAAATAAGCGCTGCTGACTTTGCTCATGCACCACCATGCCGCCCCAACGGCGGAACGACTGCGCCAAATAACTCGCAATCCCTCGCTCGACGTCAAACAAGCCTCCAAGCTCTGCGTGAGACGGGGTCTGCAGCGAGAAACCGAGTACCGCGACATTTTTACGATAGCGACTCGCTGCAGAGTCAGGGCAAGCGGCCAAAGGCTCAACCTCAACATTCATTTTGAGATAGAGCCGACCCTGACTGATATATTCATCCAACAGTTGAGACTGACTGACACTGACCTTATTACTGACGCTGAGGGTATCTTCAACCCATTCGCCATCACGCATTTTTTGACGACTTTTGACTTCCGCGCCAAACTGCATGACGGCCTGCTGTAATGCATCTTCATAGGCGCGTTGCCGAGCTTGCTCATACAGACCATCCTCGAGTATCGCAGAGCCGGTGACATGCACCCAGTCCGCATGCGCTGAGGCAGTGCTCAGCAGCACAAGCAGCCAAATAAATACGCTTCGCAAGTTCTGCAAATGCTTTAGACTCGATGGCCTTAAGTCCCGTATTTTTCTATAACTCAGCATAGGGTGTACCGTACTTTATCAAGCGTCACGCAGCCATTAATTCAAGTAGTAAATCCGTTGCATCTCGCTGGAGGACGAACTCTGTTGCGAGCGCATCTGCGCCCCGCCCGAAGAGGGCAATGGCAGAAAACAATCCTGCCCACCGCGAATAAAATTTACCTTGGTCACGCAGTCCGCAAAATCACCCGGCAACAACAACTCCAATACCGTTTCGTAGCCGCGACCGGCATTTTCAATCACCGAAACTTCTCGTGCTCCACGCACTACGGTATCGACTTGTGTCGCGAAGCCATCCTCGTTCAGGGTGAAATCACGCACCGTTGAGCTGCCACTGACACGCGTGCCATAGACCCGCTCGGCCAGGTTGCGATATGCATCCAATTTGGACGCTCGAATGGCCTTTAGGCGCACGGCTTCGGTCAGCGGTTTGTCTGAAACCGGAAATGCGCCGTGACCACTCACTCTGATCACGATCGGCGGTGGCGGCGGCAAAGGCTGCCCCTTTTCATCGAGGCGCGGTGCAGGCCGCGCATAGGCATCAGTGCTGCCCGAAGCGTGCCCGGCACTGGCATGTTCACGTGGGCGCATATCTGAGCGCGACTCACCACTCTGCCCTGCGATCGACCAGCTCCATGCCGTTAAAATCAATAGCCAGAAAACCAACATTTTCATTGCTGCAATCTCTTAATACGGCCTCTTCACACCAGGCCCTCGCAGTTTTACGCTCGCGTCTCCCAATGAAACAGGCAGACACATACCCGAAGCGGCAAGAGATTGCCGTTTTAGGTGCACTCAGGACGCTCGTTGAGGCGACAAAACCAGCAATGCAGTTTTCTGGCCAGTTTCTCATCCGTCCGATTCTTTGCGCGCGCGCACAAAATGTAACAAAGCGTGACGCGCCCGGCTTTGTAGTGGCCAAAGTTCAGGTACACTGTGCGTCGCTTTTCAATCGCCTTGCGTTTCAAGTCTGAGGAATCGATCTAGCATGAATGTCAGAGCATTAGCGAGTCTGATCGTAATCGCCCTGTTTATTTACGTCCCTACAGCCCTCAGCGGTTCCCGGATTTTTCTTGACCCACGCTCAATGGCGATGGGCGGTGCGGGCGTTGCCTCCGCAACCAAATTTAATGCCTCGCACCACAACCCCGCGTTGATTGCGTTCAACCGCGGCGAACGGCCCGACAAAGTCTACATGAGTGCAAATCTCGGCGCGCGCGAACTCTATGATCATGAATTTGAAGATGCCCTGGCGGACTATCAGTTTAATGATCACGAGATCGAACGTAACTTTCTCGAGCGCTTCGAGTTTGGCGCGGGCAGCGGTGAAGGTGATTCGGATGAAGGCTTGACACCAGATGAGCAGGAACAGCGTCGACGCAATCGCGTCGCGGCGGCTGAAGCGCTGCGCGAAAAAATCCTCGGGCTGAACTTAAAATCCTACCGCAAAGACGAAACCAAAGGGTTTAGCATTCTCGCTGATACACGCCCGATCACCATCAACGTCTATCACCGCGAAGATGTGCGTGAGATGTACGTCATTCGTTATACCGACGAAGCACTGATTCAGCAGGCGATCGATATTGCCAACGAAGTCCCCGACACGCCTCCTTTCGGCCCTGATTTAGAAGATCAACTTACCAGTTCGGTGGACGCAACCTATTTCAAAATGCGCGAGTTGGGCGTGACCGTCGCCAGTACCGAGGTAATTGCCTATAACATGCCGGTTTCCTGGGGCTTCACGCCCAAGTGGATACAGATAAATGGTGCGCATGAGCGTACCCGTTTACGCGAGTTTGACCCCGCTATCCCCCCCGAATTGATCGCCAGCGAAGATCTCTTGGAGTGGAACTTCGATGTGGGCTTTGCCCTGTTGTTGACCAATGACTTCTTAATCAATGGTTTGGGTATTGACGGCTGGGCGACCGAGGGTGAATGGGTTTTTGGTTTCTCCGGGATCAATCTGTTCCCGACCGACTTCACCCCCTACGTTCCGACCCGAAGAGACGTATTTTGTAACTGTATTACGCTGGGGGATGAGTTTCAGTACCCGGCGGTCAAACGCGCCATCAATCCCATTTACCGCATGGGCATGGCGCATTATCGCGAAGACTACATGCTGACGCTGGACTTCGACCTGGTTGAAAACGAAGTGTTTGATTTTGAAGGCCTCACCCGCTTCGTAAGCGTGGGCGGCGAATACTTTCTGCGTGACGATTTTCACTTACGTGCAGGGGTTCGTGTCAATGTGGCACAAACCGACGCAGGTGCCCGCGAGAAGACCGTCCTCACCGGGGGCTTTATTTATCAACCCAATCACTTTGCGATTGAGGGCGCCTTCATGATCAATGACATCGAAATGGGCGGCACCGTGGGCGTATCGATGTCCTTTTGACGCAAGGTCGCGCATCGCATACGTGACATGAGTATGCAAACCCAGACCTTTTGCCAGAGCACCGCTTTCGCGTTAATCTGAGCGCTTTTGGTTTACCCTCTAGCGCCACTATGCCAAATGCCACTCCACTCAAGATTCCCGGTGACTGCTATCTGGTCGGCGGTGCAGTGCGAGACCAACTGCTCGGGCTGTCGATCAAAGATCGCGATTGGGTGGTGGTCGGTGCGACGCCAGAGCAAATGCTGGCTGCAGGCTTCAAACAAGTCGGGGCCGATTTCCCAGTCTTTTTACACCCCCATAACAACGAAGAATACGCCTTGGCGCGCACTGAGCGAAAAATCGGTGCAGGCTACAAAGGTTTCAGTGTATACGCGGCACCCGACGTCACCCTGGAGCAGGATCTTAGTCGCCGCGATCTCAGCATCAATGCGATGGCGATTAATGATCAGGGCCTGCTGATTGATCCTTATGGTGGGCAGGCCGACCTTAAGCAACGACGCTTACGGCATGTCTCGCCTGCCTTTAGTGAAGACCCCTTACGCATTCTTCGTGTGGCGCGTTTCGCGTCTCGCTTTCATCCGCTGGGTTTTACCGTGGCCGATGAGACGATGCAGTTAATGCAACAGATCGTGGCCGCTGGAGAAGTCGACAGCCTGACCGCCGAGCGCATCTGGCAGGAAACCCAGCGCAGCCTGACTGAAGCCGCACCGTGGATTTATATCCAGGTGTTACGCGAATGCGGCGCATTGGCCGTCATCATGCCCGAGCTCGATGCACTTTTTGGCATTCCCCAACCGGCCGCACATCACCCAGAAATAGACAGCGGCGTGCACACCCTGCTGGTGCTGCAGCAGGCCAGTCGTTTGAGTGCAGACCCTGAAATTCGTTTTGCGGCGCTACTACATGATTTGGGCAAAGCGCGCACGCCTAAAGAAAACTGGCCGCACCACTATGACCATGAACGACTCGGGCTCGCGCCGATCAAAGCGCTGTGCGAACGGCTCAAGGTCCCCAACAGCTATCGTGAGCTGGCCTTGCTGGCGAGCGAATTTCATTTGCGCGTGCACCGCTGCGCCGAGATGCGTAGCGATACCGTGGCCAAATTATTCACCCAAACCGATGCCTTTCGACGACCAGAGCGCTTTGAAAAGCTGTTGCAGGTGTGTGAAGCGGACGCGCGTGGGCGCACTGGGTTTGAAACACGGGATTACCCTCAGGCCAATGAATTACGTGCCGCTTTTGCAGCGGCGCGGCAGGTCGACGTCGCTGAACTGCTTGAAAAAGGCCTCAACGGCAAGGCCCTGGGTGAGGCCCTGACAAGAGAGCGTGTAAACCGCATCAAGGTCCTTAGGGGGGGACGATAAACCATGCGCCATCAAGGAGATCCGGCCCGTGTCGCTTTGATTACGGGGGCCGCCACTCGGATTGGCGCCGCCCTGACGAAAAGCCTGCATCAACAGGGTTTCAAGGTGCTTATTCACTGTCGCCATCAGCGTCAGACCGCCGCGCAACTGGCCGACTCGCTCAACCAAAAGCGTCCAGACAGCGCCGCCGTGCTAGGTGCTGAACTCAGCGATGCGGAGGCGGTGCTGCGCTTGGCGCAGGACAGCCGACACGTGTTCGGCCCGATCTCCGTCTTGATCAACAATGCTTCCGTGTTTGCGCCTGAACCTCCAAGCGATACATTGACGCATTGGAACCATACGATCGACACCAACCTGCGCGCGCCCTGGCTACTGGCCCAGGCTTTAGCCGATGATTTGCGCAAGATGCAGGGACAAATCATCAATCTGGTGGATATCTACGCCGACCATCCCTTACCCCATCATAGCGCGTACAGCAGCAGTAAAGCCGGCCTACAAATGCTGACCAAATCACTGGCCCTGGACCTGGCCCCCGAAGTACGGGTCAACGGCATCGCTCCGGGCGCCATTTTGTGGCCGGAGCCCCCACCGCCCGAAGCACGCAAGCAGGCCTTATTGCAGCGCATTCCCTTACGCCGACTGGGTTCAACTGCGGCCATTGTTGAAGCCGCCTTGTTTCTGCTGCGCTGCGACTATGTCACGGGACAAGTGATCAAGGTCGACGGTGGTCGCTCGCTGGCGCTATAATCGCCGCCCCAGCGTTCTCTGTCGCGCGACGTACTGTGTACGCAGCACCGTCGTCAAAGCGATCCATCGACGCCCCATTATTCGACACAGGACAGACTCATGCCAAACCCCGTTATTGTCGCCGCCGGTCGCACTGCTATTGGCAGTTTTGGTGGCTCACTTGCCAGTCTCAGCGCCGTTGATCTTGGTAGTGCTGTTATTCGCAACCTGCTCGAGCGTCACCAGATTCCGGCCGATGCCGTCGATGAAGTGATCATGGGCCAGGTGCTGGCGGCCGGTTGCGGTCAGAATCCTGCGCGCCAGAGTGCCATCCGCGCCGGACTCTCAGTGCAAACCCCTGCCCTCACCATCAACAAAGTGTGCGGTTCAGGCCTTAAGGCCGTACAGCTGGCAGCCCAAGCGATCGCCTGTGGTGACGCGGAGCTGATCATCGCCGGCGGCCAAGAGAGTATGAGCCAGGCGCCACACGTGCTCCCTAATAGCCGCAACGGGCAGCGCATGGGCGCATGGAGCATGGTCGACACGATGATTCAAGATGGCTTGTGGGATGCCTTCAATGACTACCACATGGGCATTACTGCCGAAAACATCGCCGACGAATTCAAGATTGCACGCGAAGCGCAAGACGCCTTTGCACTGGCCTCACAACAAAAAGCTGCAGAAGCACAAAAAGCCGGCTACTTTCACGCCGAGATCATCCCGGTCGAAGTACCCCAGCGCAAAGGCCCGCCTGTGCACTTCGCTCAAGACGAAAACATTCGCGCCAACGCCACACTGGAATCCATGGCCGGGATGCGCCCTGCCTTTAAAGCGGACGGCTCTGTCAGCGCGGCCAACGCCTCCTCACTTAATGATGGTGCGGCTGCGGTGATCGTCTGCTCTGAAGAGAAAGCCAAGGCACTGGGTTTGCCAATTTTGGCTCGCATCGCGGCACATGCCAGTGCTGGGGTTGAGCCACGTATCATGGGGACCGGCCCTGTACCAGCCAGCCGCCGTTGCCTCGACAAGGCAGGTTGGAAGGTCGAAGATCTCGATTTGGTTGAAGCTAACGAAGCCTTTGCCGTGCAAGCCCTTTGCGTGAATCAGCAAATGGGCTGGGATGTGAGCAAAGTAAACGTCAATGGCGGAGCCATTGCACTGGGTCATCCAATTGGTGCATCAGGCTGTCGCGTATTGGTGACGCTGTTGCACGAAATGGCACGACGTGAGGTCAAAAAAGGCCTCGCCACTCTGTGTATTGGGGGCGGCATGGGCGTGGCGCTGGCGGTCGAACGCGACTAAGCCAAGCCAGTCGTTCTGAGGGGTGCCAGGACGAATCTGACACCCTGAGGTATATCTTTAAGCGCCAATCGCTTTTGACCAAGCTACAAATGTGCAGCGCTGGCGCTTTGCATGATTTCATTGGCGATACTGGACAAGGGCAATACCCGCGCGGCAGCACCTAAAGCAATCGCCTCCTTGGGCATGCCAAAAACGATGCAACTGGCTTCGTCCTGGGCCACCGTGTAGGCACCGGCCTCCTTCATCGCTAACAAACCGCGGGCACCATCGTCACCCATCCCGGTCAGGATGAAACCCACGGCGTTTTTACCCGCCCGCTTAGCCACCGACTTGAACAGTACATCCACTGAAGGCTTGTGGCGATTAACCGGCGGACCATCCATCACCTCTACCTGATAATGCGTACCACTACGTCCCAACTGCATATGCTTGCCGCCTGGTGCGATCAGGGCCAAGCCAGGCAGTACACGGTCACCATCGCGCGCTTCGCGCACTTCGATCTGGCAGATGCTATTCAAACGCTGTGCAAACATCGCAGTAAATTTTTCCGGCATATGCTGCACAATCACAATACCCGGGCTAACAGCCGGCAACGCCACTAATAAGGACTCAAGCGCTTGTGTTCCCCCAGTTGAGGTACCAATCGCCACCACTTTTTGCGTGGTCGCAATCTGACCGCGACTAATATCTTTTGAGGGGGACGCGACCGGCTGACTGACCACCCTTTGGCTATGCAGATTGCCCAAGCGGACCTTATTGGCCGCCCGCACGGCATTAACGACATCATTACTGCTATCAACCAAGAATTCGCGCAGGGCCATTTTTGGCTTGGTTATGACACAGACCGCCCCTGCACTCAGCGCTTCCATCGTGGTTTCCGCCCCCTTTTCAGTGAGCGTTGAGCAGATCACCACCGGGGTCGGTCGCTGCCCCATAATCCGCCGCAAAAATGTAATACCATCCATGCGCGGCATTTCGATATCTAACACGATGACGTCTGGCCATTCGTGCTCCATGCGTTTCATGGCAAAAATCGGGTCAGCCACTGCGGCCATGACACACATATCTGAAGCCGCTTCAATCGCTGCACCCAAGACCTGGCGTACAACAGCGGAGTCATCAACAATCAATACGCGAATCTTGCCGGGGTGTGCAGACATACGAGCCTCTTGCATGGCTATTTCAAGACATTTTCTCGTGAGTAGTGTTCGGCGTGGCCGTATTTCACCCAAACCGCGCCGGTCGTCAACTCGAAATATAGCTTACGATAGCGATGCCCACCGACATCACTGACCGAAGGACTAAAACCCGCCTCCTGTAACAATAGCCTGCCGATGCGAATATTATCTTCGGACACACTTAAGCGACCTGAAACAAACGCTGCCCCACCCAACATGGATCCCCCACCAAAAATCTTGACGACGCAGGCGCTCGGTTCGATATGGCTCTCGCTCAAGCGACGCAAAAAATAGCTCACCGCATCGGTTGCAAAATAGCCCTGTCTCAGTGCCCGGTGTTGTGTTGATTCGGTTCGTTGACCCAGTAAATAGTGGCACATACCACCTCGACCACTGGGTGGATGCCAAACCGTAATGGCCACACAAGAGCCTAATAGGGTATACAAAAGGGCCGAGGTCGCACCAAAGTACAGATCTCCAGGCGCCAAGGTCATGACTTTGCGCCCGGCCAGGCTGAAACGCTTCATGCCGACCCAGGCTTACGGTAGATCGCCGGTTTCACGGGCTCCAGTTGATGTTCAATACCATTAAGACTTACAGCATGGCCAAAGCTTAGACTACCGCCGGGCTTCAAGCGATCACTGACGCGATCAACCACTTGAGTCTTCACTGCTGAATCGAAATAAATCATCACGTTACGCAGAAAAACCAAATCAAAATTCCCAAGCGAATGTTGCGGGTGCTGCAGATTGGTCGTCGTGAACTGAACATTAGCGCGAATCTCGGGCCCGATACGAAAGGCGTTAGCACGCTCACCCGTACCTTTGAGACAAAAGCGTTTCAGATAACTCTCGGGAATATTCTGACTACGCGAAAGGGGATAAATTGCTTGCTGCGCGGCATCAACCACCCGACTGCTAATATCGGTACCCGTAATCTGCCAACTTCCACGATGATGCGCAGCCAATACCATGGCCAAGGTATAAGCTTCCTCACCCGTTGAGCTGGCCGCACTCCAACAACGAATCGACTGCCCTTTCCACTGCGGAATCAATACCTCTCTAACATAGTCGAAATGGGCACTCTCGCGAAAGAAAAAGGTTTCATTAGTGGTCAGCAAATCCAGTGCAAGCTGCCGCTCCGTTGTCGCCGCTAATGTGTTACCGCTCAACACCTCGTAGTAGGCTCTAAACGACGTAAGATTGAGCTCGCGCAAGCGTTTACTCAAGCGGCCCGCGACCAAGGCCCGCTTGGCATCCGCCAATTGAATGCCTGCGTTGGCGTAGAGCCACTTTCGAAATAGTTCAAATTCGGGGCCGGATATGCTGACCTGAGAACTACCTGGCTCGGTATTCGACCTTATTCCTGCTTCGGTAACAGGCATCTTTGAACTCCAGTTTGAGCATGCTTAGTCTGCGGCAGCGCTCTCATGCAATTGCTCCCTGACCGATCCCGCCATGGCCAGCTCGTCTACCGACAAGACCTTGTCTTCGGCCAGAATAATGACAAAATCCTCGCCCAGTTTACCCATGCCGCGGATGAAGTCTGTACGGATCTTAGCGCCAAACCCAGGGGCGGGACGAATCTCTTCGGGCGGGATCTCCAACACCTCAGACACACTATCAACCATCACTCCCAGATCCTGCGTCATGTCATCTGCACTGATTTCAATGATCACGACGCAGGTGCGCTTAGTAATATCGGCGGCCTTGAGTCCGAAACGCCGCGCCAGATTCACCACCGGCACGACCTCACCGCGCAAATTAATGACCCCCTGGATAAAGTCGGGCATCATCGGGACCTGGGTCAGGCCGCGGTACTCCAGAATTTCTTTAACGTTCAGAATGCCAAAGGCATACAGATCCCCTTGCAAACGAAAG
>JBFHRI010000068.1:0-12052 GCA_041591755.1 Oleiphilaceae bacterium
CAGTTCCAGGAACGCCAGACGTACAGCGTTAATCTTGGACAGGAAGTCAGCGTGCGGCACGGTTACCTTGCCATCCTGGTGACCACACTGCTTCTCGTCAGAAACCTGGTTTTCGATCTGGATACAGCACGCACCGGCTTCGATCATCTTCTTCGCCAGCAGGTAGGTCGCTTCTTCGTTACCGAAACCGGCGTCGATGTCGGCAATGATGGGCACTACGTGCGTTTCGAAGTTGTCGATCTGGCTCTGAATTTGTGCTTCTTTCGCAGAATCACCGGCTTCACGCGCCGCATCCAGCTGACGGAACAGACCACCCAGTTCACGTGCGTCAGCCTGACGCAGGAAGGTGTACAGCTCTTCGATCAGGCTGGCGACCGCAGTCTTCTCGTGCATAGACTGGTCAGGCAGAGGACCAAACTCAGAGCGCAGTGCGGCAACCATCCAACCTGACAGGTAGAGGTAGCGACGATCGGTGCTCTTGAAGTGCTTCTTGATAGAGATCAGCTTCTGCTGACCAATGAAACCGTGCCAGCAACCCAGTGACTGGGTGTACTGTGAAGGATCCGCGTCGTAACGGGCCATGTCCTTACGCATGATCTTGGCGGTGTACTTGGCAATGTCCAGACCAGTCTTGAACTTGTTCTGGGCGCGCATACGCGCGGCGTATTCTGGGTTGATTGCATCCCAGGTTTTGCCATTCTGTGCTTTGATGCTGGCGATAGCATCGATATCTGCTTTGATTTGAGACATTGACTTGCCCTTCGTTGGAGTGAAACCCGCCCATCAAGTGACTGCTGAGGGGGTATAGAAGTTGATCCGCTGCGAATATTAATGAAACAAGCCAAATAAATAAAATATATCGTTACTATATTCGTTATACATATGAAAAATACCCCTCACCCCAAGTTTGGTCAGGGATTGTTCTAACTGCTGAAAATCACTCAACTTGCCGCTACACTTCTCGGCTTATTAGAAGAACCCAACGTTTAATCTATTAGAGACCGCTTTGACCATGTTTGATTACCAAGCCCCGCCGCAGCTACTCAAAGATCGTATTATTCTGGTCACAGGGGCCGGAGACGGCATCGGTCGCGCCGCCGCACTGAGTTACGCCGAACACGGCGCAACGGTGATTTTGCTCGGGCGTACCATTGCCAAACTGGAAGCGGTCTACGATCAAATTGAAGCACAGGGCTGGCCCAAACCCGGGATTATTCCCCTGAATCTGGAAGGAGCGGCTGAAAAAGACTACGACAGCGTCGCGACTGCTATTGAGAATGAATTTGGTCGGCTGGATGGAATTTTGCACAACGCTGCGTTGCTGGGCACATTAACGCCACTTGAGCAATACGAACTACCCACCTGGAATCAGCTGCTTCAGGTTAATCTGACCGCCCCCTTTATCCTGACACGCGCCATGCTGCCCTTACTGCGCGAGTCCGAAGACGCCTCCATTATCATGACCTCATCCAGCGTCGGACGGAAAGGCCGCGCCTATTGGGGCGCGTACTCGGTTAGCAAGTTTGGCCTGGAAGGTCTAATGCAAGTGCTCGCCGACGAACTGAACGACACCGAGCGCCCCATTCGCGTCAACAGCGTCAACCCCGGAGCCACGCGCACCACCATGCGGGCGAGTGCCTACCCCGCCGAAAACCCTATCAATAACCCGGCGCCGGAAGAAATCATGCCGGTGTTTTTGTATTTAATGGGGGAAGATAGTCGCGGTGTCACGGGTCAGGCGTTGAATGCGCAATAGGCGTAAAAAATTTGGGGTCAGAGCAAAAACTTTCGTAGTTTTTGCTCTGACCCCAAACTATCTCTGGTCTAAATTCAAGCCTTAATACAACTCATCCAGAATCGCCTTATCATAGGGCTTCAACTCAGCGAACTTGCCTGCTTGCACCTGCTTCACCCAGTCCGGATTTGCGATTAATGCACGCCCTACCGCAATCAGATCAAACTCATCGCGCTCCATCCTCTCGATCAGCTCATCCAAGCTGGCCGGTTGCGCCTCACCGCCGCGGAAGGTGCTAATAAACTCTTCGTTGAGGCCGACGCTACCCACGCTGATACAAGGTTTTCCTGTCAGCTTCTTGGTCCAGCCGGCAAGATTCAAAGGCGAACCCGGAAATTCTGGCTCCCAGAAGCGGCGATTGCTGCAATGAAAAATATCAACACCCGCGTCCGCCAACGGTTTCACCAAACGCGCTAGCTCTTCGGGCGTATGTACCAGACGCGCATCATAATCCTGCTGCTTCCATTGTGAGAAGCGGAAAATAATTGGAAAAGACTCGCCACAGCGCCGGCGAATCTCGCGCACGATTTCGACGGCGAAACGCGCACGCTTTTCAATCGAGCCACCGTACTCATCCTCGCGTTGATTGGTGCCTTCCCACAAAAAATTATCGACCAAATAGCCGTGGGCGCCGTGAACCTCCACGCCATCGAAACCCAGCGTTTGAGCGTCGTGCGCAGCTTTAGCGAACGCCTCGATCAAAGCTTTAATCTCTTCGATACTCAACTCCGGCAGTTTTTTCTTGCCGGGCGCAATCAATCCGGAGGGCGCCGCACTGGGCACTTCGGGGTGTGCCCCCATGTTGGGTCTGCGCGCCGCGCCTTGATGCCAAATTTGCGGCACCATCTTGCCACCGGCTGCATGCACCGCATCAATCACCTTCTTCCAACCCGCCAAGGCCTCTGCGCCATGAAAGCGTGGATAATTAGCGTTCTCACTCGCCGCCGGATGATCGATCGTCGTACCTTCCGAAATGATCAATCCGACGCCACCCTCAGCACGGCGGCGGTAGTAGGCCACCACATCCTCTCCCGGCACCCCATCAGGCGAAAAGCCCCGCGTCATCGGGGGCATGACGATGCGATTTTTCAAACTTAGTTTGGAGTGCTCGAAGGGCTGGAACAAGCAGTTAGTCATCATATCGATCTCTTAGCAATCTTTTACCACACGCACACATTTAATTGCGCACAACTTTATTCAAGTCGCAGCATAACACAGCTATACTCGCAAAAAACTGCACTAGAATTAAAAACGCATTCGCAACCACCCTGAGATGTGACCGATGACAGTTGGTGATCGCATTCCCTTCGAAGAAGTTATTCCCTATCTGAGATCCTTGTTTGAGACCGCTTGCGGCAAGGAGTTTGAGAGCATTCATTCGGCTTTTATCGAAGTCCAGGAATGCCATCTGCAGCCCACAGATCCCAGTGTCTATATCAGTGCTGGAAATGATCATCTCAAAATAACTCTCTTAATGCGGGTGCCTCACGCCATTTTGCACAACACCCTCCCTGCCATGGAGGTGTATGCCGCGATGGAGGATGAAATTCTCGAAGATTGGCTACTCGAAATGAGCAATCGGCTGCTCTGTCGAATAAAAAACAAGCTGCTGGATCACGACTGCAACCTAAAGATGGGCTTGCCCAAAGCGACAAACGTCAAAATCAGAGCACTATTTGATGCACAGACCACCGCGCTTTGCTCACGATACTTTATGCTGGACAGCAAGGTTCTAGAGAGCCATTTGCGTGTCGATATCCTCGAGCCGGACTTTACGCTCTCGCGTTTTGAAGATGAAGATGAAGAGTGGTTTCCTGAAAGCGAACTGCAACATCTCTAGGTGTTTCGTCAGGACCTAGTGTGACGAGCCCTAACACAACGCCATACGCCAACCGGAGTGATAGATATCCACTATCGACGCGATAAGCTGGCATGCGCGCTCGGCATCTGCACAAGCCTTACAAAGCAAGATTACATCTGGTAGAGTTCGGCCTCTATAATAAACTACTGCAGTATTTATGGCGGTCACTGCCTCGCTTGAAACGGGCTGAAAATCCGTTCTATCTGTCGCAAACACCGCTCAGTCATCACACCCAGTCACCTAGAAAAAGGGAGAGACCTTATGGCGTTTACATTGCCCGAATTGCCCTATGCAAAAGACGCATTGGCACCACATATTTCTGCCGAAACACTCGAGTTTCATTACGGCAAACACCATCAGACCTATGTCGACAAACTGAACGGTCTAATTCCGGGTACAGAGTTCGAAGGCAAAACGCTGGAAGAAATCATCAAGACCTCCAGTGGTGGCGTGTTTAACAATGCCGCGCAAATTTGGAACCACACCTTCTACTGGCACAGCCTCAGCCCCAACGGCGGCGGCGAGCCAAAAGGTGCCATTGCCGATGCGATTAACAAAGCGTTTGGCAGCTTCGCTGACTTCAAAACTAAGTTCAACGAAATGGCCGTCAACAACTTCGGTTCTAGCTGGACTTGGTTGGTGAAAAAAGCAGATGGATCACTGGCGATCGTGAATACCAGCAATGCGGGCACCCCCATCACAGAAGCAGGCGTGACACCACTGATTACTGTGGACCTGTGGGAACACGCTTACTACATCGATTTCCGCAATGCGCGACCGAAGTATCTCGAAGCCTTCTGGAGCCTGGTCAACTGGGACTTCGCCAACGCGAACCTGGCCAAGGCTTAATCGCCAAAAGAAGCTTTTGGTGTAAACAAAAAAGGCGAACCCAGTGTTCGCCTTTCTTTATGCTGCGACCGCGTTAGGCAGAATGCCTCTGTCCAGCAGCATTCGCTTCGGCACGTTGCACGTACAGCTCATCCACACGAAACACATCATCGTCGCTCAAGCCGCCCACACAAGCATGGATGTATAACAATTCCCCGCGCACTTTGACATCAGCCGTACCCGATAGCATCAACGAGCCCGCTTCGAGCGGATGCGCCTCATCAACCATGACCGATTTAACACCCTGCTCGTCTTTGTAGTTCAACCACAGCGAAACCGACTTCTGTGGCTGCGATCGAAAGCTGATCCAGGCGGCGGCATTGAAACGAATGGTCTTGCGCAAGCTCATCGAACTCTGGGTATTTCCCGTGCTCTTGGGCTCGCTTTTTCGCAACAGGCGAAAAAACAAACTCCGCTCCTGCGCGTCGGGGACCGTGCGCGGTGCAGAAATCTCCGCATACTCCGAACGCGGGACTTCTGACAAGACTCTAAGTTTTTGAACACCACTTGAGCTGGCATCTGACATAGCGGTTACACCCTAAGACTTAATCGACGCCGACCGCAATCGACGCATTTATGCTGTTTTCTTTGACACTTATAAGATAAACCAGCCACCAAACTTTGGTACTGGTCTTTGGGTGATTATGGGCAGCAATCGAGGCTTAAAATGTGAGGCAGAACACGAGCTTACATAACGTAAAAACCGCTTACACGGCGTGACAATTGAGACTTGAGAACGACTGCGTTATTGCCATTTGAGACGATCGCGCAGGGTCACTACGTCGCCGACAATGATCAACGTCGGGGCATGTACCTGCGCCGCCGCGGCGGTATCGGCAATTGTTGCCAAGTTACCGGTGATCACTTGCTGTTCGGGCGTGGTGCCCTTGGAGATGAGTGCGACCGGTTTACTCGGGGCCATGCCATGAGCGACCAGCTGCGTCGAAATAAAGGGCAACGATGTTAGCCCCATGTAGAAAACAAGCGTCTGGTTTTCGGCGACAAATTCTTTCCAGGGAAGATCGCAGGTATCATCTTTCAAATGCGCAGTGATAAAACGCACCGACTGCGAATAGTCACGATGCGTTAAGGGAATTCCAGAGTATGCAGCACAGCCAGAAGCGGCGGTAATACCAGGAACAATCTGAAACGGCACGCCGAACTCCGCCAAGCGCTCGATCTCTTCACCGCCACGTCCAAAGATAAACGGATCGCCGCCTTTCAGGCGCAATACACGCTTGCCCTGCATCGCATGCTGTACTAGAAGATCATTGATTGAGTCCTGCGGCACCAAGTGCTTGGAGCGGGCTTTGCCCACGTTGATTTTTTCGGCGTCCTGCCGGGTCAATGCCAAAATAGGCTCCGAAACCAAGCGGTCATACAGCACCACATCGGCTTGTCGCATTAAGCGCAGCGCTTTAAAGGTTAACAGGTCTGGATCGCCTGGCCCGGCTCCCACCAGATAGACTTCGCCAACGGCGGGCTGTTCGGTGTCGATCTGGGCCAGCTCATGCGTGATCAGCACCCGCGCCTCCTGCTCGCGCCCGGAGAACACCAACTCGGCAAAGCGGCCCTCGAGCAAACGCTCCCAAACCCGACGCCTTGCGGTGACGTTCGGCAGCTTTTCACGCAGGCGATCACGATATTCGGCGGCCAGACTGGCCAAGCGCCCGTAGGCGTGCGGTAAGGACGTTTCAATCTGACTACGCAAGAGTCGAGACAAGACTGGCAGCTCGCCGCCGGAAGCCACCGCGGCAATGATGGGATTACGATCAATGATCGACGGAAAAATAAAACTACTCAGCGCGGCGTTATTCACCACATTGACCGGCACATTGCGCGCCTTGGCTTGGCCGGCAATCGCGCGATCCTGTTCAATCTCGCCTGTGGCCGCGACAACCACTGCCGCACACTGCCAGTCTTCTTGCTCTGCCTGGTACTTAATGACAACGCGGGTGTGCGCGCTGAGCTCATCAAGCTCGCCGGACTCAGGATGCTGCCCGCATATCAGTACTAACTCACAACCCGCTCGCGCCAATAACTCACATTTGCGCAAGGCATTATGATCGTGACCAAAAACCAACGCGGTGCGGCCACGCAGGTTCATGTATAAGGGCAGATAATCCATCTAGGCCTCCACAGCCAAATTGATTAGCGGATTTCGGTCATCCCGCCCATATAGGCTTGCAAGACATCTGGTATGCGAATGGAACCATCGGCTTGCTGGTAATTTTCCATCACCGCAATCATGGTGCGCCCGACGGCCAGGCCAGAACCGTTCAGCGTATGCAACAATTCTGGCTTGCCGGTCTCGGGGTTGCGCCAGCGCGCCTGCATACGTCGCGCTTGAAAATCGCGTGTGTTACTGCAGGAAGAGATTTCACGATAGGCATTCTGGCCGGGCAACCAGACCTCGAGATCATAGGTCTTGGCCGCCGAGAAGCCTAGATCGCCACCACAGAGTGCCACCACGCGATACGGCAAGCCCAGTTTTTGCAAAATACCTTCGGCATGCCCCGTCAGTTGCTCCAAAGCGGCCGCTGACTCGTCGGGGCGAACGATCTGGACCAATTCAACCTTATCAAACTGGTGCTGACGAATCATGCCTCGCACATCGCGTCCATACGAGCCTGCCTCACTGCGAAAGCACGGTGTATGACAAGCGAAGCGCAAAGGCAGACGCTCAGACTCAACGATTTCATCACGCACCAGGTTAGTCGCGGGTACTTCGGCCGTAGGAATTAAAAAGTACTCACGCTCGCCATGCAGTTTAAACAGGTCTTCGCCAAATTTTGGCAACTGACCGGTACCAAACAGTGAGGCGTCGTTAACGATATACGGGAGATACAACTCTTCGTAGCCGTTCTCCTGCGTATGTGTATCAAGCATGAACTGGGCGAGTGCGCGGTGCAAACGTGCCAATTTATTACGCATTACGACGAAGCGGGAGCCGGTTAATTTGCTGGCCGTTTCAAAATCCAGGGCACCGAGCTGCTCGCCCAGCGCCACATGGTCTTTTACCTCAAATTCGAAGCGCGTCGGCTCGCCCCAGGTACGCACTTGCACATTGTCTGACTCGGATTCGCCCGGCGGGACATCGGCATCGGGGATGTTCGGAATCCCTGCGGCGATCGCGTTAAACTCGTCTTGAATGCGCTTGAGCTCAGACTCCTGTGCCGCCAGGGAGCTTTTGATGGCATCCATTTCCAAAACTAACGGGGCGATGTCCTGCCCTGCAGCCTTGGCTTTGCCAATTTCTTTGGAACGTAGGTTACGGTCGTTCTGCAGCGCTTCGGTTTGACTCTGCACGGCTTTACGCTGGGCTTCGAGTTTTTGCAAGGCCGCAACGTCGAGCCGGAATTTCTTGCGGCTGAGGAGTTCGGCGACTTCTTGGGTTTGCGTTCGTAAGAGTTTGGCGTCTAGCATAATTCGTTATCAGTTATTTGAGTCAGTTCGATTATTGGAATAGGTCAGAGGCTGGCGCGCGTCAATAGAATGCCCACGCATAACGCCATCAGCGACAAGATGACAGAACCCAGTATATAAGCGAATGCCAAGATCGGCTCACCGCGGTCCATCAACATCCAGCTTTCCAGTGAAAAGGCCGAGAAGGTTGTGAAGGCGCCGAGAAACCCAGTCATCAACAAGGGCTTCATGTCTGGACTCAGCACCGCTTTCTCCAGCACCAGCACATAGAGAACGCCCATCGCCAGAGAACCCAATACATTGACCACGAAAGTGCCCCAAGGAAAGGTCCTGCCCCCCATGAGGTTGACTAAGCCGTAGCGACATAGCGCTCCCAGCGCACCGGCCATCGCGATCATTAATAAGTGCTTCATGCCGAGTAACACGGGACTCCCGATGGCGAATACCTATATACAAAGGCCGCAAGTGTAGCGTGTTCCGTAGCGACTGAAAACGCTCACTGACTTAGGTCGCGGCGCTTTTCTTGTCTTTCTTTAGGGTTGTTTTTCGTTAGCGTGCTCGAGCTCACCCTCGCCACAGGACTTGCGGCCGCTTTCGATGGCCTGCATCAAGCGCGCATAAAGCTGTTCGATGTCTTTACGAAGCGCTACAACTGTGGGGGCATCCACCCCCATCATGCAACCGAGACGATAGGGAATCTGTGCGGCCTCTTGCTGCAGGGAATGCCCTTTGGGGGTGAGCGCGATGACCTTCTGCCGCTCATCCTCCTCGGACACACTGCGCGTGACCAGACCTTTTTGCTCCATACGTTTCAACAAGGGCGTCACGGTGCCGGTTTCGAGACGTGTTTGCTCGCAAATATCCTTAACCGCCAGTTGATCACGCTCCCACAACGCTAACATCACCAGATATTGCGGATAGGTCAAATCCAGCGAGTGTAACAAGGGCCGATAAGCACGGATAAAGGCGTTACTGGCTGAGTAGAGAGATAGGCACAACTGATTGCGCAGATGCAAATGCGGGGGCGACGACATGCTTCATCCATTCCGGGGTTGATTGAGGTCTTATTACCGAGTCCTGGCTTGCAGCAGATATCCGTCTCGGCCTTTGCTTAGCCCCCGATTCTAACCCGAATAATAACCGGCTGCATGTGTCGCCAAGATTCTTTGTCGTCCTTGCCACAACACACCTTGTCCCCTTACCCCAGATCGTCTCCTCTTAGTCCCTGTAACAACGCGCTCAAAAAGGCAGCCGCCTCGCCGCCACTTGCGACACGATGGTCAAAGCTCAACGAGACCGGCAATAGATAACCGGGCACCACACGTGCTTCGCCGGCGGACTGCTGCACAATAGGCGAGGCATAGATTCGACCCAGGCCGACAATCGCCACCTGCGGCGGCACAATCATGGGTGTGGCAAAACGTCCAGCCAAGGTGCCGAAATTCGTTAGACTGATCGTCGCCCCCTGCATTTGGGCCGGAGCCAGTTTACGCTGCTTTGCCTGTTGCACCAATGCGTCGACCTCTTTGCGCAAGGCTTGCGGCGTTTGGATTTTGTTGGCCAAATCTCGGATGACCGGCACCAGCAAGCCGTCTTCGGTGTTCACCGCCAAGCCCAACGCAATCGACTCATAGCATCGTAAACACTGGCTGGCCGTGTCGAAATGCGCATTTAACAGTGGCACAGACTGCACCGCCTTAACCAAAGCGGACATGGCGCGTAACAGGATATCGGCCTTGCCGTACCATTCGCTCACGTCGACCTCATCCCATAAGGTCACTGCCGCGACTTCTGCTTGCGAGCGAGCTGATGCTTCGGCCATATATTTGCGAATGCCCTGCAAGGGCTCCCCTTGCACACTCTCACGCCCACCGGCGGGCGATGTTGCCGCAGGCCGGGCTAAGGCCACGACCTCAGCAAAGCCGATGACACTCGGATCGGCATCCGCTTGTTGCACCAAGCGTTGTAACTGCGGCCGCACTTGCATACGTTCAGCGAAGGCCAATACAGAGGGCCTTAGCGCGCTCACCGGCCTCCGTATCTCTTGACTGGAGGTGTGACTGGGGGATCTCGCAACGCCAGTTCGGCCCGCCCCCACCTTAAACTGCTCTTCCTGCACCTCAACTTGAGCGGCGTGACTCAAACGTCCGACCACCGAAACACTACCGGAGGCCGCTTCAGCCGCTTTTTGGCCTGCCTCGGTCTGATCTTGGCTGTCAAAAAATACCAGCACTTGGCCGACTTTTACGGTATCCCCTGGCTCTGCGCCCAGGCGTTCGATCCGCGCCGCGAAAGGCGCTGGAACGTCCACCACCGCTTTGGCGGTTTCGACCGAAACTAACAGTTGGTCCACCTCGACCTGATCGCCGACTTGGACATGCCATTCCACCAGCGTCGCTTCATGCAGCCCCTCACCTAAATCTGGCAAACTAAAGGTTCTCATGATCCCGCCTCCATTTTTGTCGAAACTCCGAGACAGGCCAGCGCCATCGCTTTGATACGACCCACTTCTGGCAAGTAATATTTTTCGTTACGGAAGTACGGCATGATCGTATCGTAGCCGGTGACCCGCGCTACCGGGGCCTTGAGTTGCCCAAACAAATGCTCGTTGACCAAGGCTGAAATTTCCGCGCCGACGCCTAAATTCCCTGGCGCTTCATGCACGATCATGCAGCGACCTGTTTTGCGTACCGAAGCCAGAATCGAGTGTCGATCCAAAGGCGCCAGGCTGGCCACGTCGAGCACCTCACAACTGATGTCCTGCCCGGCCAGTTCTTGAGCCACCTGTAGCACCTCGGTGACACTCGCCCCCCAGGACAAGATCGTCAAGTCAGTGCCTTCGCGCAACACAAAGCAACGATCAAGCGGCAAGCCCTCGCCATCGTCGCGCACCCGCGAGCGCGTGCTGCGATAGACGCGTTTGGGCTCCAGAAAGACCACCGGATCATTGCAACGAATGGCCGACAGCAACAAGCCATAGGCGCGTGCAGGCGAGCTCGGTACCACCACGCGCAGGCCCGGAATGTGCGCAAACAGGGTTTCGGTACTTTCACAATGATGCTCTGGTGCCTGTATCCCCCCGCCAAATGGCGTACGTAGGACCATCGGGCAACTGAGGCGTCCGCGTGTGCGATTACGCATACGCGAGGCATGACAGACTAATTGCTCTAGCGTGGAATTGGCGAAGCCCATGAACTGAATCTCAGCCACCGGACGCAGCCCCTGCGTCGCCATCCCAATCGCCATCCCGGCAATTACCGTCTCGGCTAAAGGCGTATCCATCACATGCTTTAGGCCATACTTCTCGCGTAAGTGATCCGTCGTGCGAAACACGCCACCATTGACCCCAACGTCCTCGCCCAGCACCACCACGTCCGGGTCTTCTGCCATGGCCCGATCAAGCGCCATATTCAACGCTTCGACCATGGTCACTTCGCGCACCAACACTTGCGGCATGTTCATTGGCCACCTCCCCAACGTGCATATTTCACTTCGAGGTACTGCTCAGCCAACGCCTCTGGCATCGACTCATAGAGGTATTCAAACATGACCTCAGGCGGCTGCGCTGGCGTCGCCAAATAGGCTTTAACCGCCGCCTCAATCTGCTGCTTAGCCTCGCTCTGCCAGGCCTTTTCATCCTCCTCGGACCACCACTGCTGCGCCATCAGCCAGCGTTTTAATCTGAGGATCGGCTCTCGCTGCCAAGCCTGCTCCAGATCGGCCTGTTTACGATAGCGTTTAGCATCATCGGCCGTGGTATGGTCACTGAGGCGATAACTGACCGCCTCAATCAAGGTCGGTCCTTTGGCGTGCCAAGCGGTGTCGAGGGCTTGCTGTAGCACATGCGACAAGGCGAAATAGTCATTACCATCGACTTGCACACCCCGAATTCCCGCTGCGATGGCTTTCTGCGCGATGGTTTCCGCCGCACTTTGCTGGCTACGCGGCGTCGAGATGGCCCACTGGTTATTGTTGACCACCATCACTAAGGGAATATGCCAGGCGCCCGCGAGATTCAGCGTTTCGAGAAAGTCACCTTTTGACGTGGCTCCCTCACCACAGCTGACCACCACGGCGCGATG
>JBFHRI010000069.1:0-12046 GCA_041591755.1 Oleiphilaceae bacterium
GTGCGCGGCATCTGCTGCCTCAAACCGGGTATTCCGGGCGTCTCTGAAAATATCGAAGTACGCTCCATCATTGGTCGTTTTCTAGAGCATTCGCGCATCTACTGGTTTGGTAATGGGGGCGAAGATGTCATCTATTGCGCCAGCGCAGACTGGATGGTTCGCAATCTGCTGATGCGTGTCGAAACCTGCTTTCCGATTGAAGACAAGAAATTGATCGAGCGCGTAAAAAAAGAAATTGGGCACTATTTGGACGACAACTGCCAAAGCTGGATTCTCGGCCCTGATGGAAACTACCATCAAAATACGCCCGACGAAGGTAGTGACCGTTATTGTGCGCAACAGATCCTACTTGAATCCTTGGCGCTCTCGACGGATTGATGCGGAGACCTGAAATTGCAGGTCAGGCGCGGCATTGAGCATTATTTCGAGATGAAAGCCTTACCTCAGCGCATTTCGGATGCTTGAGCACTCGATAGAGCACTGAGCTGACGCAGTTGCAACCGGAATATCCGGGACAGCATTCAGAGGGCGAGCACGGCATCGCGACAGAGAAATCGCACGACAAACGCGTTTCATGGTTGACAGGCACCGGGCACCGGTTGAAGATATTGTGCCCCGGAGGCCCCTGCCATGAATTACCGACCCCACAAGCCCAGCTCGCGCTGCGGGCTACATTCGCTCGCAGTGAAGTTTGCCAGTGCGTGCTTGCTGCTGACCCTTTCTTTTGTGACTTGGGCTGAATTGGAAACGCCCAAAAAGCCCGTGCCTCGCACCCTATTCCAGTTTCAATCTTTTACAGAGAACGAAGCGCTACAGCAATTACTGCAAGAAAGCGAACTGGCGTCAACGCTTGAGGCATTTATCCAACAAAACTTTCGCCACAGTCCGACACTTCGCTTTCGCTTTGCCGACCAGCCTGATCAGTTCAATGCAACCAGTCGTGAACTCACGGTTTCCTGGCATACCCTACATAAAGCCTACCTGGAAATCCTCGACAAACACCCGCTGCAAATCGATGTACAACAGACCATTATACTCAAAATGACTGAGTTTCTGATCTGGCGTGAAACCGGGCGCTTTTTGCTGAGCAGTGAAGGACTGACCATCAGTGGCGACGAAACGCCAGTGCTGGATCAGTTCGCCTTAGTCGCATTGCTGAACCAAAAGCATCTCGACAATACCTATTTGCTGGATGCCGTGGAAGCCTACTTGCTGGCAACCCATGCAATGCCCTTGCTAAAAAATGACCACTTTCGGGTCGAATCGGAATACGACGAGTATCGCTACCGACAGATGGTCTGCCTAACTTTGGGTGCCGACTATGAAGGATTGGAAAGCGTGATTAGCGATATGGCGTGGGACTTGCCGCAGCAGGAGCAATGCCAGCAGGCTTATCAAAGTGCGCTCGTACGCTGGAAAGCGGCGCTGGCGCCACTGCTTAAAAAAGGCAACCAAATTCAAAGTTGGCGCCAGCGGCACAGTGGCGCGTTACGCTAAAGACGGGCTGGCATCATGAGCTCAGTACCAGAGCACGAATGCAGCGGCAAGACCGGCACCACACTTCTCATCGTGAATACTATGTCGGCACAGCCATTTACCGCCGGCATAAGTCAACGCGGCACCGACCAGTAACAACTCTAGATCTCGATCCTTCTGCATTGACTGGCAGCCTCCCAACAGCATTGTTCCAACCACTGTCAGTACCACGAAAAATTTCTTCATCTGTTTCTCCAGCCTTGAACTTGGGAGCCTAGCAATTCAAATGGGACCCTATCCTACAAATAGCCCTGTTCACGAGCAAGCCCGCTGGCTTGGATACGTGAATTAGTAGGCATCCTACTGAGCAGCAAGGCCATTTTAATGGTCGTCGTCAAGATGAGATGACTGACTGGGGCGACTCCGAAGAATTCGCTTCAGGTACCTTGCTGACATCCGCCGGAGTCGCGCTGATGATGCTGACCAACTCCCAACCTTCGGTCGGTGTCGGGCTATTCTTTCCACCCAATGGCATCACAACGCCATCCGGCTGGATGGCAAACAGCAAGGTTAAGCGATTACCGTGCTGTTGTTGATACTGTGCAAAAGAAAATTCCGGAGTCAGCCGTGTCAGGCGAACCGTGGCACCTTTCGCAATCAAACTCGCCAGCTTGGCAAAGCTCAACTTCTCTTCAAAAAAACTGCGCGTTTGGACGAACTTTCCTGAACCCTGATGCGAAGCCCGCAACTCCTGCTCACCCTCGGACAACCCGAACACATGTCCTGGCCCCATCAAGTCGAGATAGTGGTAGGTCGCCTGGGTATTGAGCTGTTTGTAGGGGGATATCGCTAACATATTGCCGATCCCTGTGAGATCAAGGTTGTTCTCGGCATGTTCTGACACCGGATTGCCGTAGTACACCGGCAAGTTATCCATACGCGCAGCGCGTACGTTTTCCCAACTGGTATCACTCAGAATGACTGCAATATTACGCGACACCAAGACTTTCGCCACTTGACGCGCCGCCTGATTGGCGCCGATAAACAAGAAACCGTGATCATCCGGCTCCTTGACCTTGAGCCAGGCCGCCAAGAAGGAGGAGCTGGCGCTTTGCAAAACCACCGTCACCACAATCACCATGAAGACTAGAGGCACTAGCACACTGGCATCGGCCAACCCTTGTTGCTCCAATTTATAGGCGAATAAAGCCGATACGGCCGCAGCAACGATCCCCCTCGGCGCCACCCAGGAAAGAAAAAGCTTCTCCTGCGGTTTCAGGTCGGTTTTCAATGCGGCCAGCCACACGGCCAAGGGTCGCGCGACCAGGATCAATGCCAACATCACCCAAAACCCACCCCAACCTAAGGCCAAGAGGGCTGAGACATCCATGCGCGCTGCCAAAATAATGAACAGCGCCGAAATCAGCAGAACACTCAAGGACTCTTTGAATTCAAGGATGTCGTCGACCGGCACCCCCTTCATGTTGGCCAGCCAGATGCCCATGATCGTGACGGTCAGCAGACCCGACTCGTGTACCAAGGCATTGGAGATGGCAAAAACGCCAAGCATGAAGGTCAAGGTGCCTGCATCGCGTAAAAAATGCGGCAGCCACAGATCTCGCAGCGCCTTGCCCATCAGATAGGCGGAACAACAACCCAGCGCAGACGCCAATACTAACGTCGACCCGAAGGTCATCAGGGCATGTTCCAAGCCCTCCGCCTCATTACTGGCGATGACAAACTCATACACCAAAACCGCCAGCAGGGCCCCAATCGGATCGATGACAATGCCTTCCCATTTGAGGATATTACGAATCCGTCGATTGGGCCGCACGGCACGCAGTAGCGGCATGATCACGGTAGGTCCGCTGACCACCACGATCGCACCGAACAAGGTGGCGACAGGCCAAGATAAGTCGAGCGCCCAGACTGCGGCCACCGTCGCGACGAAACAGGTCACCAGCGTGCCACTGATCAAGAGATTGCGGACCATTTTGCCGTGATCGCCCAGCTCAGAGAACTTCAGCGTCAGGCTACCTTCAAATAGGATCACTGCCACGGCGAGGGAAACAATCGGAAACAGCAAAGAACCGAACAGGTCGTCCGGGTGCAGAATCCCCAAGGCCGGCCCCATCAGAATGCCAGCGGCCAAGAGGAACAGAATGGCGGGTAGACGGAGTTTCCAGGCCATCCACTGACACACCAGTGAAACGACGCCGATGCCGGCCAAGAGTACGAGCTGTGTTTCAACCATAGGATGCCACGATCACCTGTCTCATTGAGTGCGGGACAACGCCCCGAACGCTCCCACAAGTAAAGTGCATATGCTTATTTTTGCGAATCCTGGGCCGCTTTTTGCGCCAGCTTGCTGAGGATACGCGCTACAGCAAAAAAGGCGAAAGTCGCGGTGATATGGGTCGCCGCACCATAGCCAGAAGCACAATCCAGTTTCACCGGGCCCGACTGAGCCGTGCTTGGACGCGCGCAAACGCCGCCATCCGGCGCTGGAAAGCGGGGCTGTTCGGTTGAAAAGACAGCGTCTACACCAAATTTACGCTTGGGATTGCGACTGAAGTTGTGATCTCGCCGCAACTGATTGCGAACCTTAGCCAAGAGCGCGTCCTGAATTGTGCGACTTAAATCCGCCACCTGTATCTGTGATGGATCAATTTGTCCGCCCGCCGCGCCACTGGTAATAATCGGAATTTTGTTGCGAGAACACCAGGCAATCATTGCCGTCTTGGTTTTGACGCTGTCGGTGGCGTCAAACACATAATCTAATGCAGGCGGCAAGGTCATTTCGAGGTTGCGAGCCGTGACAAAATGCGGATGCGCATGCACCGTTGCGGTGGGCTGAATCGCTCGCAAACGCGAAGCCATGGCCGCCACTTTGAGTTGGCCGACACTGCCATCCAAGGCATGAATCTGACGATTGATGTTGGACACACAGATGTCGTCCAAGTCATACAGACTCAGCGTGCCAATGCCCGAACGCGCCAGCGCTTCAGCTGCCCACGCACCCACGCCTCCAATGCCGACCACCGCCACATGACTTGCGCGAAACCGCGCCAGTGCATCCGCACCGTATAGTCGAGCAATCCCGCCAAAACGGAATTCAAAATCATCACCCACTGCGTTTACGCCTCACTTATCATGCTCATCGTCCAGTGGGATTTCAGGCTCAATAATGGTGTGTTCGCTCAAGCCGTAACGTTTACGCTTGACCGGATTCATGTTGGCGATATCAACCACCACCAAGCCATCAACGCAGTCGTTGAAGTCTGGGTCAATATTGAAGCCATGAAACTGGGTACCACCCGGGTTACTCAGCTCAGTGTATTGTTTATACAGTGTCGGCACCGAATACCCCATATGCCCGAGCTGTTCTTTTAACACCACGAAGGCCGCTTTGGCATCCAGACCTCGGAACATCTCGTCAATCCGTGTTTGCGCCGTCTCATCCAGTGTATACGGTCGCTTGCAGCTGACGATCGGAGGGTTGGCCCCGTAATAAAGTTGATAATAGCGCACCATCATGTCTCGGGCAGCTCGAGATAATGAAGCACTGATGCTGACACCGCCTAACAGGTAGCGGTATTGTGGATTCTGCCGCAGCAAGGCCGAAATGCCATTCCACAGATAATCGAGGCTACGCGAGCCCCAATATTTCGGCTGCACGAAACTGCGCCCCAGCTCCAGCCCCGAATTGAGTATCGCTTTGGCCTCCGGCTTGTAATTGAACAAGGTCGTGGTGTAGAGCGCCTTTTGATTACCTGCGCTCAACACTGTGTGCGTAGGGCACAATCGATAGGCCCCCACCACCTCCTCGTCCTGCTCGTCCCACAGCACCAAGTGCATGTAATAATGATCATATTTGTCAATATCGCGTCGATTGCCGGTACCCTCACCAATCAAGCGAAAGGCTTCTTCGCGCAAGCGCCCGATTTCACGCATTAGGGCTGAGTCCTCTTGATAGTGGTAGAGGTAAATCTTCTTGTTGTCCTTAGTTTCTCCAAGTACTTGGCAATGCACGATCTCATTTTTAAGCAACTGTCGACTTTCCGGCGCCGCCACCGGCTGCATAGTGCGGAATAATGATGGCTTGCCTTTGGCGACACGATACACCTGCTTACGAAATAGACGCGCCTTAGTTTTCAAGGGCAGGTTTAGGTCTTCGTGAACGCTGGGATCAATCAGCTCACCAATGCGAATCATCATTGAGTTCGATGATTGCAATAATGAGTCGCGCAGCACGCTTAGGGTCGTCAATGGGCGCTTAAGCAAAGACGCGATGTAGAACATGCGCGAGTTTCGCACGTCGAGAAACACCGGCAGAATGGGCGCATGCGCCAACTCGGCCATGCTGAGAAAATGCGTGTCCCACCGGCCATCCCTAATTCCCCCAGGACTGAGGCGCGCCACCTCTTCAGCAGGAAAAACAATCAGTGCTCCACCGCCCTCTAAATGATGATGGATGGCATCCATCTGATCTTGACGCTCAAGACTGCCATCGAATGGCAACAGCAATCCTGCCAAGCCCTCCAATTGCAGTAGCTTGTCGTCGGCGATCATTTTGACATCTCTGCGATAAGCCAGGATGACCTGCAGCAAGGCCAAGGCATCCAAGGCCCCCAACGGCGCATTCGCCACAATCACCACTTTACCGGAACTCGGAATCCGCTCCTTTTCGTTTTGTCGCAGCACCGGCTGGAAATCGAAATGTTTAAGTAATTGACTGATCAAAGGCTCGCCCTGCAGCTCGGAATGCCGTGCAGCAAATTGCTGCAATTCATTTTCCTGCGCCAGAATGTTGAAAATCGCCATCAGTCCCATTCACCCGATAAGAGAAGTAACGCAGTCAGAATACGTGCAGTGAGTGTCAGTCCGTTTAACGCTCGCGCCGAAACAAAATGTCCCATACGCCATGTCCCAAGCGTAGACCTCGGCGCTCGAACTTGGTTTCAGGCCGAAATTCCGGACGCGGGCAAAACCGCCCATCTGGAGCGAGATTTTCAAAGCCTTCAGCCTGTTGCATGACCTCCAGCATTTGCTCGGCATAGTGTTGCCAATCGGTCGCCATATGCACCAAGCCACCGAGACGCAGCTTGGGACGCAAGCGCTCGATAAAAGCCGCTTGCACCAAACGGCGCTTGTGATGGCGCTTCTTGTGCCAGGGGTCGGGAAAATACAACTGCAAGCGCTGCAGGCTTGCATCTGGCAGACAATCCGCCAGGACCAGATTGGCATCGCAGTTGAATAGGCGGATGTTTTGTACGCCGTCTTCCGCCATTAGTTTCAGCAAGGCGCCGACGCCAGGACGATGCACTTCGACACCAATGAAATTCAGTTCGGGCGCAGCCTTGGCCATCTGCAGTAGGGACCCCCCCATACCAAAACCAATTTCCAGTACCAGTGGATTCGCGTTACCGAAGATGGCCGGCCAGTCGAAGGGTTGCGCGGCCGGATCCAGGCCAAATTGCGGCCAATAGTCTTGCCACGCTTTTTGTTGCGCCTCGGTCATGCGACTGCCACGAATCACGTAGCTTTTGATTTCTTTCGCCTTGAATTCTTCGCGCGCGCGAATCTCAGTCATACCCCACCCCCAAAATCTGTGGCGCGGATGATAGGAAGCAGGCTTAAAAACTTCAAGTTACCTGCACGTTCGACACAAATTCTCTATAAAAGCGGATCAAGTTATCAGTCTTTAACTATTCGTTACACAATTGATCATTTTTTAATCACATTAAAAATCGATAAGGCGTATACTACAAATACAGATCACGAAGAAGCGATCGTGATTCTGTCTTCCTTGAAGAAACCCCTATTTTAGGAGCCACCTCCTGGCTCCTTTTTTTATTCCTCTTATTTTTAGTTGACTCCCCAGATCGGGCGATGCCGCTTACGCGCTTCACTGCCACGGCGTGTGACCGGACACCTGAAATAACTTGGGCCGAACCATCCGCTTGTATTCGGTCGGCGTCAAGCCGACACGCGACTTGAAGAGCCGCGCAAAATAAGCGGTGTCACGATACCCCACACGCTCCGCCACATCACTGATGGACAGGTCGGTCGTTTTCAGTAAGTCCCGTGCATTTTCGGTCCGCAGATCCTGCAGGTATTGATTGGGTGTCATCCCCAAGGCACTGCGAAAGCGTCGCGTAAAGGTCCGCACGGGCATTCCGGCACGCGCAGCCATTTGCACGATATCTATCTCAAGATGCCAGTTGGCCTGTAGCCATTCTTGCACCGCGACAATCGCCTCATCAGAGTGTGCGGCACTCCCCACCGAAAACATGGGCAGGTCGTAGCTGCTCCCCACCTCGTGTGCAAAATGTTTTTCCGCCATTTGACGTCGCTGCAGCCCAAAACTCATACCGATTAAGTGGAACACCAAGTCCGATAAGGCATTGATACTGCCCGCACAGTAGATCCGGTTGGCGTAGGTAATGAAATGCTGTTGCTTGAGTTCGACCCGGGGATAGCGCTTGCTAAAGGACTCAAAAAAGTACCAATGCGTCGTCGCAGGCAAACCATCCAACAGCCCCGCCTCAGCCAAAAAGTATACACCCGCACCAGTCGCGATCAGGGTCGTACCGGCGGCATGGCGCTGACGCAATTGGTCGATCAACTGAGGGTATTTTTTTAATAGATAGCTGGGATTGCGCCAGCTCGGAGGAATAAACAACCAATCCAGGTGACCCAGCTGCTCCAGGGAATGCTCCAAGTATATCGGCAAGTCCGCCACCACCTGGGGCTGCTCGGGTGCAACGCGCGCTAACTCGAGCGAGAGCGAGGCGGCTTGGCGATCAAGACGCCCCATGGCATTGACCGCAGACAAAATTTCGCAAGGTCGCGTGACCCCTGAAAACAGTACCCGGTCGTAAACCAGAAAAGCGACACGAACCGGCTGAGCAGCAAGCATATGGCTAATTCATCATAGCTGATTGATATTTTGGCTGCAGTGTACGCCAGCAGGTTCGCCGCTGCAATTTAGCCGTCAAACACCTTGAATGCCGCGATAACTCAAGGCCTGCAATACCTGTTGATGCTGAATGCCTTGATCACCCGCTAGGTCGGCCAGCGTGCGCGCCACGCGCAAAATCCTATGCGCAGCTCGGGCCGACAAGGCCATACTATCCATCGCGCGCTCCAACACCTCACGGGCCGTTGCAGGAATGGCGCAGTACTGTTGCAACTCGGCGGGCGCTAACTGATTGTTGAGTTTGCCCTGGCGCTGCCACTGGCGCTGCCGCGCCTGCGCGACACGCTGGTAAACCTGAGCGCTGCTCTCCACTTCGCCGCCCTGTGCCAACAATAAGGCGGCTTGCTGGAAGCTGACCTCGACGTGGATATCAAAGCGATCCAACAAGGGCCCCGAGAGCTTGCGCCGATACTGCGCAATTTGCTGCGGCGTATCCTGACAAGGGATTTTGGGATGCCCACTAAAGCCACACGGGCAGGGATTCATGGCTGCCACGACCTGAAAGCGTGCAGGAAAAGTCAGTGCCGAGCGCGCGCGTGCAATGCAGATTTCGCCCTTTTCCATGGGTTCGCGCAACACCTCCAGGACCCGTCGGTCATATTCCGGCAACTCATCCAAAAACAGCACGCCACAATGTGCGAGGGAGATCTCGCCAGGTAGCGGTAACGAACCACCGCCCACCAGCGCCACCGCGGAGGCGGTATGATGCGGCGCGCGAAAGGGTACACTGAACACCCCCTCGGCGGTGCGCGACTGGCCGATCAAAGAATAAATCGACGCCACCTCCACCGCCTCCCGTTGCGTAAGCGGCGGAAGGATGCCTGGTAAACGCTCGGCTAACATGCTCTTACCGGTTCCAGGTGGTCCATACAGCAGCAGATTGTGCCGGCCTGCGGCGGCGATCTCCAAGGCTTTACGTGCCTGATACTGCCCCTTGACCTCGGCCAAGTCACGATCACTTTTTTTGGCCGACGGCAATGCGGCGACCGACAGGGCTTCCAACGGCGCTTGCTGACACAGATGTGCATACAATTGATTGAGGTGGACGACAGGAAAGATGCGACTGACATCGGTCAAGCTCAACTCATCGGCATGACCTGGCGGGCAGTAGAGTTTGCATTGCGCCGCAACACAGGCCAGCGCGGTCGGCAAAAGCCCGGGTACCGGTCGGATTTTCCCCGTTAGCGCAAGCTCGCCCACAAATTCGGCATCGCTCACACTCGACTCACTCAGTTGTCCCGAAGCCACCAACAAGCCGACGGCAATTGCCAAATCATAACGCCCACCTTGCTTGGGCAGATCGGCCGGCGCAAGATTGATCGTGATGCGGCGAGCCGGAAATTCAAAACCGCTGTTCAGCAAGGCGCTACGGACCCGCTCGCGACTTTCTTTCACCGCCGCTTCAGGTAATCCGACAATATTGAAGGCGGGCAAGCCGCCGCTCAAATGCGTTTCAACGGCGACCCGTGAGGCACGAATGCCCACTTGGGCGCGCGTATAGACTATTGAAATATTCATAACAATCCCTGTTAAGTTTCCTTTGCACTGTCTGCTGACTCAGGTTGCAGCCATCCCGGCCCGCGACTGCTAGATAAATAATCCTCCAGAATTGGGTGTCGCCTGCGCCCCAGTTTGAAGCAGGCTTACAGCGTTAACCCTTCCTTAGCGTCCCTACAGGCACCCCTTACACGCACACTGTCGCCTCATTTGGGCAGTGCCACGCCGTGCTTATTCGCTGCCCGCCTGATTAAGACGCTGCTCCAGCTCGGCGAAGGCCTGCTCCAAGGCTTCGAGCTTAGCACGGGTGCGCTCTAATACGATTTGTTGAGCATCGAACTCGTCACGACTGACCAGATCCAGACGCGAAATAACGCCAGAAATGACTGACTTTAAGTGGCTAGAGAGTTCTTCCTGTGCTGCTCGCGTGGCGTCGGGAAACAGCTGACCGACCTGATCCTGAATTAACTGAAAAAGCTGTTGCGGGCTCTGCACGGTAACCTCCTGTGGACCCTTGAAAACAAACACGAATGCGTGCGTTCGCCAGTCTAGCATCAAGCCCCTGTGAGCGGAAACTAAAGCAAAAGGCACCATTTTGGAGCTGCACTTTTTACGTCGCACCGCTATAGCGCACTCAAACTGCTGCAAATTGGAGCAAATTATCTCAAGCAACTGTTTTTACGTGTTTTTTAAGATTTGGCACAAGCTTCGCTAAACCGCCAGGGTCAATACTAACGGGCTTGGCGTGCGCATTCGCTTGCAAAGTCATACGCCCTAATAATCAGACGGCATACAAAGGAGACTCCCATGAAGCTTGTAACTGCCATCATTAAACCCTTCAAGCTGGATGACGTGCGTGAAGCGCTGTCTGAAATCGGCGTACAAGGGATTACTGTAACGGAAGTGAAAGGTTTTGGACGCCAGAAAGGCCACACCGAACTCTACCGCGGCGCAGAATACGTCGTTGACTTTCTGCCCAAGGTAAAAGTGGAAGTCGCTATCGGCTCTGATCTGCTGGATCAAGTCATCGAAGCGATCTCCAAGGCGGCCAATACCGGCAAGATCGGCGACGGCAAGATCTTCGTCACCTCGTTGGAACAGGCGATTCGTATTCGTACCGGTGAGACCGGCACCGACGCGGTTTAACTCTTTCTTTAACCTCTTTCACTCAGCCTGGTACGGAGGGCTCTGATGGAATCTTTAACCAATAACGTATATGAACTTCAGTACGCCATGGACACGTTCTACTTCCTGGTCTGTGGCGCACTGGTAATGTGGATGGCGGCAGGGTTCGCCATGCTCGAGGCCGGCCTGGTCCGCGCCAAGAACACCACCGAAATCCTAACCAAGAACGTCGCACTGTTTGCCGTGGCCTGTACCATGTATTTGGTCTGCGGCTACGAGTTGATGTATGGCGGTGACGGCAACCTGTGGTTCCTGAGCGGCATTGACTCGGTGGCGTCTATGTCCGATGAAGCCGTTGCGGGCGTTCTGGCTGCACAGGCCGAGTTCCGCGGCGGTGCAGAAGATGCATCTTTGCCCTACTCAGGCGCTTCTGACTTCTTCTTCCAAGTGGTCTTCGTTGCGACAGCCATGTCTATCGTTTCTGGTGCGGTGGCAGAACGCATGAAGCTGTGGGCTTTCTTGCTGTTCGCGGTTGTCATGACTGGCCTGATCTACCCGCTGGAAGGTGGTTGGACTTGGGGCGGCCAGGCTGTATTCGGCATGTATGAGCTGAGCTACAGCGACTATGCCGGGTCCGGTATCGTTCACATGGCTGGTGCTGCGGCTGCGTTGGCTGGTGTGCTGGTACTGGGTGCACGTAAAGGCAAGTATGGTCCGAATGGCGAAGTGAACGCGATTCCTGGCGCTAACCTGCCACTGGCGACTCTGGGTACCTTCATCCTGTGGATGGGCTGGTTCGGCTTCAACGGTGGCTCCACACTGCAGCTGTCTGGTGTTGGCGTGGCCAACGAAGTGGCCAGCGTATTCCTGAACACCAACGCTGCAGCCGCAGGTGGCCTGATCGCCGCGCTGATCGTTGCGCGCCTGATGTTCGGCAAAGCTGACTTGACCATGGCGCTGAACGGA
>JBFHRI010000070.1:0-11822 GCA_041591755.1 Oleiphilaceae bacterium
AACTCGACAGTTTTACCCAAAGCGTCAGCGTCTTTGCCTTCGATACGCGCTAGATTGCCGTTGACCGCCACCGTAAAGGTGCCGCCGAGTGCTTGCGTGATGGTCACGAAGGTATCTTTTTTGATCATGATCTCGGTGCCAGAGGGCACTAAGCGAGCTTCACAATCGCGCTTGGTCAGAACGACTTCTCTTTCATGCATAGCGTAGCATCCGACCTCGATTAATGTGCATCGTCAGCGTTGACGGTGAAACTCTCACCGCAGCCGCACTCGCCCTTCACATTGGGGTTGCGGAACTGGAACATCGAATTCAAACCTTGGGTGATAAAGTCGATCTCGGTACCGTTGAGGTGGGGCAGGTCTTTGCTTGGTACAAAAATCGCCAGCTCGGAATCGATCTGAAATACCTGGTCGCCTTCCGCAGGCGCTGGGACTAACTCCGTCTCGTACTTAAAACCGGAGCAGCCGGCCAATTTCAAAAACAAACGCAGACCCCGCATTTCGGGTTTTTTGGCTAACTCGCGTTTAATATGGCGTTTCGCCGTTTCGCTCAGCGATACCCCGAGCGTGGGTTCGTAGGTTGCCAGACTCATCTTGGACTCCGCATCAAACAAACATGCGCTGAATCTTCTGCAGCGCTGCAAACAGTTGGGTCACTTCATCGGGCGTGTTGTAGAACGCAAATGAAGCACGTGCCGTACCCGGAATAGCCAGTTTTTCCATCAGCGGCATGGCACAGTGATGACCGGTGCGAATGCCAATGCCTTGCTGATCCAACAGGGTGCCGATATCACTCGGGTGCAAGCCTTCGATCAAGAAAGACAGTACCGGCACTTTGTGAGTCGCTTGTCCGACAATGCGCATGCCCGGGACCGTGGCACTTAATTCAGTGGCTTGCTGCAACAGGCCCTGCTCGTGTGCGTGGAGCTTGTCCTGATCCAAGCTCTGCAAGTAACGCAAGGCGGCATGCAGCCCTGCTGCTTCCGCAATCGCCGGGGTGCCGGCCTCGAATCGGTAGGGGAGTGCGTTATAGGTGGTGCGCTCGAAACTCACGCGTTCAATCATCTCGCCACCGCCTTGCCAAGGGGGCAGGGAGTCGAGGATGTCGAAGCGGCCATAGAGCACGCCAATACCCGTTGGGCCGAATAACTTATGACCCGAAAAGGCAAAGAAGTCACAACCTAGTGCCTGCACGTCGACCTTGAAGTGCGGCACCGACTGCGCCCCATCGACGACGCTGATGATGCCGCGCTGACGCGCACGGGCAATCAGGTCGGACACAGGATTGATCGTTCCGAGGACGTTGGAGGCATGGGTCAGTGCCAGAATGCGTGTGCGCTCGTTAAAAAGCGACTCCAGCTGGTCGTGTAGCAACTCGCCTTGTGCATTCAACTCGACAACTTTAAGCGCGGCACCACAGCGTTGCGCCAGCATTTGCCAGGGCACGATGTTTGCGTGATGCTCCATGCGCGTAACGATGATTTCGTCGTCACGTTGAACGCGGCTGCTAAGCCCGTTGGCGACCAAGTTGATGGCTTCGGTGGTGCCACGGGTCCAAATAATTTCTTCGCGTCGCGCGGCATTGAGGAAGGCACGAACAGCCTCGCGCGCATCCTCAAACAGCGCCGTCGCACGATCACCCAAAGTATGGGCGCCACGATGCACGTTGGCGTTGTCGTGCTGGTAATAGCGGCTGATCGCATCAATCACCGCGCGGGGTTTTTGCGCGCTGGCGGCGCTATCCAGATAGATTAAAGGGCGTTTATGCACCATTTGATGCAAAATCGGAAACTCGCTGCGAATCTCATTCAGTTCGTCAGCGCTGAAGCCCTTGCCCAGCTGAATGTTCATGCTTCGCCTCGCAGCCTTTCGGCTAACCATGCTTCCCAGCGATCTGCAATGTCTTCGACCGGAATCGCGCGCACGAGTTCAAGCAAAAAGCCCAGTGTCAGCATTTGTCGCGCATCGCGATAGCCGATGCCGCGTGTCTGCAAATAATACAGTTCCTTGGGATTGAGTTTCCCGATCGTCGTGCCATGCGCGCACTTCACGTCGTCGGCATAGATCTCCAATTCGGGTTTGGCATCAATCTCGGCTTGCGACGAGAGCAGTAAGTTCTTGTTGCTCATGGCCCCCGAGGTCTTTTGAGCATCGCGGTGAATATGGATCCGACCATTGAACACCAGGTGCGATTGATCATCCGCAATGCAGCGATAGGTTTCGTTGCTCTGGCAGTTCGGCGCCACATGCTCGATGCTGGTATGGATGTCGAAATGCCCGGTACCTTGAGTCAGGCAGACACCATTGAGTTCGCATTCGGCGCCGCGGCCGAGTAGGTGTACATGGAGGTCGTGGCGGCCCAGCGCCGTGCCGGTATGCAAACCATAGGCGAGCAATTTGCTGTCGCGTTGCATGCGCACCGTGGTGGCGAGAATCTGTCTCGCCGATGCCGTGGTAGCAGTTTGCTTGATATGTGTGAGTTGCGCATTGTCGTGTAGCTCGATGTCCAGTACGGCGGTGCACAAACTGGTTTGATCGGGCTCATCCAGGAGCGTGAGTTGCTCGACCAGGGTGAGACTTGCATTACGCTCCATGATCAACAGAACACGCGGAGAACTCAGGCCTTTGCTAGCCTGCAAATGCAGTCGCAAGGGTTGTTCAATCACGCTGTTGGCGGCAACTCGGATCAGTAGGCCATCCACCGCCGCGGCGCCATTGAGCCAGGCAAAGGGCAAGTTGAGCGAATGGCTCAGCGCCTGCTCAACCACGTTTGATTGACCGGGGCCCGCTTGGCTAAATGTAGTCACGCTTACGCCTGCAGGGAGTTGTCCTTGCGCGACCAGCCTCCCATTGCGCACCAAAAGCTCAGCCTCTGCGGCATTGCCTTCATTCGTGGTGCCGGCGAGCGGGAGTGTCTGGCCCAAATTGAGATAGCGGGCGGAATAGCGCCAGTCTTCGGTTTTTCGCGTGGGCAGCGGGGTTTGGGTTAGCTTCTTGTACAGCGCCACTTGCGTTTGTGACCAGGGCTGAGCGCCGCCAGGCGGTGCCGCAATTAATTCACTTAGATTCGTCATTGCGCCGCGGGCCTCACTCATTCGCATGGCTGTCGTCGATGCCCAGCCAGCCATAGCCTTTTTGTTCCAGTTCCAGTGCCAGCTCTTTGCCGCCAGACTTGATGATTTGGCCTTTGGCCAGCACGTGTACATAGTCGGGCACAATGTAATCCAGCAGACGTTGATAGTGCGTCACCATCACCACGGCACGCTCGGGTGAACGTAGCGCATTGACACCATCCGCCACGGTTTTCAGCGCATCGATGTCGAGACCTGAGTCGGTCTCGTCCAATATGGCCAGCTTGGGTTCCAGCATCAGCATTTGCATGATTTCATTGCGCTTCTTTTCACCGCCGGAGAAACCTTCGTTAACACCGCGCTTGAGAAAGGAAGGATCGAGTTTGACTTCGAGACACTTTTCTTTGGCCTGCTTCATAAACTCGGCCGCGTTGATTTCACCTTCGCCACGATGCTGACGAATGCTGTTAATGGCGGTTCGCAAAAACTGCAGGTTGCTGACGCCGGGAATTTCAACAGGATATTGGAAGGCGAGGAAGATGCCTTCTCGAGCGCGCTCTTCGATCGACAACTCACTCAAGTCCTTGCCTTCATAGAGCATGGATCCGCCGGTGACTTCGAAGGCCTCATTGCCCGCCAATACTTGCGACAGCGTGCTTTTACCCGAACCATTGGGGCCCATAATGGCATGTACTTCACCCGGCTTGACCTCCAGGTTGAGTCCTCGGAGGATGGTTTTGTCGCCGACACTGGCATGCAAGTCTTTGATCTGTAGCATTTCTCTCTCTCAATCATGCGTGGGCAGACCGCACGTCGGCGCGTATTCTGCCCAGGCTTTTCTTAGTTTCGGCGCGTATGGAATTTATTGTGGCGCATGGTATTGCGTTGTGGACGCGTGTTCCTGTTAGCCTACCGAACCCTCGAGGCTCACTTCGAGCAATTTAGTGGCTTCCACCGCGAACTCCATCGGCAGCTCCTTAAAGACCTCTTTACAGAAGCCATTGACGATCATCGAAATCGCTTTTTCGGCATCAATGCCGCGTTGCTGACATAGAAACAGCTGGTCATCACTCACTTTAGAGGTGGTGGCTTCATGCTCTACGGTGGCGGATTGGTTTTTGCTTTCGATATAGGGGAAGGTGTGGGCGCCACATTGATCACCGATCAGCAGTGAATCACACTGGGTGTAGTTGCGCGCATTCTCGGCGCCGGGCCCAAATCTTACAAGTCCACGGTAACTACTATTGCTGCGGCCTGCCGAAATACCCTTAGACACGATTGTGCTGCGAGTGTTCTTGCCCAGATGGATCATCTTGGTCCCGGTATCCGCTTGCTGCAGATTGTTGGTCAGCGCAACCGAATAGAATTCGCCCACGCTGTTTTCACCCCGCAATACACAGCTTGGGTATTTCCAGGTGATGGCAGAGCCGGTTTCGACCTGCGTCCAGCTGATTTTGGAGTTCTTGCCAATGCACGCGCCGCGTTTGGTCACAAAGTTGTAGATACCACCCTTGCCATGCTCATCCCCGGGGTACCAGTTCTGCACAGTTGAATACTTGATTTGAGCATCGTCCAGCGCGACCAGCTCGACCACGGCGGCATGCAATTGGTTTTCATCGCGCATGGGCGCGGTGCAGCCTTCAAGGTAGCTGACGTAACTTCCCGCGTCGGCAATGATCAATGTGCGTTCGAACTGGCCGGTTTTGGCTTCGTTGATGCGAAAATAGGTCGACAGCTCGAGTGGGCAGCGCACACCTTTGGGTATGTAGACGAAGGAGCCGTCACTGAATACTGCGGAATTCAATGCGGCATAAAAGTTGTCGCGCTGCGGAACGACCGTCCCCAAATACTTTTGAATCAACTCAGGGTGCTTGTGCACCGCTTCGGAAATGGGGCAAAAAATAACGCCGGCTTCGGTGAGTTTCTCTTTGAACGTGGTGGTCACGGAGACGCTGTCAAATACCGCGTCAACCGCTACGCCGGCAAGCCGCGCCCGTTCGTGCAGCGGAATGCCGAGTTTTTCGTAGGTTTTAAGCAATTCGGGGTCGACTTCTTCCAGGCTTTTGGGTCCATCACCCTTGGATTTTGGCGCTGAATAGTAAGCAATTTCGTTGTAGTCGATCTTTGGGTAGCTGACATGCGCCCATTCCGGCTCCTGCATCTCCAACCACTGGCGATAGGCCTTGAGGCGCCATTCAAGCATCCATTCGGGCTCTTTCTTCTTGGCAGAGAGGCGGCGAATCACGTCCTCATTGAGTCCTGGCGCAAAGGTTTCGGATTCAATGTTTGTCACGAATCCGTGCTGATACTCTCGTTTGATCAGGTCTTTGACCGCTTTTTCTGACTCGGACATTCTATACTGGCTCCAGAGATGCTGGCGTGATCGTTTAACATCGCGTGGGGGAGATTGTACCTTACCTGAGTAATTTAGTCAGGTATTTTGCCTGGCCGTTTTCGCCTGACTTTTACGTCTCGCAATGGTCAGCGCTCGGGCGCTGCGACATGGCGGGCGGGCAACGCCTAGAAACGGCGACGTATTTTAACCGGTTTGAGTCAAAAAATCAGATCCGATGTGTGGAAAAATTGTGCAGCCTGCAAGCTAAATCGGGGTAGGAATCATTATGGCAGTGTTTACAGAGTTGTCTCGAGCCGAAATCGAGCACATTTTGTGCGACTATTCGGTGGGGGGCTTGGTTGAGCTGGAACCCGTCGCCAGTGGTGTTGAAAATACCAATTACTTCATCTCGACAAAGGATGATAGAGGACTGCATCGTTGGGTGCTGACCCTGTTTGAAAATATCGACTCGAATGATCTGCCTTACTTTTGTGAATTGTTGACAGAATTAGCGCGGCACAGATTGGCGGTGCCTTCGCCTGAGCCTCGCAGAGCTCCTCCGTCCTGGTTTTGGTGTCGTCAGCGCCCCGGGATTTTGGCGCCGCGGCTGTCTGGCGTTGCCGTAATGCAGCCAGACTCGACGCATTGCTATGCCATAGGACGATGGTTGGGGACGATGCATCAAGCCCTTGCGCAAAGCTCTCTGCAACGCTCTCCGCCACGAGACGCAGCCTGGTTCGAGTCGGCCGCACGCAGTGTCGAGGGTTACCTTGAATCCCTCGGCCAAGACTTAATGCGACAACTGATGTGCTCGTGTCAGCAGCTTTTTCCGCGGCTGTCGAATTTGCCGCAACGGCTGATCCACGGTGATTTATTTCGTGACAATGCCCTGTTTGAAGGTTCAAGCGTCAGCGGGGTGATCGATTTTTACCACGGTTGCCGGCATGCCGCCGCGCTCGATCTGGCAATCATGATGAACGATTGGTGTTTTGATCGTCGCAAGGGTGCGTTTGATGAAAGTCTGGAACAGGCCATGCTTCAGGGGTATCAAAGTATGCGCAAGCTGGAGCGGGAAGAACTCGAGTGCTGGCCTGCGTTGCGTGTCATGGCCGCCGGTCAGTTCTGGCTGAGTCGCTTAAAAACACGTTATCTACAGGGTTATCAATCGCATTCTTCGGTGGGACAGGTATTCAAGGACCCGGCCGAAATGGAGCAAATGTTAGTGGGGCTGTTGGCGCAAACGGGAGTGTGAACCGTTCGGGAAAATCTGCCCCGACCACTGGTCAGACGGTGCAAAAAATGGATAATCGTCTGCCACGCAATCGGTGGTCGGATGGCGATAGCCGTTGGCTACTAAAAATGAGGCAGTTGTTCTGCCAAACAGCGAGGTAAGCATGTTGAGATCAATCGTTTCTTCCATTTTTGTTGGTTTACTGGCCACCGCAGCGCATGCACAGATTGAGTTTCCCACGTTAGATGCGTTCATGCAGGAAAACAGGGAAGCCTTCGAAAACCTTAAGAAAGAGGGGGTTTTCGAGAAGATGCGGGCGAACTCGGAGCCGGTTTGCCTGGAGAGAACGAACCAGAAGACCTATTGTGCGTGTGTATCCAAGGTACTGAATCAGCAGACTGACGAATACCTTTACTACGATGTGCGCATGACCGCGGATCTCATCAATGCCATTATGGCTGCACAGAAGGCACTGAAGTTGAATGAGTTCGCGGTCTTACAAGCACAAATGACCGCGCGCGATGGTTTAAGTCGTAAGACAGCACAGGAGTGTGGTGTGTATGATGAGGAAACCAAGAAGGTCATGCCGTTCGTTGAGCCCAAGGCGCAATAGCAGCCTTGCAAGCCGTTGGCCTCAAGCGAAGGTCGACGGCGTGCTATGACCCAAGGCGCCTGTTTAGGATGAGATAAGCGGTGAGGCGCGTTTCAGTCGTAAATGGTTGGAATCGGTCGCCGCTTATGCTGTGTGGCTTGATAAATACGCATGATTTCCTGTGCCACTGAGTCAGCGACATCCCTGCCTTCCAGAAAGTCATCGATTTCGGCATAGCTAATCCCCAGCGCATGTTCGTCATGTTTGCCTGGAGACAGACATTCCAAATCTGCCGTGGCAATCTTGTTGACGACGCTCTGCGGAGCCCCCAAAGTTTCGGCCAATAAACGTACTTGGCGCTTGTTCAAGCCGAACAGCGGCGCAAGGTCGACCGCGCCATCCCCATACTTGGTAAAAAAACCGGTGATGTTTTCGGCAGAATGATCGGTGCCCAACACCAGTCCTTTGATTAGGCCTGCAACGTGATACTGCGCCACCATGCGCTGACGCGCCTTGGTGTTGCCTTTGGTGAAGTCTTTTTCTTCGTGTGACAGCACCTCAGAGATCTCGCCCAGCGCGTCCAGCACCTCGGCGTTTAGCGCATCGGTGGCAGACTTGATATTGATGGTCAACTGGCGACTCGGTTGAATAAAGGCCAGAGCCTGTTGCGCGTCCGCTTCATCAAGCTGCGTGCCGTAGGGGAGTCGAATCGCCAGGAATTCGTAACCGGCGCCAGGTTGCTCACGGTTCAGCTCGTCCACCGCGCGTTGCGCTAACTTGCCGCAGGTACTGGAGTCCACCCCTCCACTGATCCCTAAGACCAGCCGACGCATGCCGGCTTTGAGCAGGCTATGTTTTATAAAATCTGTGCGGCGTTTGATTTCGAAATGCGGGTCGATTTCGGGTAAGACGCGCATCTCGTCAATGATGTGCTGACGCAGATCCATGAATAGCTCTCCTGTCACTGACTCGTCTTTTGATGACGAACGTTAATCAAACAGTCCGAACGTGACGACGCTCAGCAAAGAGCGCGTCTGTTGCTTGACCATCTGTGCCTTGAATCGGCCCTTGTCGTCAAAGCCTTTGCCCTGAGGGTAATTCGTTTTCAAGACCGCCAAGGCATCGGCTTCTTGGTCTGGCAGGTCCAGGATGCGGTAGAGTTCGACCATCAATATCAGCGCATCTTCAACCACGGGTGTGTTCGGGAAGCGCTCGACAACGTGCGCCGCGCGATTGGCCGCTGCCACATATGACTGACGCTTGATGTAGTAATTTGCCGCATGCAGCTCATACTCGGCCAGACGGTTGCGAATTTCGAGCATGCGCTGTCGCGCATCTCCAGCATACTGACTGCCCGGGAAGCGATTCAACAATTCTGTAAAATCCTTGAAGGCTTGTCGCATATGGCCGGGATCGCGTGAGCTGACATCCACCAAGGTAAAGTACTGGCGCGCTAATCCCGCATCCAGATAGTAGTTGGCGATGCCTTTTACATAGTAGGCATAATCTACATTAGGACTTTGCGGATGCAGGCGAATAAAACGATCGCAGGCGAGTATGGCTCCGTCGAGGTCTAAACTGCTGTAACGCGCATAGATCAAGTCGAGCTGCGCTTGTTCGGCGTATTTGCCAAATGGATATTTTGCCTCCAACTCTTCTAGGGCTGTCGTTGCGGTATTGAAGTTGCGAATCCGAATGGCCTTGCGCGCTTCGTCATACAGTTCTTGTTCGGTGGCATCTTTTTCCGTGCTGGCGCAGGCCGCCAGCAAGCTCGTCAATAGCACGGTGCAGAGCAGATAAACGATGTTTGACTTCATGGGCAGATTAACTTCTTGAGCAGTTTATGAGAGCCGCCCTGCAAATGTTGGTTTGGCGCAGGGCATGCTTATCGAATTCAATACGAGCTGTTCTGATAGGGTATGACAGCCTTCAGCTTGGAGCCGAACGGAAAGTTTCAGGTTCGCGCAGATTGGTGTCAAGCGAAATGGCCGCGTATCATAGCACATCTTTTAATAGCGCCTTTGGAGTATGCATGTATCAGCGCGTCGAAATTGATTATGAAGTCCCCGCCGAACTGGCAGAGCAGCGCTTGGATCAGGTGTTGGCGGAACTGATGCCGGAATATTCGCGTTCGCGCTTGCAGCAGTGGATCAAACAAGGTGGCGTCACAGTCAATAAAGTCCATGCGCGACCTAAGGATAAAGTGCGTGCGCTGGATCGGATTGCCGTGCGTGCCGAACTCGAAGTGTTGGAAACCTGGCAACCCGAATCGATCAACCTCGACATTGTCTACGAAGATGACGACATTCTGGTGCTCAACAAGGCCGCAGGTTTAGTCGTACATCCGGCAGCGGGCAAGTACACGGGGACTCTGGTTAATGCCTTGTTGCACCATTGCCCAACCCTAGAAACGGTGCCTCGTGCGGGAATCGTTCATCGCTTGGATAAGGAAACCACCGGACTCATGGTGGTGGCGAAAAACCTGATTGCGCATGCACATTTAGTGCAACAGCTGCAGGCTCGGACGGTGGGACGTGAATACGAAGCGGTCGTATTCGGTACCCTCACCGGCGGCGGTAAAGTCGTTGCGCCCATTTCACGTCATCCCGTGCAGCGCAAGAAAATGGCAGTCGTTGCCTCGGGCAAACCCGCGATTACCCATTATAGGGTGGTAAAAAATTATCGTGGCTTGGCCCATCTGCGCCTGCAATTGGAAACCGGGCGTACCCATCAGATCAGAGTGCACATGACGCATATACATCATCCATTGGTTGGCGATCCGGTGTATGGTGGTCGGCTGAAGATGCCCGCCGGGGCCAGCGAAGCCTTAAAACAAATGCTGCGCAGTTTTGGCCGTCAGGCGCTGCATGCGCGGCGTCTGACACTGATTCATCCGGCAACGGCGCAGGAAATGTCCTGGGAGGCGCCTCTGCCACAGGATATGCTTGAGTTGCTTGATCTGTTGGAGAAGAACGAACATGGCGAATCTGAGTAATCCGACCTTGCTGATTCCTGACTGGCCGGTACCGGCCTCGGTGTGCGCCTGTGTCACCACCCGTCAGTCACCGCAGGCATTACTGACCAGTAAATTTGCAGATGGCTATGCCGACTTCAATCTGGCGCTGCATGTGGGCGACGACCCGCATCAGGTCAATAACCATCGGCAGCAACTGGCACACACGCTGGAGGTATCGGCCGAGCACTTTGCCTGGATTTCACAGGTGCATGGCGTGCGCGTCGTGACTGCGGAAGAGGCGATCGCGCAGGCAGACGCGTCGTTGGAAGCTGATGCGGTCGATACGGCAACGCCCGGTCTGGTATGCACTGTGCTCACCGCAGATTGTCTGCCAGTGTTGCTGTGCGATGCGGCGGGCACTCATGTCAGTGCGGTGCATGCGGGCTGGAGAGGGCTAGCCGATGGCGTAATCGAACAAGCCGTCAAACGCTTTCCTTCCCATGCGGAAATTTTGGCCTGGCTGGGCCCCGCCATCGGCCCCGCGGCCTTTGAAGTGGGCGAGGAGGTGCGTCAGGCCTTCCTGGCGCAGGATGTGGCGGCAGAATCGGCGTTTGAGCCTTCGCTGCCGGGCAAGTGGCGTTGCGATCTGTATGCGCTGGCGCGACAGCGCTTGGCCGCGCTGGGTGTGACCCAGGTCTTTGGTGGCACGGAATGCACCTTCGCCGATACGGGGATCTTCTATTCATTCCGTCGCGATGGCTCGCAGTCCGGTCGCATGGCGAGTTGCATCTGGCTTACTCCAGACGCAGTTGCTTCAGATGGAAGGTAAACGGCTCCAAGGGTGAGGCGGCAAATAAGAGCAGGCGATTGATTTGCGCCAGATCCGCCTCTCTCCCTTGCGGAGCCTGACGAATCTCCTGCAAGGGGATGCGGATACGATTCCAGCCCGGCGTTAGGCGCAGGCGCCGATTGAAGCGGTCGTCATACGCATTGTTATGTGCCAGGTCATCGATTCGCAGCACGAGTGTCTGCGCCTGCGGGCCCTCGAGCAGCAATTCGAGCACGACATGCTCATAGAGCCGCCAGTCTGGATAAAACTCCTGCATCACAATGCCCGGATAAGCCCCGCTCTTGATGTTCACAGCAAACCAGAGCTCTTCGTTTAAGTCGCTATCGAGGTCGGGGGCCGGCGTGGACTGCAGGACCGCGTCGCCCGAGCTTTTAATACTGAATTGGGCCCATGGCGACTGCGCGTCCAGCAGGACCGGCAGTGCCTGGTATTGCAGCCACAACACGTGGGTAAAATAGAGGGGCTGCACCAGGCTCAAGCCCAGCGCTGTCAGTGCGAGGGTGAGGGCCGTGTAGCGTAACCGCGTGCGCACGGGTCGAAAACACAGCAGTGCAAGCAGAATACCCACCGCATCGTAGCCGAGATCCAGCAGACTGCGATCGCGTCCGAACCAGGGTTGTACCCCTTCAATCGCTGCGCCCACGCCCAGTGCAAAAGCCGCAACCAAAGCCACTCTGAATAGGTTCAGGCTTGTGCGGGCGTGTAGCCAAGGCGCAAGCGCCTGCAGCAGCATGCCGGTGGCGCAGAAAAAGACCGGTACATGCGACCAATCTTTCCAGGCTCCCAAC
>JBFHRI010000071.1:0-11681 GCA_041591755.1 Oleiphilaceae bacterium
CGCGATATGTTGCAGGTAAATCGCCGGCTTGCCACTGTGATAGGAAACATAGGCCAGATGCTGCGCATCGTTAGACCAGGCAATCGAGAGCATGGGCTCATGGCTTTTGAATAAAACACGCGAATTTTCACCATCCGCATCAGCGACTTGCAAGCGATACTCGCGTTTGCCTCCGGGCATACCATAGACAGAGATATAGGCAATCTTGGTATTGAACGCACCTCGAACACCGGTAATGGCCTCATACACCGCATCACTAATATGGTGCGCCGCTTTTCGTAGACCACTTTCCACAGTCGTCACGGTCGAACCAATCAAGCGCTTTTGAGAGACGATGTCCACCAGCTCATAAGTGATTTCATAGCGGCCACTGCCCGCAGGCGAAGTCACATTCCCGACTAAAATATAGTTTTGGCCGAGCAGGCGCCAATCACGAAAATGCACCTGGGTCATATTTTCCGGCAGGCTAAACATTTTGCTGGTGGGCAGCGTTCTAAAATCACCACAACGATCAAGGTTGTTGGCAATAATGCGCGACACGTCCTGCGGCAACACGCCCGTTGTCTTGTTAGCAAAAGGAACCACTGCAATCGGTATGGCGCTAGCCGAGCTTTGCGTGATCTCAATGGTCAATTGTGCTTGGGTCATCTTACTAACCAATAACAGACACAATAACGCAACAGATTGCAGTAACTGAAATTTCATACGTTTTCTACTTGAACCCAACACGGTTAATCCTCGCCTCTGAATAGCATATTGAACTTACGGAAATGCCGTTCAAAGATGTCTTTATTTTCCGGCACTGGGAAACGGTGGCGCTGTTGAACCGCGCTCAATGCCGAACGATCAAATGGAGGCGAGCCACTCGACTCCACAATTTTCACATCAGCCACCTCGCCGTTAGGAAACAGGCTGATCTCTAAATAAACAACTAACTTAGAAGCCTCTGGCGGACGATACCAGTCCTGCTCGACCCGCTCCTTTATTAACCTCATAAAGCGCGCAACCTCGCCCTGCTCATAACTCGCCGCTTGAGCTGCTGCCTGCGCTCTTCTTTGCTGCTCCGCCGCTTGTGCGGCCTGTGCAGCCTTCTCAGCCTGCTGCCGCTCTTGCTCTTTCTTGAACGCTTCGAACTTCTCTTTCAGTTCTTTATCCTTACGCTCTTTTTCTTTGCGTTCCTTTTCCTGCTGCTCTTTTTTCAACTGCTCTTGTCGCTTGCGCTCCTGCTCTTGCTTTTCTTTCTGCTGCTTGTCCTTCAGCTCCTTCTCTTTACGCTCCTTGTCTTTGATTTCCTTTTCCTTGCGTTCTTTTTCTTTCTTTTCTTCTTCCAGCTTCTTCTGCAGCAAAAGCTTTTTCTGGGCCTCCGCTTCTCGACGCTTCTGCTCAGCTTGACGCTGTTTCTCAGCTTCCTGACGCTGGCGTTCAGCCTCCTGGGCTTTGCGCTGCTCTTCTTGTTCCTGCTGTTTGGGAGGCTCTACCGGTGGAGGCGGAGGCGCTTCCTGTCGTTTTTGCTCAACCTGCTGATTTTGGAGTTTTTTCAGCTCAGCAAGACTGACCACGCGAATATTGATGCTGTCCGGAATCACCATTGTTTCACGCGAACTAAAGATATTGAACGAGGCGAACAAGGCCACTGCAATCACGGTATGCAGTGCAACACTCGCAACCCAAAAGCGGGTAGACTTTTGCTCTAGGCGCAAGGATCCAGAACCCTGAGCACCTGTTGCCGGCACCGCTGACGCTTGCTGTCGACTCGGGGCATGGTTTGTCCGTTTACTCATGGATCTTCCGTTATCAAACCAACGCCTTCAGCACCCCGCGCCTGCAGAGATGCCATGAGATCGACAATGCTACCGTACGACACGTTTCGATCACCGCGCACCAGAATGGAGACCTTCGGGTTCTCACTCAATACGGCTTCGACCCGGTGCAGCAGCGCAGGCAGTTCCATCGGGGTTTGTGAGTCGGCACTCATTTCAAAATAGTAAGCGCCATTGGAGTCAATCGACACGATGATCGGCTCTTCATTTTTCTCAATCGGCACCGGGCTGGCTTCCACCTTGGGCAGATCGATTTTGATGCCTTGCGTCAGCATCGGAGCCGTGACCATGAAGATGATCAGCAGCACCAGCATGACGTCGATATAAGGTACGACGTTGATGTCGGACATCGGTTTACGTTTTGGGCGAGACATCGCTCAGCTTCCCTCGAAATTCGGATGACTTATTGGGCGGGTTGTGCAACCGCAGCGGGTTTGACACGGCTCGCATGCACATTGCGGTGCAGAATGCTGGAGAACTCATCAGCAAAGGTTTCATAGGCTCTGTACAGCGAGTCAGAAGCCGTCGAGAAGCGGTTGTAGGCAACGACGGCAGGAATCGCCGCAAACAAACCGATCGCCGTCGCAATCAGCGCCTCGGCGATACCCGGGGCGACCGTAGCCAGTGTCGCTTGCTGCATTTCAGCCAAGCCCAAAAAGGAGTTCATGATTCCCCATACCGTACCAAACAGACCGACGTAGGGGCTGGTCGAACCCACTGTCGCCAGGAACGGCAAATAGTGATCGAGGCGATCACTTTCACGGGACAGCGCGACACGCATCGCTCTTTGCGTACCTTCCATCACCGCTTCCGGATCAATATGCCCTTGCGCGCGCAGACGGTTGAACTCTTTGAAACCGGCGCGGAAGATAAACTCCGGACCGTTCGTTGGGGTACCCGCTTCGCGCTCTTTGAACAGCTGCATCAGATCCATACCGGACCAGAAGCGCTCTTCAAAGTGCATTTGCTCTTGCCGGGCTTGCTTGAAGAAAGCGCTGCGCTGAAAAATGTAAAACCAGGAAATGACCGACGCGGCCAGCAGGGTCAGCATGACCAGCTGCACCACTAAACTCGCGTCGACAATCAAACCCCAAACTGAAATATCACTGTGCACAGCCGTTTCTCCAATGATTGTTGTGCGTTAAAACAAAAAACTAATTCTTCGCCAGCAGCGCCTGAAGTTGCGCATCCAGGGCACGCGGCCGACCCGAGTCGAGCGCGGTACAGGCAACCTTGACTCGTCCTTCGACCAGGAGCGTCCCATCGCGCTTCTCCACCCACTGTCGAAACGACATATAGGTGCGCCCCAATTCAGCCAGTTCGGCATAGGCCACTAATTCATCATCCAGACGTGCCGGTCGGTGATACTTCACTTCGACACTGTGCACGACGTAGTTAATGTTGTCTTGCAAGCCTTGACGTAACTCAAACCCTAATGCGCGCACGAATTCAGTACGCGCACGCTCAAAATACTTCAAATAATTGGCATAGAACACGATGCCGCCGGCATCGGTGTCCTCAATGTAAACGCGTATGGCCACCCCAGTACGCGTTGCACCGTCACTAACCGACAGATTTTGGCTCGACATACACCCCTACTCATCACGCTGCGGTGCCTTCAGGCCAAAATGCGCCCAGGCTTTGTCGGTGGCCATGCGCCCGCGTGGCGTGCGCAAAAGATAGCCCTGTTGAATCAAATAAGGTTCGAGCACATCTTCGATGGTACCGCGCTCTTCACTGATCGCGGCCGCCATGCTCTCGACCCCCACTGGGCCACCGCCAAAGTTTTCCAACAAGGTCAGTAACAAACGCCGATCCATGTGATCAAAACCTTTCTCGTCGACCTTGAGCATATTCAAGGCTTGATCGGCCAAGCTCTGGGTCAATACACCGTCGCCCTTGACCTCCGCAAAGTCGCGCACGCGGCGAAACAAACGATTAGCAATCCGTGGCGTGCCGCGCGAGCGACGCGCAATTTCGTGCGCTCCTGCGGTTTCCAGCGTGACGCCACTGAGGCGCGCCGAGCGAGCAACGATCGTGGCTAAATCTGCCTCATTGTAAAATTCCAAACGCTGCACAATGCCAAAGCGATCTCGCAGGGGCGAAGTGAGCAGTCCGGCTCGCGTCGTAGCGCCGACCAAAGTGAAGGGCGGCAGATCCAACTTAATTGAACGCGCGGCCGGACCTTCTCCGATCATGATATCGAGCTGATAATCCTCCATTGCCGGATATAGCACCTCCTCGACTGAAGGGCTCATGCGATGGATTTCATCAATAAACAGCACATCACCGTGCTCCAGATTGGTCAGCAAGGCCGCAAGATCCCCTGCCTTTTCCAACACCGGACCCGAGGTGGACTTGATATTCGCATTCAGTTCATTAGCAATAATGTTCGCGAGCGTGGTCTTACCCAAACCTGGTGGACCGAAGATCAGCACATGATCCAGCGCTTCTTGGCGTTTTCGCGCCGCCGCGATAAAGATCTCCATTTGCTCCCGCACGGCTGGCTGCCCGATATAATCGGCCAGCTGCTTGGGACGGATAGCCCGATCGATCTGATCTTCAGCACCACGCCAGTCCACATCCTGTGCCAGAGGTGAAACAATTCGGTCTGCTTCAATCATTACCAATCCGAAGTTCGTGTCGAGGGATGAATGCCAAGGGAGGACGGATTTTTACCGCCCAAGATTGTTACGGCTGGCGGTCAATTTGTAAACCAGTCTAGCGACCCTTAGTGCGTTTTGGGGGTTAAGTTTATGTTAACTAGCGAAAGACCTATGAGACATAACGTTTTATCTGTTCGCTCAAGAGCCTCTTTAAAACGAGCATCAACGCGTATTGCAACGCATCGCAGGACTCACAACATGCTTTTTAATGCCGCTTTGATTAATTGCTCCAGACTCTGCTCTTCGACACGCACCTTGCGGATGACCTTGCTGGCATCTTGCGGCTTGTAGCCCAGCGCAATCAGGGCGGCTTCAGCCTCTTCGTCAATGCTGGGTTGCAGCAACGCTGCCTGCACCTCGACATTACTCTTATCTAACGCGGCACCGGCCGGATCCTGGCGCACGCGATCACGTAGCTCGATCAACAGACGCTCGGCGGTCTTTTTACCAATCCCAGGCACCTTGACCAGTGTGGCAACATCGTTGTCGAGCACACAACGTACCAGAGCCTGACTATCCAGACCAGATAACAGCGTCAAACCGAGCTTGGGCCCGACACCATTAACCTTGATCAAGGTACGAAACATATCGCGCTCGGCACGCTGACTGAATCCATAGAGCGCATGCGCATCTTCGCGCACCACAAAATGCGTAAATAGTTTGACCTTCTGGCCACGATCAGGCAAAGCAAACGCGGTCGAGAGTGGCACCTCCAGCTCATAACCCAAGCCCTGTACATCCAGCACGACCGAATGCGTGGTTTTTTCTTCGACCGTCCCACAGACATGACTTAGCATGCGTTAACCCCTGAAATGTTATTGTTATGAAGATGATCAGCCCTTCGGCAGATCCGTAGTTCATTTGCCAGACAGTAAACGCCCGCGGCGACTATGCGCCGCCCCATCAATACGCGCCAAATTTTGCTGGGTATGCATATGACACAGCGCGATCGCTAGGGCATCGGCCGCGTCGGCCTGTGGATCGGCGGAAAGCTGCAACAAATAGCGTACCATGTGCTTCACTTGGGCCTTGTCGGCACCGCCCTGACCTACCAAAGCCTGTTTAACCTTACGCGCTGAATACTCATAGACCGGCAACCCCGCTGCAGCTGCAGCAACGATCGCGGCGCCACGCGCCTGCCCCAGCTTGAGCGCAGAGTCCGCATTGCGCGCTAAAAACACCTCTTCAACAGCAAACTCATCGGGCACAAACTGCGTAATCAGTTGACTGACGCCTTGAAAAATCGTCAACAAACGGCTCGCGAGGGGCCCTTCTTGCATACGAATACAACCGCTGGCCACATAGGTTCCACGACCGCCCTGCAAATTGACGAGACCATAACCGGTGACACGAGACCCGGGATCTATCGCAAGAATAAGAGGCAAGACCGCTCCGCGAGTAAAAGGCAAATTAGATCAGGACAATAAAACGCATCAATCTACTGTATATTTACACAGATGCCAAGCCTTTCTGAGTGACACCATTCAGAACACCACGCCCAGGTAGACATACAGACTTTGGTCGTCGGAATCACTGCGTCCATAGGCTAGGTAAGCCGGGCCCAGGGGGCTATCCCAGCCGATAAACAAACTACTACCGTGGATCAGGTCGTCGTAATGTATGGCGGATGACGTCTGCCATACATTACCCGCTTCCAATGACGCGCCCACATATAAAGGCAAATGCAAAGCACCAAATTGGTTATGCAGCAATTGGTAACGGTATACCAGACTGGCCAAGCGCGCATGATGACCGCTGAGCGAATCACGCGGCAAGCCACTCAAATTTAGAAATCCTCCCAAACGGAACTGATTGAAGCGAGAGTCCGGCGCGTCATCGAAGGTGCCCTGCAAACGCAGCATCTGCCGTAAACTATGGCGCCCGGCACTGATCACATGGTTGAGCTCAGTATCATAACGGGTTGCATAATTGCTTTGCCCCGGGCGTTCGTCTTCAGTGCGTGTCAGCAAGCCCCTGACTTTGGAGCCTTTGCTGGGAAAACTGGCGTGATCGAGACTGTCGTAATTGACCTGCAGGGCTACGCCATGCTGGGCTTGCTCATGCCGCACCGCCGCACCGCCGCCCTCGCGATAGATCACCCCTTCCCGCTTGGTCAAACCCAAAGCGATCGACAGCCGATCTACCGCATCCCACCCTACACCGCCGAAGGCGCCATAATCGACTTCTTTACTGGTCCCGTTCGCGATGCCAGAGTACAAAAGTTCATTAACCTCACGCGTAAAATCCAACTGCACGCTGGCGAAAAAGCCGCTGGTGTAGAGCGGCCAGTAAAGCTCACTGGCGAGTGTCTTGGTGGTCCCAAATTCCGCACTGGAATACCATTCAGCGCCATAACCGGAGAGATTGGTCAAGCGATAGGCAGTGCCAATACGGTATTCACTGAAGGTATCAAAGTCGTCTTCAAAGGTCAGCTTGAAGTCGAGATAGCCCGGCCCCCACTCTTTCTCTTCCACATCAATGCGCAGCACATTTTCACCTCGATCCTGTGTCCATGAGGTCGTAATGCGGGCCAATGTGCCCTGACCATAGAGTCGGTCGACACCGCTCTGAATTTGTTCATGGGTATACCATGCCCCTTCCTGCAAGCCGATACGATCCAGAATAAAGTCGGCACTCAGTCGCGATTGGTTACCTAAAATAATTCGATCCACCCGCACGCGATCTGGCACGCGTTGCACTTGCGGCCGGGTGCTTAGCTGGTCGACAGAGAGTTTGGGTAAACTTTGCTGCTCATTAAAACGCACTCGCGCCTCGAAATAGCCCTCGAGGATGGCTTCGTCCACGCGATCAAAGCTGAGCGTTTCGATCCCTTCGAGTTCGGGCTCGATTAGCACATCCTGATCTTGCAGGCGCAATTTCGCGCGACGCACATTGATACCGGTCAGAAAGCCGGTCAGTTGGTTGGCGATCGACGTACTCGAGCCCAGCTGTTCCCGGGTTAACCTGGGGGAGCTGATATTGACCGCAATGATTATTTCGGCCCCGAGCTTGCGCGCCACACTGACTGGAAGATTATTGGCGATACCGCCGTCGACCAACTGACGTCCGTCATGGTCAATCGGACGCACAATGACCGGGATCGCCATGGAGGTTTGCATAGCGGTCGCCAAGTCGCCTTGATCCAAGACCACTTGCCCCCCGGTTTCAATATCTGTCGCCACCGCTCGAAAGGGGATACTCAACTCGTTAAAACTGGCGAAATCAGCGCGCGGCCCCAACATACTGTCGATCAGCAGCTTGACCGACTGCCCTTGAATGATGCCCTTGGGCAACTTGAATTCGCGACCATCGAAGCCGAGATCAAGCAATATTGGATAGCTATCAATCTGCCGCTGTCGGCGGTTCGGGATATCGCTACGGGTAATCGCATCGCGGTAACCCGCATTGAAATCCGCTTCGAGAAAAGCGCGTTCGATCGCTTCCGGACTCAAGCCACTCGCATACAGCCCGCCCACCAAAGCACCCATGCTGGTACCAACCACCATATCCACCGGAATACCGAAGTCTTCGATGGCTTTGAGCACGCCGATATGCGCCGCACCACGCGCGCCACCGCCGCCCAAGACCAGGGCGACGCAGGGTCGATTAAGATTTTCAGGACAAACGGAACTCACCGCAGGTTCTGCCGCCAAGAGCGGGCAGAATAGAAAGGAAACAGCAATCAGAACAAGCGAACGGGCGCGACGCATAAAGGCTCTTGATTGTCACAAAGACAGAGTGAGTGCAAAGTAAAACAGTAAGCGGCGATTCTCGCCTATTTTAGAAACACGGCCAAGGCGAGCCCTTGCCTTGGCCGGTAGCCTGCGGAGCTAGAGGCTATTCGCCCTTCTCGTTACGCACTTTGATATGCAGCTCGCGCAGCGCCTTGGCATCGACCTCGCCAGGCGCCTGTGTCAGCATACACGTCGCACTTTGGTTTTTCGGGAAGGCGATGACTTCACGAATGGATTGTGCACCGGTCATCAACATGACCAAGCGATCCAGACCAAAGGCCAGACCACCGTGTGGCGGGCAACCAAACTTCAGCGCATCCAGCAGGAAGCCGAATTTTTCTTGCGCTTCTTCTTCACCGATTCCCAAGAGGCCAAACACGGTTTTTTGCATCGTACCGTCATGAATACGAATCGAGCCGCCACCCAATTCGGTGCCATTAAGCACCATGTCGTAAGCGCGAGCCACCGCCGTTTCGGGCGACTGACGCAGCTCTTCGGGGGAGCACTTAGGCGATGTAAACGGATGGTGACACGCGGTCAGACCGCCTTCGGGCGTTTCTTCGAACATCGGGAAGTCGACGACCCACATGGGCGCCCACTTGCAGGTATACAAGTTAAGATCTGCACCGATCTTGCAACGCAACGCTCCCAGTGCCTCGCAGACAATCTTGGCTTTGTCGGCGCCGAAGAACACGATGTCGCCATTTTTGGCTTCGAGGCGCTGCATAATCGCCATGGTCACCTCATCACCCAAGAACTTGATGATGGGAGACTGCAAACCTTCGACGCCCTTCTCGATTTCGTTGACCTTGATCCAGGCCAAGCCTTTTGCGCCATAAATACCGACAAACTTGGTGTAGTCGTCAATTTGCTTACGCGAAATTTCGCCACCGCCGGTGACTTTCAATGCCGCCACACGACCCTTCGGATCTTTAGCTGGGCCGGCAAAGACTTTGAATTCGATTTCCTGCATCAGGTCAGCGACATCGACCAGCTCCAGCGGAATACGCAGGTCCGGCTTGTCACTACCAAAACGACGCATGGCCTCTTCGTAGGGCATGCGCGGGAATTCACCGAGTTCCACGCCGAGTAAGTCTTTGAACATGCCGCTAATGGCATTTTGCATGAGTTCGATGATCGTGTTTTCGTCGATGAACGAGCACTCGACGTCAATCTGAGTAAATTCGGGCTGACGATCGGCACGCAAGTCTTCGTCGCGGAAGCACTTGGCGATCTGATAATAACGGTCAACGCCCGCCACCATCAGCAATTGTTTGAACAGCTGTGGTGATTGCGGCAGAGCAAAGAAATTGCCCGGGTGAACACGACTGGGCACCAGGTAGTCTCGGGCGCCTTCCGGCGTGGCGCGTGTCAAAATAGGCGTTTCAACATCAATAAAGCCATTGCCATCGAGGTAGTTGCGCAGATAGTTGGTGACCTTAGAGCGGAACATCAGGCGGTTCAGCATCTCGGGGCGACGCAAGTCCATAAAGCGATAGCGCAGACGAGTGTCTTCACCGACATCGACATACTCGTCGAGCGGGAACGGAGGGGTCGCGGCCTCGTTGAGAATACTGAGCTCTTTGCCCAGGATTTCAATCTTGCCGGTGGCCATATCCTTATTGACGGTTCCTTCTGGGCGAGCGCGGACAATCCCTTTGATCTTCAGGACCCATTCGCTGCGTACCCGGTCGGCCTTGGCGAACGCTTCCACGGTATCGGGATCAAACACGACCTGCGCGATGCCGGCACGATCACGCATGTCGAGGAAAATCACCCCGCCATGGTCGCGTCGTCTGTGGACCCAGCCACACAGAGTGACTTCCTGACCGATCTGAGTTTCGTTCACCGAACCGCAATAATGGCTACGCATAATCTGTTCCTGAAATTCTTGTCTTATTAGATCCGGCCCCGGCAGCACCGGAGCCACTTGGCGCTCACGTCAGGCGGCGCTGGATGTATCGTTTTTCTTCGCGGCAGGCTTGCTGTCGCTGCTCTTGCTCTCACTGCTGCCGCTGGAGGCACTGTCGCCGGCCAGGTTTTTCTTTTTGCCGGTTTTGAAGTCGGTTTCGTACCAACCCGTGCCCGACAAGCGAAAACCCGCCGCAGAGATGCGCTTAACGAAACTCTCGGCCTGACAGGTAGGACAAGTCGTCAAGGGTGCATCACTTAGTTTCTGCAAGACGTCTTTTTCGAAGCCACATGCTTTGCACACATATTCGTAAATCGGCATGACTGCAATAACTCCAGAAAGCTCTCAAAAAAAGGTGCTGGATTATATACAAAATCCTGTCGAAATTCAGGACTTGTTCACGTTCATAAAACGCGCGACTAGATCACCCTAAATCTTGATATTTCTCCTCGACCCGCTTGCCGACCTTCTAAACAAGCTGCCCTAGCGTAGGTTGGGATGACGAAGAAATCCCAACAGCGGGCGATTCGGTGATCGAGCGCAAACACCGAGTTGTTTTTCTTGTTGTGATTCGTCCCTCATCACAACCTACAAGGCGGCAAGTGATCAATGCGCTACGCGCTGAATAAGCGCTAATTACACTAGGTCCTGATATTCCTTCTCAACCCGTTTGCTTTCTTTCTTGGAAAAGCCACCCAGGACATCGAGCGCATGACGCAAGCGAGCCCGAGACATATCCGGCCCCAGATGCGCCATCGCATCCATCACCGACCAGGAGTCTGAAGTCCCCGCGATCGCAACAAAGATGGGCTGCATAAAATCACCCATTTTGATATCCATGGCCTTCGCCAAGGCTTTCACATCGGCAAAAATATTGTCCTTGCTCCAATGCCGCTGCGCTTCCAGACGCCACAGCGTAAACTGCAAGACGCGCTTGAGCTGATCTTCACTTAGCCGGCTTTGCGCGAAGGCCGTTGCGTCGAGCTTCAGCATGCCGGAGAACATAAAGCTGGCCAGCGGCACAATATCCGAAAAGGTGCGGACACGGCCCTGAATATGCGGTACTAAGGGCTGAATGTACGCTTCGTTGAAGGCCCAATTTTTAACGCGTTCAACGAACTGCTCTGTGCTCAGCGCTTCGCGAATCCACAAGCCATTGAGCCATTGCAGTTTCTCCACATCGAAAATCGGCCCACCCAGCGAGACCCGCGAGAGATCGAAGTGCGCAATCATTTCGGCCAGCGAGAACTTTTCACGCTCATCCGGCATTGACCACCCCATACGACCGAGGTAGTTCAAAACGGCCTCAGGCAAAAAGCCCATACGCTCGTAGAAAGTAATGCTGGTGGGGTTTTTGCGCTTGCTCAGCTTGCTCTTATCGGGATTGCGCAAAAGCGGCATATGGCACAGTGTCGGCATCTCCCAACCGAAGTATTCGTACAATAACTTGTGCTTGGGTGCGGAGCTGATCCACTCCTCACCCCGAATCACGTGCGTAATCTGCATCAGGTGGTCATCGACGACATTGGCCAGGTGATAGGTCGGCATC
>JBFHRI010000072.1:0-11591 GCA_041591755.1 Oleiphilaceae bacterium
CAGGTTTCGTCAACGCCAGTTCCTCGTGAATGTCAGCTTAGCTTGCGGAAGCTGCCCGTTCATAAGCTGTCCAAACGGGGCAGTCTGTGCTTGCGGGTTTGAGGTTCTGTTGTAGAAAGGGCTCAGGCAGATGCCCAAAACTCCAGGCGCACGCCTGGAAATTAATGTGCCGACGATCGCCTTATTCTCTGCCTCAAAGCCAGTGTTTTACTGGCTTGGCAGACGCGGGATCGCGGGTGCAAAAAAGCGAGCCGGAGTTGTCCCCGCCTCGCTGCGTGTGTAATTCGACCCATTCCTCAAACGGCGGCATTGTACACATTCGACCATTCGATGTAAAACGCGAGATGCCGCCAGATTTGGGTTATTAGGGCCTGTGGAAGCTTCATAGCTGGCTTCTGCCTATGCTATTTTTTCGACCGGCGAGGCAGAATGAGCGTGGTGTAGTTATTCTACATCAGCGAGTGATAACGAAGTCCGGCGGGAAAATAGCGACGGCCCTTCGGGTTGCCCCTGAAATCCCCCCAACTCTTTGTTGCTCGTCGCTCATTTCGAATAACCAAACCACGCTCCTCGCGCCGCGATTGTGTGAATTTCAGGGGCAACAGAAGCCAACTATGAAGCTTCCACAGACCCTAGGCCGGCTGATTAAGACCCAGCACGTCGCGCATATCGTACTGACCGGGCGCTTTGTCGGCCAACCACAGCGCAGCACGCACCGCGCCGCGTGCGAAGGCCATGCGACTGGACGCCTTGTGCGTAATTTCGATTCGCTCGCCTTCTCCCAAAAACATCACCGTGTGATCGCCCACGACATCGCCTCCGCGGACGGTAGCAAAGCCGATGGTCTCGGTTTTGCGCGCACCGGTCTGACCTTCGCGCCCATAGACCGCAACCTCACGCAGATTCCTTTGCAAGCCATCAGCCACCGCCTGCCCCATGGCCAGGGCGGTACCCGAAGGGGCGTCAATCTTGTGGCGATGATGCGCTTCGTAAACTTCGACGTCATAGGCATCGCCCAAAATCTGCGCCGCTTTTTGCAACAGATTCAGGCACACGTTGACACCGGTACTAAAGTTCGCGGCCTTACACAATGCCGACTGGGCTTTGGCCGCAAACAAGGTTTGCTCCTGCTCGGGCGTGAACCCTGTCGTGCCGACGACCAGCGCCCGACCATGCTCCGCACACAGCGCCGCATGACGCAAGGTAGGCTCCGGCAAAGTAAAGTCGATCAAGACATCGAATTGATCCATGCTTTGCGCCAGATCGTCGGTCAAGGCCACACCGACTTTACCAATACCTGCTACCTCACCGGCATCGGCGCCCACCAGCGAACTGCCCGGCTCGACCACCGCCACCGCAAGCTGCGCACCCTCGGCGCGAGTCGCCGCTTCGACCAGCATCTTTCCCATTCGACCAGCAGCGCCGGCAATTGCGATTTTTACCACGGGGGTTCTCCGTATTTTTTTACTCGTCATCTGACCGATAATTTACCGTCATTCCGGGCTCGACCCGGAATCCATGATTCAGGCCATCCCTGGTTGCGCGATAGTGCATTTGGCCCAGACCCCATGCTTGCCTTCTGGATCCCGGATCAAGTCCGGGATGACGACTCATGCGGACGCATTGACGGAGCCGTGTAGGCTCCAGATTCAGTGGACAGTACCACGCAAGTGTCGAAGCCGTTACAACTTCATATCATCAAAAAAGTTCTTCACACCCTCAAACCACGACTGGCGCTTGGGCGCGTGTTTACTGTCACCTTCCAGCGAGGCCTGAAACTCCTGCAGGATTTCTTTTTGCTTGCGCGTCAGATTGACCGGGGTTTCGACCTGCACGCGACACATCAAATCGCCAGCCGGACCACCGCGCACCGGGGTGACCCCTTTACCACGCAGGCGGAACATTTTACCGGTCTGCGTCTCGGGTGGAATCTTCAGCTTGACGCGACCATCCAGTGTCGGCACTTCCAACTCACCACCGAGCGCTGCATCGACAATCGAAATCGGCACATCGCAATAGAGGTTACTGCCATCACGCACAAAGATCGGATGCTCTTTGACTGAAACCTGCACATAAAGATCACCCGGTGGGCCGCCTTTAGTACCCGCTTCACCCTCACCCGCTAAGCGAATACGATCGCCGGTATCCACCCCGGCCGGCACTTTCACCGACAATGTTTTTTGCTCGTCGATCACGCCGCGACCATGACAGGCCTTACACGGATTCTTGATGAAGGACCCCTGACCACGGCAGCGTGGACAAGTCTGCTGCACCGAGAAAAAGCCCTGCTGCATGCGGATCTGACCGGCACCGTGACAGGTACCGCAGGTTTCGGGCGAGCTGCCTTTTTCTGCGCCTGAGCCATTACAAACCTTACAATTGACCTGCGAGGGCACACGAATCTTGACCGTAGTACCTTTAACCGCGTCCTCTAAATCCAGCTCGAGGTTATAGCGCAGGTCTGAGCCGCGCGTACTGCGCGAGCGGCTGGCGCCGCCACCACCAAAAATATCGCCGAACACATCACCAAAAATATCGCTGAAGCTGGCACTACCAAAGCCTGCACCACCGCCAGCATTGGGATCAACCCCTGCATGACCATACTGATCATAGGCGGCTTTCTTCTGCGCATCCGACAAGACTTCGTAGGCTTCGGTGGCCTCTTTGAACTTCTCTTCGGCCTGAGCGTCGTCCGGATTGCGGTCAGGATGATACTTCATCGCCAAACGGCGATACGCCTTTTTAATTTCCTTGTCATCCGCCGAGCGCTCAACACCCAGCACTTCGTAGTAGTCTTTCTTTGCCATAACGCCTTTTTACACCCTGTCCGGTCTTTGCCAAAACACCTTTGACAGGTGCGATGGCTGAATTTTGCTCGTTGTTACTGAGCCTTACGACACGCAAACGCGGAAGACAGGGCTTCCGCGTTCGAGTGCGCGTCGAGCGCATGCTAAAACACGCGCTCCAACTGGCTTTGCTTACTTCTTGTTGTCGTCGCGAACTTCTTCGAACTCCGCATCAACCACATCATCGGCGCCGCCCTTGGCCTTGTTGCTGCCACCTGCGGAGGATGAGGATTGTGCCGACTCGGCACCGCCCTGCTCAGCCTGCTCGGCGTACATCTTCTGCGCCATGCTGGATGAGACTTCGGTCAAGGCCTTGGTCTTGGCTTCGATCTCAGCCTTATCATCCCCTTTCAAGGCGGTTTCCAAATCGCTGATCGCCTTTTCGATGGCGCTGCGCTCTTCAGCAGTCACCTTGTCGCCCGCTTCGTCCAGCGCCTTCTTGGTCGCATGTACGATGGCATCACCCTGGTTACGTGCGGTGATCAGCTCTTCGAACTTGCGATCCGCCTCAGCATTCGCTTCGGCATCTTTCACCATGCGCTCGATTTCGTCATCCGACAGACCGGAAGAGGCCTTGATTACGATCGACTGCTGCTTGCCAGTCGCCTTGTCCTTCGCCGACACGTTCAGAATGCCGTTAGCGTCGATGTCAAAGGTAACCTCGACTTGCGGCATGCCACGCGGTGCGGGCGGAATATCGGCCAGGTCGAAACGACCCAGCGACTTATTCTGAGAAGCCTGCTTACGCTCACCCTGGACCACGTGAATGGTCACCGCAGTCTGGTTGTCTTCTGCCGTTGAGAACACCTGTGATTTCTTGGTTGGAATCGTGGTGTTCTTCTCAATCAGCGGCGTTGCAACACCACCCATCGTTTCGATACCCAGTGTCAGCGGAGTCACGTCGAGCAGCAATACGTCTTTGACATCGCCCGACATAACGGCCGCCTGAATGGCGGCACCGACCGCAACCGCCTCATCAGGGTTGACGTCCTTACGCGGCTCCTTACCGAAAAACTCTTTCACCTTGGCTTGAACCATCGGCATACGCGTCTGTCCGCCTACCAGGATTACTTCGTCGATCTCGGAAGCGCTCTTGCCTGCGTCATTCAAGGCGATGCGGCAAGGCTCAAGGCTACGCTTCACCAAATCTTCGACCAGCGATTCCAGCTTGGCACGGGTCAGCTTCACATTCAGGTGCTTCGGACCACTGGCGTCGGCAGTGATGTAAGGCAGGTTGACGTCGGTCTGCTGTGAGCTTGACAGTTCGACCTTGGCTTTTTCGGCAGACTCTTTCAGGCGCTGCATTGCCAGCGGGTCACCCTTCAGGTCAATACCGCTGTCTTTTTTGAACTGCTCAGCCAAATAGTCGATCAGCTTCAGGTCAAAATCTTCACCCCCCAGGAAGGTATCGCCGTTGGTCGCCAGCACTTCAAACTGCTTTTCACCATCCACGTCGGCGATTTCGATAATCGAAATATCGAAGGTACCACCACCCAGGTCGTACACAGCAATCGTGCTATCACCCTTGCTCTTATCCAAACCGTAAGCCAAGGCCGCTGCAGTCGGCTCGTTGATGATGCGTTTAACATCCAGGCCGGCAATACGTCCAGCATCTTTGGTCGCCTGGCGCTGTGAGTCATTGAAATACGCCGGAACCGTAATAACCGCCTCCGTCACCGCCTCGCCCAGATAATCCTCGGCGGTCTTTTTCATTTTCTTCAGCACTTCGGCCGAAATTTGTGGCGGCGCCTTGCGATCGCCTTTGACTTCTACCCATGCATCGCCGTTATCGGCCTTACTGATTTTGTACGGGACCATCTTGATGTCTTTCTGCACGACATCATCTTCAAAACGACGCCCGATCAAACGCTTGATCGCAAACAGCGTGTTCTTAGGATTGGTCACCGCCTGACGTTTGGCGGACTGACCGACCAGAATTTCGTTGTCTTCGGTGTAGGCGATGATCGACGGCGTGGTGCGATCACCTTCCGCATTCTCGATGACCTTTGGCTTGCCGCCTTCCATGATCGCCACACAAGAGTTGGTTGTTCCCAAGTCGATTCCGATGATTTTGCCCATTACTAGCTCCACCTAAAAAAGTTCTTTGTTCAGCCCTGACCGACAGCGCAATGGGAATGCAGGTCGGTTTGGCGGGCACTCAATTTTTGAGTTAAACCCTATGTGTGTGCGGTTTTTGCTATTTCAAGCCACACTGCGAAAATTAAGCTGCAGAGGGCTTTGAGCAACACACCGGGGCGATCTTCAGTTACGCCTGCGATGCCTTCGCAACCACCACCATCGCCGGACGCAATAAACGCCCATGCAGGGTGTAGCCTTTTTGCATGGCGGCCACCACAGAGTTGGGCTCAGCACCCGGCACCTCGACCATGGTCATGGCCTCATGCAGCTCCGGATTGAACGGCTGCCCCACGGGATCAATCTGCTCGACCTCGAACTTGCGAATACCGGCAAGCAACATCGACAGCGTTAGCTCGACACCTTCTCGCAATGGAGTCATCTCGTTATTTGCGGCGACTTCGGCTTCAATCGCTTTTTCCAAGCCATCGATCACCGGCAAGAGTTCTTTGGCAAACTTCTCCAAGCCATATTTATGCGCCTTTTCGACATCCATTTCGGCACGTCGACGCACATTCTGCATCTCCGCCGCCACGCGCAACGATTGCTCTCTCACAGAGTCAAGCTCTTCCTGCAGGCGCCGCACTTCGGCCTCCCAATCTTTGCCTGCCGCACCCGAGGCCGCCTGCGACTCTGCTTGCGCTGCCGCATCTTCTGCCGCAGCCGCGTTCAGCTCGTCTGGTTTCTGCTCTTCTTTACTCACCTAGTCCTGCCCCTTGTCAATCAGCCAATTAAAGAAAAAATACCGCTCCGGGCACTGCAAGCAGTGCCGAACGGCCTCTCTAAATTCGAATCGCTTGCCTATATGGGGCTCCCGCCAGGGGTTTCAAGGGTCAATTTTGAAATTGACCCCGCTTTACCCGGTGCCGCGCTAAACGTACACTGCCCCCAACTGAAACTCGCACTTGCCAGGAACCATGCTGACTCAACTGATCGTCAAAAATTTCGCTATCGCCGACCAGCTTAAAGTGAACTTTGAACCCGGTATGACCGTGCTCAGCGGCGAAACCGGTGCCGGCAAATCGATCATTCTCGACGCACTCGGCCTGACCCTGGGTGATCGCGCAGACTCCAGCATGGTGCGCCACGGTGAAGACAAAGCAGAACTCAGCTCGGTCTTCGACCTGGCCCAGATCCCACAGGCACTAAGCTGGCTCAAGTCGCGCGACCTAGAGGCCGACGCACAATGCATCCTGCGCCGCGTGATTACCGCAGAGGGTCGTTCCCGCGCCTACATCAATGGCCAACCCTGTTCCTTGCAGGATCTCAAGGATATTGGCGAACAATTGATCGACATTCACAGCCAGCATGCGCATCAGTCTTTGCTGCGCAAGGAGCAACATCGGGAGATACTGGATCAATTTGCGGAGCTGGGCTCACTGAACCAAAGTGTCAGTAGCGCTTATGATGCCTGGCAGCAAAAACGTAGCCGCCTAAAAGAGTTGGAAGATAATCAAGAAGCCGCCAGCGAGCGATTACAGCTACTCCAATTCCAGGTCGAAGAGCTAGACCGACTGGCGCTGGGCGAACATGAACTGGCCGAACTAGAGGCCGAACAAGCAGAGCTGGCTAACGCTGAAGCCCTACTCAGTGGCGCCAATCAGGCCCTGCAGCTATGTAGTGAAGGCGATGCCAGTGCGCACAGCCTATTGCATGCCGCCAACCATGCTCTGGATCAAATTCCCACCGAAAACCGTCTGCTCTCCGAAACCCGCAATATGCTGGAAGAGGCGCTGATCCAAATCAGCGAGGCAGCATCCAATCTGAACCACTTTCTCGACAGTTTCGAACTAAATCCAGAGCGCCTGCAAGCGGTGGAAGAGCGCCTCAGTGCCGCCTATCAGATGGCTCGCAAACATCGCTGTGCACCGGAAGAGCTCTACGGCTTGCATCAAACGCTGGCCGGACAGTTGGCGGAACTCAGTGGCGGGGATCAAAATCTCGACGCTTTACGCGAACAAGTCGCGCAACTTTACGAACACTTTCTGAAGCTCGCGCAGCAGCAACGCGAACAGCGTCAACACTCTGCGCGAGTACTGGAACAACAAATTCAAGAAAAGCTGGCACAGCTCAATATGCAGAACGTACAGTTCGTGCTGGACTTCAGCGAATTGGACGCAGAGCATGCGGGTCGACACGGCCTCGATAGCATCGAATTTCTGGTCAGCACCAACCCCGGCCATCCGCCCAAACCCTTGAGCAAGGTCGCTTCCGGCGGTGAACTTTCGCGTATCAGCCTGGCCATCCAGGTGGTTATCGCGCAGCGCTCGACCATCCCCACCTTAGTGTTTGATGAAGTCGACTCCGGCATCGGTGGTGGCACGGCGCAGATTGTCGGTCGCATGCTGAAGGTGATTGGCGAAAAGGGTCAGGTCATTTGCGTGACCCATCTGCCGCAAGTCGCTGCCCAAGGTCATCATCACCTATTTATCAGTAAAAGCCTCAAAGAGGACAAAGTCTGCTCGGATATTCGCCCCTTGGACGCTGCCGAACGCACGCAAGAAATTGCGCGCATGCTGGGCGGCATTGAGATTACGGAGCAAACGCTGGCGCATGCACAGGAGATGTTGGAGCTGGCGTGATCACTTATCGTGTCACGCCCCATCGCCAGCGAAACAGCAATACGCAAAGCGCGCAAAAAACCATGCCTCAGCGATGAGGGCTCGGTATGTGAACACCTTCACACACTTCACAATACAATTCACAATCGTTTTTAAATCCTGCCTTTCTAAAACTCACCACTACATATAACTTTTACTTATCAACTTTCTAACTTCTGTCACCGCCCGGTGAAACCCGATTGCCTCAATTTTTTACCCAGGAATCATTATGATTAAGCAGTTCATAAGCACCCTTGCTCTATCTATTGGGCTGAGCGCCGCAGCGCATGCTGTACCGGTTACCCTCAACATGACGGCAGATAACATTATTGCGGGCGGTGGCTTGTGCACAAACAGCACGTGTACTGCTCAGCAGAGCTGGAATGCGTTGGGCGCAAGCAATAGCAATTTCAATAATTGGCAGCGCTCCAGCACCCTGGCATTAAACCTGGATGCAGGCACGCATCACTTTGCGTGGCATGTCGTCAATCAAGGCCAAGGCTCATCAGGCAACCCAGCGGGCTTGCTGGCAGAAATCCTCTGGACAGGCGGCGCCCATTACAGCTCATCCATGTGGGAAATATTCAATCCAACGACCGGCAGCCTGATCCAGTACGCCACCCAGTATGGCGCTAATGGCGGCAATAATATTTGGACGAATAACAATGGCGGCGCAGTGAGCGGCATCAGTAACAATGCCAACTGGATTTACACATCGAGTAATTTTAACGCCAACATGCCCAACAACGCCTGGATTCGCACCAGCATCACCATCGCCTCTGTGCCTGAACCGGCCACGATGGCGATAATGGGCATTGGTCTGGCCATGCTCGGCTTCGCGCGCAGAAAGCAGGCGCAAACTCAAAAAGCCAAGGCTTAAGCTCGCAAAGTAAAAAGCCAATCGCATCCGCGATTGGCTTTTTTATTGAACCTCACAAACGGATTCAGTCGTTATCTCTTGATCGGCTTGACGTAGAGGGTAAGGCTATGGTCCACCAACTCAAAGCCATGCTCTTTGGCAATTTGCTTCTGACGCTCCTCAATCACCGGGTCAAAAAACTCGATGACCTCACCACTAACCGTATTCACCATATGATCATGATGTTCGTCGGTTGCCAGTTCAAATACGGCATGGCCGCCCTCGAAGTTATGGCGCAAGACCAAACCCGCGGCCTCGAACTGCGTTAATACCCGGTACACCGTCGCCAGGCCCACATCGTCGCCTGATTCCAGCAAGGCCTTGTAAACATCTTCTGCACTCAAGTGTTGGTCTTTAGCGCTTTCCAGCAAACCCAGTACCTTCAGGCGCGGCAGGGTCACCTTGAGACCTGCCTTTTTCAGCTCAGCATTATCCGCCATAGTTGATCTTGCTCTTTGATTAGCTCGTTATTCTTAAGATTCTTGCGCTTACTTGCGTAACGCGTGGTGTAGACAGGCCTCTCGGGCCGCAGCCGTTCACGGCATGCGCGATGCGGCGGATTCGGGCTATGACGCACCACCCAGATTCAGGTATGATGCGGCTCCCAGAAACGGCTACAAAGATAGAGGAATTCGGTAGCACATGCAAAACAAGCTGATCAGCCTGATATTCTGCCTCTGCCTGCTGCAGGGCTGCTCGTTTCCGGGCGTTTTCAAAATTAACGTGCAGCAAGGCAACATCATCACCCAGGAAATGCTCGACACCCTAAAACCTGGCATGACCCGCGACCAGGTGCACTTTGTACTCGGCACCCCAACGGTGAAGAATCTGTTCAACTCGAGTCGTGAGAATTACCTGTACACTTACCAGGCCTCAGGCGGCGAGATTCTGCGCCAGTTGATCGTTGTGCATTATGAGAATGGCGTGTACACACGGCATGAAGGGGAGTTGTTGGAAGATAATCCGGTTTATTGAGGCTTAAGCTGTCGTTCCGCCAAAGTAGCTGTCGTTCCGCCAAATTAGCTGTCGGTCCACCAAATTAGCTGTCGTTCCACCAAATCAGCAGTCATTGCGCCAATTTAAACAGTCATTCCGCGGCTCGACCGCGGAATCCCCCTCCAACCACTCCTCGCCGGCTCAAGATCCCGTGGTCAAGCCACGGGACGACAAGCTTTTCAACTGGCCAACTACTTCTTCGCCCGATTAATCCGCGCCTGCTTGGGGTCGATCAATAAAGGCCGATATAACTCCACCCGATCCCCCTGACGCAGCTTCTCTTCCTTCGGATTTTTTACCACCTTGCCGAAAATCCCCATATCAATCGACTCAAAATCGATCTCGGGGAAAAACTGATCAATGCCAGACTTTTTAGCACCTTCGTAAACGGTCGACCCGACCGGCACGTCCAGCTTCAGAATCTTTTGCCGATCCGGTCGGGCGTAGGCCACTTCAATCTCGATCTTGTCTTCCATTGCCTTCCTATTCAACCAAGAAAACTAACGATATATCTGGCTGGCACGCGCACAAAAGGCGTCGACCATACTATTTGCCGCATGCTGAAAAACCGTTGCAAAAGCCATACGCGCCAGCCCCTGCTTGAGCTCAAACTGCAAATTCAGGCTAATCTTGCAGGCGTCTTCGCGCAGCGGCTTGAATTCCCAGGCGCCGCGCAAAAACGTAAACGGACCTTCGACCAAGCTCATCGATATACGATCACGCTCGGCAAATTCGTTGCGCGTCACAAAACGCTGACGCACCCCACCCTTGCTCACTTCGATATCGGCCACCATAAAACGCTCACCGAGTTCGAGCACCGAAGAGCCGGAACACCAGGGTAAAAACAAGGGGTAGGCCGGCACATCATTGACCAGCTCAAACATTTGCTGCTGCGAGTACATCACAAGTGCCGAACGCTCAATCGCCAGAGACATCGCTTATCCGATTTCTACCAAAACTAAACGGCGCATTTTACTCCGCTTGATGCAAAAGCGCACATTGATTCAATCTTGAGTTAGAATAGCGGCCCCGCAAAGGACAGACCGAGATCATGAGCAAGAAGAAGCCCGCGCCTAATAGCAATACGATTGCGCTGAACAAAAAAGCCAAGCATGACTACCACATCGAAGAACGTTTCGAGGCCGGCATGGTGCTAACCGGCTGGGAAGTCAAAAGCCTGCGCGAGGGCAAAGTGCAACTGGTTGACTCCTACGTCATCATCAAAAACGGCGAAGCCTGGCTGCTGGGCGCCCATATCACGCCCTTAAGAACCGCCTGTACCCATGTCATCGCCGATCCCAAGCGCACGCGCAAATTGCTGCTGAATAAGCGCGAGCTGAATCGCATTCAGGGCAACATCGCCAAGACCGGAGAAACCTGCGTCGCGCTGGCCCTTTATTGGAAGGGCAATCACGTGAAGTGCGAAATCGCCCTGGTGAAAGGCAAACAAGCCCACGACAAGCGTGAGTCCGAGAAAGAACGCGACTGGAACCGCCAAAAACAACGCGTCATCCGCGAACACGTCAAACAATAAGGGCCGGCACGCGTCACAAATACCTACAGATATCTCGCCCCCCGCCCTTGTAAAGGCCAAGCCCGGCCCCATATACTGTTGCAACCAAGGGGACGACATGGCTTCGACGTCGGTAACGAACCCAGCGGTGCATGTCGAGTGGGCAGTGACACTCGTACTCCAATTGCTGCAAACTATAGTCGCAAACGACGAAAGCTACGCTCTAGCAGCCTAAGGGCCGCTAGCACTCTTGCCAAGATGCCTGTATCGCGGTTTTTAAGAGTGTCATCTAGAACAGGCTAGCCTGTGTAACTGCTCCAGTTACTCGCGCGAAAACTCAGGAGATCGCCTCTTACACCCTGCCCTCCGGGTCGTCTGAGGTTAACTTAATAGAGGGTCCTAAACATGTAGAGCCAATGGCAGAGGACTGGCGGACGCGGGTTCAATTCCCGCCGTCTCCACCAATACCAAAAGGTGAACTGATCTCAGTTCACCTTTTTTTATGCCTGCACCCCGCGCTACAGGCCTTGTGTGTCAGGGGTTTGCGGACTTCGTCACCTTTGTAATCGCGGACTTCTAGC
>JBFHRI010000073.1:0-11351 GCA_041591755.1 Oleiphilaceae bacterium
ATACACCCGCTTGCGGGCCCGATTCATATTGCCCAAGGGGCGGTGCTCGACTCGGGCATGCCAGGGATTCAAAGAAAGGTTTTCGCAAAAGTCGTTCATTGCTGGGGTATCAAAGGTCTGTTGGGGTATGTTGACGCGGGCGACATTGATAAACGGTGTGGCTTCTTCTTCCCACTCCACAAAGGCATCTTCAATCGGTTGGGCATGGGCGTCTTGTTGAAACTGCACCATAAAGTCAAAGCACATGTTTCCCTTGGAGAGCTGATCCACCATGGCTTCTCGTAAATAGTTGTCGGTGAGTGGGTCCGGCAGCTTTCGCGTGGACGCCTCACACGGTTTCACTGAGTATTTCACGGCCTTGCCCTCACCAAACAAGTAAGGCGTGGTACTCCAATATCGTATGTCCAAGGGGGACGTGTGATGTTTTTTGGATTTGGCGGCAGCGATGAATTCCGGAAGATGTAAATCCGTGGGATTTAAGAAATAGCGCAGTGGGTTGCCGGCCAGAGAGGCCTCCACAACCTTTAAAAACTCCTTCGAGGTGCGCACCGCCTCGACATTAGTACTGATAAACAAAAAGTCCTGCGTCTTAGTTTCATTGGCAATCAGTTTTTCGCCATCAACGCCCATGACCTTGATGCCCATGCCCAGAAATTCCTTTTGGGTGTCCGATTCGACTTTCCCCGAGCCGGTGCTAAACCGGATATAAGCCGGGTAAGTGCGCTCCTGGCTAAAGAGACCAACCTTGAGCGCTTCACTAAGCCCGGTATTGATCGAGAACTCAGCGCGAACGCAGCCATGCGACTTAGGGTGAGCGTCACGTTTGGTGTGGCTGGATGCGTAGCGTTGCGCCACCGCGCCCTTAAGTACGTCGACCAATGCAAGTTCGGTGGCCGGCTCATCGGCAAACTCATACTCTTCGGCGATGGCCAGTTGTTTAGGAATTTCGCGCCGGCTGTCCCATGTCAACGCAATGCCAATTGCCGCGCAAAACACGGTGGCCCCAGCGATCACTGTAATATTTCTTGCGGTCGACATGGCTTATTTCCTCGGGGAGATCGCTGGTTTAAAAATAGTTTGTGCGCAAAGTATTGGGTTGTTGAGTTGACATGTCAATAGTTTGTGCACAAACTAAATCTCCATCAAGGAGACATCATCGATGGTCACTGATCCCAAACTGAAGCTGGAAAACCAGATTTGCCATGCACTTTATGCGGCGACGAATGCACTGGTCAGAGCGTATCGGCCGCTGCTGGAGGCGCTTGATTTAACCTATCCTCAATATCTCGTGATGCTGGCGCTTTGGGAAGAAGATGGGGTGATAATTGGTCGCTTGGTGGAGCGAACCCGAATTGACGCGGGCACCCTCACTCCACTGCTAAAGCGCTTAGCGGGAAAAGGCTTAATTACGCTGCGTAAATCGACTGAAGACTCCAGACAAAAGGTGGTGCAGATTACGCCCAAGGGCCGGTCCTTAATGGCGCCTGCGGCAGAAGTCCCCGACAAGCTGATGTGTCAGATTAACCTGCCTGCTCAGAAAGCTGCGCAACTCAAGGCGCTGGCTGAGGAGTTGTATTCATTGCTAAGAGAGGATTGAAGCTGACACGTTGGGAGTTTGGTGTCAGAGTAAAAACGTCATGAGTTTTTACTCTGACCCCAAATTCCCAACCAGGCTGCCCCGAGCACCCCGCTCGAATCCCCATGCAGTGCTTCGCAAATCGGAGTGCTGCATTCGCCTCCGAAAACATAGCGCGGCAAACGCTCGCTGACACCCGCATAGAGTTCCTGGATATTCGACATCCCCCCGCCGAGCACAATGATCTCGGGATCAATCGTGTTGATCACGCTGGCTAAAGCGCGCGCTAGTTGGTCTATATAGCGATTCAGGCTGACCTTGGCGGCGCTTTGCGCCTGGCGCGCCAGTCTAACGATCTCTTCGCTACGCATTGCCTGGTCTGGGTGCAGCAGGTGGTGTTGCGCAGCAAAGCCGGGGCCGGACAGGAAGGTTTCAATACAGCCGGCTTTACCGCAGTAGCATGGACGTGCGCTCTCATCCTCACGGCGCCAGGGCAGGGGGTTGTGGCCCCATTCGCCACTGATGGCATTGGGGCCTTGGACCAGGCGATCGTTGAGGTAAAAGCCGCCCCCGACGCCGGTGCCCAGTATGACCCCGAAAACGCTTCGATAACCCCGCGCGGCGCCGTTCATGGCTTCGGATAAGGTAAAACAGTCGGCATCATTGGCCAGCGCGACGGGGCGTTGTAGTGATTGTTCCAGGTCTGTTTGCAGGGGCTGGCCGATCAGCCAGGTGGAGTTGGCATTTTTGACGCGACGGGTGTGCGGCGAGAGCGCCCCGGGAATGCCAATGCCGAGCGAGCTGGCTGCGCCGAATTGTTGTTCCGCGGTCTCGACCAAGGATTGGATCGTGCGCAAGGTGGCTGGGTAGTCGTGTTGGGGTGAGGCGACTCGGTGGCGCCAGAGTATGCTTTTGTCGGCAGCCAGGGCGACGATCTCGGTCTTGGTGCCACCCAGATCAATGCCCAAGTGCACGGACTTGCTCCCATAGCGTGTGATTGGCGCGATAGGGCAGCCCGAGGCGCTGTAAGCGTTGCCAGGCAAAACCATTGATATCATCGATCTCAGTGGGGCGTCCGCGCAGGACATCCTGACACATCGAGGAGTAGTTTTGCCCGGTCTTGTGAATGACTTCCAATATCTGCTCGCGCAATTCGGCGCGTGAGGAAGCAATGCCTTGCGCGTTTAACAGCATACTTAACTCATCCAGCAAGGGCTGCCAGAGCGAACGAAACAAGTCGGAGTCGGTAATCTCGCCATTGCGGCAACGCAAGATCGCGGTGAACGGATTGATGGCACAGTTAATGGCGAGCTTGCGCCAGAGCCGCTCGGCTATATCGGGCACCACGGCTTGTTCCAATTGCGGAGCGGGTAAAATTTCGCAAGATTCGCTCCGGGGATTGAGCCAGCCCAGAAAGGTCTGGCCTTTGCCGGCATGCACGAGCGTACCGTCACTGTCACGATAGGCACCTTCGGTGCTGACGGCGGCACAGAACTTCAAATGAGGGTAACGATTGAGCAGCGCGTACTGGCTACCCAGACCATTCTGAAACAAATAAATCTGGGTCTGCTCATTAATGTAGGGCATTAATGGCGCGAGCGCTTCGAGCGTCGCGTAGCTTTTAGTGCAAAGCAACAAGGTAGAAATCTGGCCACTCAGATCGCCCGGTCGAAGACAGCTAAAGTGATGCGTCGTGTCGATCTGCTCACTCACTGAATGGGCGAACGCCAGGTGCCGCTTGAATTGTATCGAAGACGCCTCTGATTGGGGCCGTGTGTCGATGAATCGAAGCGCTTGTTGATCGGCCAAGTAACTGGCCCAGAGGCAGCCGAGGGCGCCATGACCCACAATATGGATCATGGCTGCTGACCTCGGATGGACTTTGGCATCGTGATCAAAGTGCCCTGAGTTTAGTGATCTGGGCCGAGAACTTGTCAAAACTGGTTTGCGCTTCGGCCAGTTTTTCCTTCTCCTTCAGCACCACATCGTCGGGCGCGTTCGCGACGAATTTGTCGTTGCTCAGCTTGGCTTGCAAGCGAGCGATTTCTTTTTGTGCCTTGTCGACTTCTTTTTCCAGGCGTTTGATTTCCGCCGCCGTATCGATCAGGCCCGCCATCGGGACTAAGACTTCCATCTGGCCAACCAACTGCGTTGCCGCCATCGGCGCCTCGCCCTGATCCATGATACTCAGCGATTCCAGTCGGGCGATGGCGCAAATCAACTCGCGATGTGCCAAGACCCGGGTACGGTCGCTGTCGCTCAACTGACGCAGGATTGCTGGAATAGGCTTGCCGGGGGCAATCACCAACTCGCCTCGAATGGTGCGAATGGCCAGCACGACCGCCTTCACCCATTCGATATCCGCCTCTGCCGCTTCATCGATCTTGGCTTGATCCGGCTGCGGATAGGCTTGGTTCATGATCGTGGCGCCAGACTTGCCGGCCAAGGGCGCCATGCGCTGCCAGATTTCTTCGGTGATAAACGGAATAAAGGGGTGCGCCAAACGCATCGTCGCTTCCAGCACGCTGACCAGCGTATGACGGGTGCCGCGTAGTTGCGCTGGGTCCGTTTCGCTGCCGGTCAGAACGGGCTTGCTCAGCTCGAGATACCAGTCGCAGTATTCATTCCAGACAAAATCATAAATCGCATGCGAAGCCAGATCGAAACGGAACTCATCCAGGTATCGAATCACTTGTTGTTCGGTGGCCTGTAAGCGTGAACGGATCCAGCGATCGGCCAGCGACAGCTGCATCTCAGTGCCCGCCTGACCACAGTCCTGGCCTTCGGTGTTCAGCCAGACATAGCGCGCCGCATTCCAGATTTTGTTGCAGAAGTTTCGATAGCCCTCGAGCCGCTTCATATCCCAGTTGATATCACGGCCGGTGGAGGCCAGTGAGTACAGGGTGAAGCGCAGGGCGTCGGTGCCGTAGGCTTCGATGCCGTTGACGAAGGTCTTGCGTGTGCGTTGGGCAATTTTTTCCGCCAGTTGCGGCTGCATCATGTTGCCGGTGCGTTTTTCTACCAGGGCTTCAAGATCGATGCCGTCGATCATGTCCAGAGGGTCCAGCACGTTGCCTTTGGACTTGGACATCTTATCGCCGTGTTCGTCGCGAATCAGACCCGTGACATACACGTGTTTGAACGGCACCTGGGGCGTGCCATCCTCATTCTTGATGAAGTGCATGGTCATCATGATCATGCGCGCGACCCAGAAGAAGATAATGTCGAAGCCGGTCACCAGCACGTCGGTCGGGTGGAAGGTTTTCAGGCGCTCGCTATCTTCAGGCCAGCCCAGGGTGCCGAAGGTCCACAGGGCCGAGGAGAACCAGGTATCCAACACGTCTTCGTCTTGCTGTAAGGCTAGATCAGCCGCTAAGCCATAGTCGGCACGCACCGTCGCCTCGTCGCGCCCCACATACACCTTGCCTTCGTTGTCATACCAGGCAGGAATGCGATGGCCCCACCACAGCTGACGTGAGATACACCAGTCCTGAATGTCGCGCATCCAGGCGAAGTACATGTTCTCGTATTGCTTAGGCACGAACTGGATGCGACCATCCTCGACCGCCTCAATGGCGGTCTTGGCCATCGGGGCGGTACGTACGAACCATTGATCGGTGAGTAGGGGCTCGATGACCACCCCAGAGCGGTCGCCGTAAGGGACCTTGAGGTCGTGGTCGGCAATTTTTTCGAGCAGGCCCAGGGCTTCGAAATCGGCGACGATCTTTTTGCGTGCGTCGAAGCGGTCCAGGCCGGCGAAGTCGGCGGGCAAGCTGGCATCGACGCTGCTGTCGGGGGTGCCGTCGAGATGGCAGACCTCGGCTTGCGCCAGAATTGCGGCATCCTTCGACATAATATTGATCAGCGGCAACTGGTGCCGTTTGCCGACTTCATAGTCATTAAAGTCGTGTGCGGGCGTAATCTTCACGCAACCGGTGCCAAACTCACGGTCGACATAATGGTCGGCGATGACCGGAATGCGACGTTTGACCAGAGGCAATTCGACAAAGCCGCCGATCAGGTTTTGATAGCGCTCATCTTCCGGGTGCACGGCCACCGCGCTGTCACCGAGCATGGTCTCGGGGCGCGTCGTGGCGACCACCAGATAATTGGCGCCTTCGGCCGTTTTCAAGCCATCACACAGGGGATAGCGGAAATGCCACAAATGGCCTTTCTTCTCTTTGTTCTCAACTTCAAGGTCAGAGATCGCCGTGTGCAGTTTCGGGTCCCAGTTGACCAGGCGCTTACCACGATAGATCCGTTCGTCTTTGTACAGACGGATAAAGACTTCCTGCACCGCGCGATAGAAGCCGTCGTCCATGGTGAAGCGCTCGTGGTCCCAGTCCACCGAGGCGCCGAGGCGACGCAGCTGGCGCGTGATGGTGCCGCCGGAATGTGCCTTCCATTCCCAGATTTTCTCGAGGAAATTCTCGCGTCCGAGGTCGTGTCTCGTCTTGCCTTCTTCGGCCGCCAGCTTGCGCTCCACCACCATCTGCGTGGCGATGCCCGCATGGTCGGTGCCAACTTGCCACAACGTATTGTGACCCTTCATGCGGTGATAGCGGGTCAGCGCGTCCATGATCGAGTCCTGGAAGGCATGGCCCATGTGCAGGCTGCCGGTCACGTTCGGTGGTGGAATCATGATGCAGTAGGCCGGCCCGGTGCCGGAAGGACGAAAATAGCCGTGGTCCTCCCATTGGGTGTACCAGGTTTGTTCGAGGTCTTTGGGCTGGTAAGTCTTTTCCATAATGTCGTTTAGATGCACTGTTTGCTGGAAGTTGGGATGAGCCGCGCTGCGCAGGGCCTCAGGGCGCGGCATTATAACCGGAAAATTGGGTCTGCGCTTATTTCCGACGTAGGTCGTGAATGTTCAAGGTGAATCTTTGGGTTTGCAGCTGCCGATAAAGCTGTCGTGAGGCTTGGATCAGTCGCTCGTCATTGGCAATCACCAGGGCGACGCGACGGTAAGCCTCCCAGCCCGGGCTCAGGCGCGGCTGGGTCAGCACCAACAGATCCTGATGCGCGCTTTTTATTGAAGCATGCGACAGGGTCACGCGTTCGACACAGGCTTGCGCCTGGTCTTCTACCGCATGCGGTAGAAAACTGTCCTCGCGATAGGACCATAGCGCCTCGTCCAAGGCCTTGGTTTCGAAAGCGCTAGACGTCAACACATGCGCCCGCAATTGGTGGGCCGTTGCTTTTTCGCACAGCCGAGCGCAAAACTGCATCTGTTCCGCCAGATCGTTTTGCGCCAGCAAGTAAAAATCAACCTGCGTCATTGCTCGCCAAATTGATCAGATACTGTGTCAGCAGGGGAACGGGGCGGCCCGTCGCGCCTTTGTCCTTACCGCCCGAGACCCAAGCGCTACCTGCGATGTCGAGGTGAGCCCAGGCATAGCTTTCAGTGAACTTGGCCAGGAAGCAGGCGGCGGTAATGCTACCGGCCGGCGGGCCGCCGATATTTTGCAAATCGGCAAAGGGGCTTTCCAGTTGTTTGTGGTATTCCTCAAAGATTGGCATGCGCCAAGCCCGATCGTAAGCCTGCACACCTGCTTGAGTGAGTCTCTCGGCCAAGGCGTCATTATTGCTCATCAGGCCCGAGGTGTGGTGACCCAGCGCAATAATGCAAGCGCCGGTCAGGGTGGCGATATCCACCACCGAAGCGGGTTTGAATTTTTCCACGTAGGTGAGGGTGTCGCACAGCACCAGGCGTCCTTCAGCGTCGGTGTTCAGGATCTCGACAGTTTTGCCGGACATGGTGGTCACGATATCGCCGGGTTTGGAGGCATTGCCGGCCGGCATGTTCTCTGCGCAGGCCATGACTCCAACAACGTTAATTTTAAGTCCCAGTTCAATCACTGCACGTAAAGTCCCGAGCACCGATGCCGCGCCACACATGTCGTATTTCATCTCGTCCATGTTGAGGCCGGGCTTAAGGCTGATACCACCGGTGTCAAAGGTGATGCCTTTACCCACCAGTACATGAGGTGCCACTTTCTTGCTGGCTCCCTGATACTCGATGGTGACTAACTTGGGCTCCAGCACGCTGCCTTTGGCCACCGAAATAAAGGCCCCCATATTCATTTTTTCCAGGTCCTTGCGTCCCATGACGGTCACCTGAACGCGATCGCTCAACTTGGCCAAGCTTTCCGCTTGCTCGGCTAAATATGCCGGTGTGCAGACATTGCCCGGCTGATTGCCCAAATCACGCGTAAAGCTCTTGCCGATGGTCAGCGCATGCGCTTGCTTGGCGATAACACCGAGCGCCTTGCTGAGATCTTGGCTGTCGGTGTTAAACGTTAGGCTGCTCAACGCGCGTTTAGGGGCTTTTTTACTTTTGTACGCGTCAAAAACGTACAATTGGTCTTCAATCGCTTCGACGGCAAAGCGGACAAACTGCTTATGGGTCGGCGCCGAATCGGGGAATTCAGGAACTTGTACGATCGCCGATTTGGGTTTGAACTTGGCCAGTTCGCTCGCCAGAGATTTGAGCGCGTTGCGCAATTTCAGCACATCGAGTTTGTCGGCCTTCCCCAGGCCCAGTAGCAGGATGCCTTTGACGTTGGCCTCGGGTGAGGGCAGATAATGCGTCTCACCGATTTCGAATTCAGGTTTATGCGCTTTAAGCCAGGCAGCAAGATAGGTGTTTGCGATAGCGTCGCTCTGCGGCAGGGATTTCGTTCCGGCAAACACCGGCAAGCAGAAAAGATCGCTTTTCAGATTCGCTATTTCAGTCGCGCTTGTATTATATTTCATCGCCTTCTCGTTTTATTAGAGGGTAAAACCTGAATTGAGGGGAGCCGAAGTGACTGCGTGTGCACTGGCTCAATCAAAGTGCCACAAGCATACCTTAGACCCTCAACTGCTCACAGTCTCGGATTTCTTAGCTTTGGTTATTTTTAGATATCTCTCGCGCCAGATCCTCGGCACCATGCTGGCAGTCACCTTTGTACTGCTGTTGATCTTCATGAGTGGCCGTTTTATCAAATACCTGGCGCAGGCGGCAAGTGGCACGCTGTCTCCTGACGTATTGTTCGCCATCATGGGCTATCGCTTACCTGGGTTTTTGGAGCTCATCCTGCCGCTGGGTCTCTTTATCGGCCTGCTACTGAGCTATGGTCGCATGTATCTGGAAAGCGAGATGACGGTGCTGCATGCCTGTGCCTACAGCGAGCGACGTCTAATGTTGCATACTTTGGCCATCTCATTGTTTGTGGCGCTTTGCGTCGCAGCCCTATCGCTCTATGTAACACCATGGGGGATGAATAAGGTTGAGAAGATTTTCGAAGATCAGTCGCGACTGACCGAGTTTGAGATGTTATTGCCGGGGAGGTTTCAATCGCTAAGCTCCGGGCAACGCGTGACCTATACCGAACGGCTCAGTGACGATAAACGCACCATGTATGGCGTATTCATCAGTGAAGAGTCAGAGAATCAGGTACAGATTCTGCGCGCGCACAGCGGTACGCAGCATATCGACGCAACGTCCGGACAGCGCTTCCTGGTTTTGCATAATGGCGTTCGCTATCTGGGCCGACCTGGCTACGCCGATGACCAGGTCACGCGTTTCGATACCTACGGTTTGGTGATTGACAATGGCGTAGCCGAGGCGCGTAAGATCAAGGACGAGGCGATTCCGACTGCAGCGCTTTGGGGTGATGAGTCACCGAAAGCGCGCGCCTTATTGCAGTGGCGCATCTCGATCCCGCTTTTGGTGCCCATCGTGACACTTTTTGCCTTGTCATTCAGCCGTGTTAATCCGCGACAAGGGCGTTTTGTGCATTTGTTTCCTGCGATGATGTTTTATGTCATCTATTTGGGTTTGCTCATCGTTCTTCGCAAGAAGATCGAAGATCAAAAGGTTCCCGAATGGCTGGGTCTGTGGGTTGTTCATAGTGTGTTTTTGCTGGCTGGCTTGCTGCTTCGTTATAAAGTACCGCTTGGTCTATGGTTCGGTCGACGCTTTCGCGCGGCACCAAGCGAGGTGACCTCGTGAGACGGATCGATCGTTATATCGTTTCGAGCGTTGCCTCGGCTATCTTGCTCATTCTTTCCATCGTATTGATGCTGGATCTGGTGTTCGCCTTTATCGCAGAAATGGAAGATCTGCGCATGAACTACCAACTCGAGCAGGTGTTTTACTATTTACTCGCGACACTTCCGCGACGTGTCTACGATTACTTACCGCTCGCCGTGTTTATGGGTTGTCTGGTGGGCTTGGGTACACTTGGTAAGAATTCAGAGTTGGTGGTGCTGCGTGCCGCAGGGGTGTCAACGCTGCGCATTTTTTATGCGGCGTTTAAGCCGGCCTTGTTGGTAATTGCCATCGGTATTGGCGTGGGCGAGTATGTGGCGCCTTACTCTGAAAAAATTGCGCAAAGCGGCAAAGCGATCGCTCAAGGCGCTGCTCGTAATGTCGGTGCAGCCAATGGCTTATGGCATCGCGAAGGTGATGCATTCTTTCATTTCAATGCGGTGGAGCCCAACGGGGCGTTGCATGGTATTCAGATCAGTTATTTTGACAACGAAGACCAGCTTATCAGCAGTGTCTTTGCCGAGCGTGCCATCTTCCAGCGCGGACACTGGATTCTAGAAAACGTCAACGAAACGATTTTCGACAGCCCGCAGCGAATCGAAGCGCACGCATACAAGTCTTATCCTTTGGATATCAATCTCTCGCCAAATCTTTTGAGTGTGTTGATGGTGAAGCCGGAGAACCTCTCGGTACAGGGCTTGCGTCATTACGTGCGCTACCTGGAGGGGCAGAATCTCAATGCCAGTGAATACGTGATGGCGTTTTGGAAAAAGCTGCTGCAGCCTTTAGCTACAGCAACGCTGGTTCTGGTGGCTATTTCCTTTGTATTTGGGCCTTTGCGGTCAGTGACGATGGGGTTTCGCATCTTCTGCGGCCTGGTTGTGGGCCTGGTGTTTAAGTACACCCAAGATCTTTTGGGTCCGTCCAGTCTGGTGTTCGGTTTTGATCCCGTGTTTGCAACCTTAATCCCGATACTCGCCTGTCTGGCATTGGGTTTATACCTTTTACGTCGCGCAAGTTAGCCCGCTTTGGGCTTGCCCTTTGAGGGTTCTTCTCCTACGATTGTGACAAGTATCTCAGACGCAGATTTTCGCCTTGTGGGGGGCGGGTCCGTTACAGTAGTATTTCAGCAAAATCAGGCTAATACCGCGCAAGGAACGCTGTTAAAAACACCCAAAAGAGGTGTGATGTGTGCGCGGATGAATAAAAATACTTGGAGATCATTATCATGAAAGGCATGAAGAACGGCATGAGGAAAATCGCCTTGGCGACTGCAGTTGCCGCGATTTCTGCATCTGTTTCAGCCGAAGTCGAACTGCTTGAAGACGAGTCCTTGGGGGACGTCTCTGGTCAGGCTGGGATTACCATCGATGTCGAATCACAATGGGAAATGGGTGAGTTCGTTTACCGTGATGCGGGCCACCTGATCATTCAGGGCATGCGCATGGGGGGTAACTCGATTGGTAATGGCACCGGATCAGGCGGTGATTACCTAGATAACCTGCGCATCGACGTAGATATTGCAGGAGACGGCTCGACGCCTGGAGATAACGAGCTGCACTACGGATTCTCTACCATGAGAACCATTGCAGATTACTACGTTGCCGCGGGCAACACCGACCCACAGTTCAACGATGTAGCTAACGGCGTCGACAGCAGCCGCGGCGGTCTTGCGATTGATGCCAAGCGCACCTATAACGATGGTGACTTGGTCTTACACTTCGATATTACCGATCCCTG
>JBFHRI010000074.1:0-11344 GCA_041591755.1 Oleiphilaceae bacterium
AATGCGCCGTAGAGCGCATACTCCGAGCCGCTGTATTTTTCTTTGAGTTCCTTGGCCGCAAACTCCACACTCACGCCCTCTTCCTTCTTCTGCGCAAACAGATCCTGCGTAGCACTGGTCACCATCTGCTGATAGAGCGCAGACGCTTCGGTTCTCTCGTTGATCACACTGTTCTGATAGGCTTGCCAGCCAAATACCAAGGCCAGCGCAACACCGATGCCCATCAACAGCGAATTGCCGTTTTGCTTCCACCAATTCTTGAGCGCTGCAAGTTGTTCTTCTTCGGTCAAATGATCTGCCACGACTTACCCCTTATTTTTTATATCTGTCACGTGTATAAAACTGTTGTGCGTTTAGAACGCATCCTTAAATATATCCTGCAAGGCGGCCATCAAATCCGCTTCGGCGACGGTATTCTGGCCCGTCTCCTCCTGCAAGGGCTTGATAATGACCTGTGCATTGGCCAGCTCGTCCTCGCCAATGATCAGCGCGACACGAGCCTGGCTCTTATCGGCTTTTTTCATTTGGCTTTTAAAACTCCCCCCTCCGAGATTCTGCATCACACGCAAGCGACTCTGGTCTCGCAGGCGCTCGGCGAGCTCAAAGGCTTTGGCGGTCGCACCGGTTCCTGCGGCGACGACATAGACATCGGCCTGTGCATCTAACTCACTGCCAAAGCCCTGCAGGGCCTCCAGCATCAAAACCAAACGTTCGACACCCATGGCGAAGCCCACGCCGGGACAGGGCTTGCCGCCAAGTTGTTCGACCAGGCCATCGTAGCGCCCACCTGCACACACGGTTCCTTGCGCGCCCAGCGACTGCGTAGTCCACTCAAAAACGGTGTGGCAGTAGTAGTCCAACCCGCGCACCAGTCGCGAGTTGATCACGTACTTAATACCTGCAGCATCAAGATGTTGCAGAAGAATATCAAAGTGATTTCTAGAAGCCTCACCCAGAAAATCACGCAAGCTCGGCGCCTCGGCCAATAAAGCTTGTGTTTGGGCATTCTTACTATCCAGGATGCGCATCGGATTGCTATGTAAACGACGCTGACTGTCTTCGTCGAGTTGACTCGCAATTGGGGTCAGGTAGTCAACCAAGGCCTGCCGAAAGGCCTTGCGCTCCTCCGCCAAACCCAGTGTATTTAACTCAAGCTGAACGTGATCAGCGAGCCCCAGTTGTCGCCACAATCGGGCGGTCAACATAATGAGCTCAGCGTCGGCATCCGCGTCGGTAAAGCCAAAGCACTCCGCGCCGATTTGATGAAACTGGCGGTAGCGCCCTTTTTGTGGCCGTTCATGGCGAAACATTGGGCCGGCGTACCACAGCTTTTGTGTCTGATTGAACAAGAGTCCGTGCTCGATCCCCGCACGCACGCAGCTGGCCGTACCTTCTGGTCTTAAAGTCAAACTATCGCCGTTAAGATCGGCAAAGGTGTACATTTCCTTTTCGACGATATCAGTCACTTCCCCGATGGAGCGCTTGAATAGCTCGGTCTGCTCAACAATCGGTGTACGGATTTCACGAAAGCCATACTGGGCCAGCACCTGCTTGGCACTCGCTTCCAAATACTGCCACTTGGCGGACTGCTCCGGCAGCAAATCGTTCATGCCCCGGATGGCCTGAATCTTAGACAATGTTTTTCTCTTTTATAACAGATAATTATTGATTTAATTTAAAGTGCTTTATAAATCAAACGCGCACAATGAGTTTTTCGTCTTGTGCCTGTTTGGCAGCGACTTTGTCACGAATCAGCTTTTCTAAATGCTCAACTAGTTGCTCGTTGTCGACCTTATGATCAGGCTTGCCATCGACGTACACCAGATTATTGGGACTGCCTCCAGCCAAACCAAGATCGGCCTCCTTGGCTTCACCTGGGCCGTTGACCACACATCCTATAATCGCGACGTCGAGCGGCGTGGTAATGTCTTCGAGACGACTCTCTAGCGCGTTCATGGTTTGCACTACATCGAAATTTTGCCGCGAGCAGCTGGGACAGGCGATGAAATTGATGCCCTTGTTACGCAAGCGCAAGCTCTTGAGAATGTCGTAACCCACCTTAACCTCAAGAACAGGGTCAGCAGCGAGCGAGACACGCAAGGTATCCCCGATGCCGTCCATTAATAGCATACCCAGACCCACGGCAGACTTCACAGCACCCGATCGGAATCCGCCCGCTTCGGTAATACCCAAATGCAGGGGCTGCTCAATCTGATTCGCAATTAAGCGATACGCCGCGACCGTCATGAACACGTCGGAGGCCTTGAGGCTGACCTTGAAGTTCTGAAAATCATAACGATCCAGAATATCAACATGACGCATGGCCGACTCCACTAAAGCTTCGGGCGTGGGCTCACCGTATTTTTTTTGCAGTTCTTTTTCCAAGGAACCGGCGTTCACACCAATTCGAATGGGAATATTGCGATCCTTGGCACAATCAATCACAGCCTTTACGCGATCTTCACGTCCGATATTACCGGGGTTGATGCGCAAACAGTCAACGCCGTACTCCGCGACCTTGAGCGCAATTTTATAATCGAAATGAATATCCGCGATTAACGGCACTTCGGCCTGAAGCTTGATTTCACGAAATGCCTCTGCGGCCTCCATACTGGGCACCGACACCCGCACCAGATCGGCACCTGCGTCTTGCAAAGCCTTGATTTGCGCCACAGTCGCAGGCACATCACAGGTTTCGGTATTGGTCATACTCTGCACAGAAATCGGCGCATCCCCGCCAACCGGCACGGACCCCACCCAAATCTTGCGGGACACTCTGCGTTTTATCGGTGACTCAATCTTCATCTTGCCAATCTACTGTGTTGATACTTTAAAGCTCAAGGCAGAAAACAGTGATGCCTCAGGCAGAACTACTCTAGTCGCAGCGCGGCGCGACCATTACTGGCCGTGTGGGGGGTCAGATCAATTTCTTGCCCACGAAAGACCAGTTTCGCAACCCGCGCATTACCGAGCACCAAATCAAATGGAGCCGGCCCGGCAGACTCAAAACTCTGCCCGGCACGCTTAAGCGCGGCTTCGACCACTTTACCGGCTCCGTTAGTCACTTTCAGCCAGCAATCACCTTGAAAGTTCAGAGCCAGTAACGACGTTGTTGCAGCGTGCTCATTCGTAGCCCCTGTATCACCGCTCGCGATTGCCGCGCGCGGTGGCTCCGCCTCGCGCTCGGGATCCAAAACGAGCGCGGGTGTTACAGGCTGCACACCATCCGCTTCCAAGGCGTCGGCCCGATTTGGCGAATCACTCAGAACACTTACCTCCGAAGGTTCCGCAGCTGCTTCAGCGTCTCCCGCGTCGGTGTCTTGCAACAACGCCATCTCCTGCGGCTCTTCCTGCGGCTCTGCGCGGGTCGATGCCTGATTTTCTGTGAGCAACTGACTGCCAGCAGCAGGGGGCTGCTCTGCTGCGGGTTGGGACCAGGTTTCCTGATCCGGCGGCTGAGCCAAATAAGACACCGCAATAGCAACAATGATCCCTAAGATGAAGCCGTACAACGCAATTTTTTTCAGCACCAAATTACGTCGCACCCGTTGTTTCGCTTCAAGCTGGCTGTAACGTTGCGCTTCTCTTTCCCCGAAATGCGTCTCGGTGCGCGCCTCCAACAAAGCGAGCATTTGCGCTTCATCTAATTTCAGTAAGCGACAATAAGAACGAAAGTAGCCCTTCAGGAACACGGCAGAAGGAAATTCTTCGTACTTATCGCGTTCCATTGCTTCAACGACACTGGGTCGCAAGTGCAATTGTTCAGCCGTTACCGCGAGATTTAAGCCGGCCTTTTCGCGCGCTTGGCGCAACAAACTACCCGGACTTTCGGTGGTGGCGCTCATATCATTCACGGGCGTGCGCCTCCACCTTTACTGGCAAGATAATCCGCGTATTCTGGCGAACCAGGAAACTCAGTCGCCAAAACTTCCGCTAAACCCTTTTCCTGCTCCGTACTACCAAGGTGACGGGCAATGCGAATGCCCTGCCACAAACTCTGCGCGGAATGCCTGAGTCCCTGGTCTCGGATCATCGTCACCAGGGCATTGTAGTAAGTTTGTGCTTTATCGAACTGGCCCATCTGGATTAACAGCTCCGTGGCCCCGCTGAGCGCGCGACCATTATTGCGATCGAGTCGTAAAGTGCGTTCGTATGCATTCAAGGCCTCTGCGTTGTTTCCCAACTTGATGTAACACAAAGCCAGGTTGGCAAAGACCTGAGCGCGCCCCGGATAAGCTGTATCTTCAGAGGCGATCTTGAACTGCTTTAAGGCGTCTTCAAACCGATTTTGACTGAACAGGAACGCGCCATAATAGGTCCGACCACGAGTAAATTTTGAATCATACTTGATTGATTTTTCGAATGATTTTTCAGCGAGTTTAATTTCGCCTTCCTGATGATAAATCAACCCAAGCGCACCATGGGCCGCGGCATCTTCATCGTTGATCTCGAGCGCACGCAGCAGATGCTTGCGGGCGCGGTGCAACTCATCGCGTTTGATGTATTCAAGCCCAAGCTCGACGTACTGCTCTGCTGCCTTGTCGAGGTCTTTTTTACGCGCCAGGCTACCATCATAGGTCGTCACGCACGCAGCCAGAGAGACTGGCAAGCAAAAACAAAGCAGACGAGCGTAACGGGAAAAGTTAGGCATACTCAGTTTATCCACTGACCTGTTGCAGTTTGATATAACGCTCACTGCGTCGTGTACGATCTTCCACCTGCCCTACCAACTGGCCGCATGCCGCATCGATATCATCACCACGCGTGGTGCGTACCGTGGTGATATAGCCGGCTTCCATCAGCCATTCCTGAAACTTTCTGACTTCCATGCTGGAGGGTTTTTTGTACCCAGAATTGGGGAAGGGATTGAAAGGTATCAGATTGATTTTACATGGCAAGTCTTTCAGTAATTCGATCAACTCCACGGCATGTTCTCGTCGGTCATTGACACCGGCAAGCAAGGTGTACTCAATCGTCGCTTTGCGCTTGTCGTTGAGGCGCGACAAGTAGTTGCGCACCGACTGCAACAAGACCGCTAGCGGATATTTGCGATTGACCGGTACCAACTGATTGCGCAACGCATCATTGGGGGCATGCAATGACACCGCGATCGAGGCATCTGTAAAGTCCGCCATACGATCGATGGCAGGCACGACGCCCGCAGTGCTAATCGTAAGACGTCGCTTAGAGATGCTATAGGCGAAATCGTCCATCATCAGATCCACCGCATCCATCACGTTGTCGAAGTTAAGCAAGGGCTCGCCCATGCCCATCATCACCACATTAGTCACGGGTCTAATCTTGGTACGATCGATATCGCCGAATGACTTGATCGCATTGAAAATTTGACCCACGATCTCAGCACTCGAAAGATTGCGATTGAATCCCTGTTTGCCGGTCGAACAAAAACTACAATCCAAGGAACAGCCAATCTGCGACGAGACACAGAGGGTGGCACGGCCTTCTTCGGGTATCAGTACCGTTTCGATACTGCTGCCACCCGGCATGCGCATCACCCATTTACGGGTGCCATCCTCCGAGATACCCTGATAAACAACTTCGGGCACCTCGATATAACTGACACGTTTGAGTTTGGCGCGCAGGTCTTTGCTGATATTCGTCATCTGATCGAAATCGACAACGCCGTATTGATGAATCCACTGCATCAATTGCTTGGCACGAAAGGGTTTCTCACCAATCGTTTCCAAAAAGGCAATCATCTTGGCGCGAGATAGGCCAAGCAAGTTGATGCGCGGTTCTACACCCTGCACCGAGGTGCCTATTTCAGTGGTTTCAGTCATGCTCGTATTCGACGTTTCAGATAGACAAAAAGCAGGAACGCGTAACGCGCCCCTGCTTTGACCTTGGATACTTAAAAAAAATTACGCGCGTGCGCAAACTTCTTCGGCCTTGAAGAAGTAGGCCACTTCACGCTCAGCCGACTTGGCAGAATCTGAACCATGGACGGCATTGGCATCGATTGACGAAGCGAAATCGGCACGGATGGTACCTGGCGCCGCCTCTTTCGGGTTAGTCGCACCCATCAGGTCGCGGTTTTTAGCAATCGCGTTTTCGCCTTCAAGCACTTGCACTACAACGGGTCCGGAGGTCATGAAAGACACCAGGTCTTTGAAGAACGGACGCTCTTTGTGTTCCGCGTAGAAGCCTTCAGCCTGCTCTTGGCTCAGCTGCATCATCTTCGCCGCAACGATTTGCAGACCATTGGATTCGAAACGGCTGTAGATTTTACCAATGATGTTCTTGGCAACTGCATCAGGCTTAATGATGGAAAGCGTGCGTTCGACGGCCATGTTTAAGTACTCCACTGAGAAGATTAAAATTTGGATCAGCGATCCCTGAAAAAACGGCGGAGATTATACTCGCATGCAGCTCAAACAACCAGCAGATTGCTTGGGCTCAAGCCACCAGTTTAGTCAGCGCCTGCTTAAGTAAGTGCACCGCACGCTCAACCTCATCAACCGTGCTAAAGCGTCCCAGGGAAAAACGCAACGAATTAAGCGCCTGCACCTGGGTCAAACCCATAGCCTGCAACACATAGGACGGCGCCATCGAGGCCGAGGCACATGCCGAACCGCTCGATACCGCCAGCTGAGGCAGCGCACTCATCAACATCTGCGCATCGACCGTCTCAAAGCGCAAATTGATGATCCCCGGAACTTTAGCTTCCAGATCGCCATTTAGCGCAACACCAGGCAATTTAAGTACAGCCGCCAAAAACCTCTCCGCCAAATCGCCAATTCGTTGCTGCTCCTGCAGCATGCTTGCTCCAGCCAACTCAAAGGCCAAGCCCATTCCGGCAATCTGATGCGTAGGCAAAGTCCCTGAACGCATGCCTCGCTCGTGCCCACCGCCATGGATCTGGGCGGGTAAAACCCACGCCCCCTGACGGCGAACAAATAGCGCACCAATCCCCTTTGGACCATAAATTTTGTGCGCACAAACCGACAACAAATCAACCGGCAATTGCTGCAGGTCAAGCGCAATCTTACCGGCCGCCTGAGCCGCATCGACGTGCATTAATGCGCCATGCACTTGCGCGACTGCACTCAATGCCTGGAGGTCATTCAGCGCACCCGTTTCGTTATTAACGGCCATCAAGGAAACGAGCGTGGTATCTGGCCGCAAGACTTGCTGAAGCGCAGCGGGCGTAATCACACCATGACGATTGGGTTGTATGTAAGAAACCTCGAAGCCCTGAGATTCAAGCCAGGCGAAGCTATCCAATACCGACTTATGTTCGACTGCCGAGGTCACTAGATGCCTGCCAAGCCCTGCCCGGGCTTGCGCAGCACCTTTGATCGCGAGGTTATTCGACTCCGTGGCACCCGAAGTCCAGACGATCTCTCTTGTATCTGCATTGAGCAACTGCGCAACTTGCTTGCGGGCTTTTTCGACGGCCGATTCCGCTTGCCAGCCCAGGCGATGAGAGCGCGATGCTGGATTGGCAAATATCCCATCGAGCGTCAGAAATCCTGCCATCCACTGCGCCACTTTGGGATCGACCGGCGTGGTCGCTGCGTAATCTAGGTAAATGATGTCTGAATTCATTACGTTTACTTCGCGTCATTTGCTAAGGCGATCAGGACTCAACTAAAGCCCGCTCGGTAACGCTATGATATCACTCAGTCGTTACGACTGGCACAGATCAATCCAGCATTGCGATTTTGACGCTCCGCAGTGATCTGAACCTCGCGGTCTTTCATCAGATCATGCAGCGTAATCTCAGACAAGAATGAATGTATTTTCTGACTTAAATCAGACCATAGGTGATGCGTTAAACATTTTTCGCCATTTTGGCAGTTGCCCTGCTCCTGACAACGCGTTGAATCAAGAGACTCGTTGACCGCATCGACAATCGCGGCAATGGAGATGGCTTCGTCGGACTGCGCCAACTGATACCCGCCACCTGGGCCGCGCGAGCTTTTAACCAAGTTGCAGTGTCGGAGCCGCGCAAACAATTGCTCAAGGTAAGACAGAGAAATTCCCTGACGATGGGAAATATCCGATAGCGATACCGGGCCATGACAGGCGTGCAAAGCCAAATCAAGCATGGCCGTCACCGCATAGCGCCCTTTCGTAGTCAGTCGCATGAAAGTTCAAAACTTAACAGTAGGAATTGCGCGATTATGTGATACCCGAGTAATTTAATCAACAATTCAAACCCAGCACCAGCTCACCGCTCGCAGAGTTAGGATTTCTCCTCCTTGAAGCAACTGTCGATGTCATCCTCACTCAAAGGTTTCACCTCGACCGATTTGTAACTGGAGTCCAGCTTGCGGACCGCGCGACACATGGTATTTAAACGCTCATCCACCTCGTGCATGTGTTCAAGTATGCTGCGAATAGAACGCGCCACCGGATCGGGCATTTCCTCACTCAAGCCATAGGCGTCAAAGCCAAAATGTTCGTGTAGTTTTTTACGCTTCTCCGCATCCAGTTCGGACGGCTCATCAACACTCTTAAGGATGATGCGCCCGGGAATACCGACTACCGTAGCCCCTGGCGGAACCGCCTTGGTTACCACTGCATTCGACCCTATTTTTGCGTGCTCACCGACCTCGAAAGGCCCCAAAACTTTCGCCCCGGCACCCACCACGACCCCATCTTTCAAGGTGGGATGACGCTTACCTTTGTTCCAGGAGGTCCCACCCAACGTGACCCCTTGATAAAGCGTCACATCATTACCGATGACTGCTGTTTCGCCAATTACGACGCCCATGCCATGATCAATAAAAAAACGCTCGCCGATCTGAGCCCCAGGATGAATTTCGATGCCCGTTAACCAGCGACTAAAGGTTGAGACCGAGCGCCCCAACCACTTGAAATTAGCATTCCACAGGCGATGCGCCAGACGATGCAACAGCACCGCGTGCAAGCCCGGATAATTAGTCAGCACTTCGAAGGTGTTGCGCGCAGCAGGATCACGATCAAACACGCTCTGGATGTCACTGCGAATGCGATCGAACATTTGGGGGCACCTATTTGGGAAGTTTCTTCTGCACGGCATTTAAAAAGCCGCGCAGAATATTAACGTCCATTTTATCGAGATGCGAGCGCTGAAAAAGCCGCCGCATGCGAGGCATTAAACTTCGTGGTCGCTCTGGATCAAGAAAGTTGACCTCGACCAACACGCGCTCTAAATGCGCCAAAACTCCCTCAACCTCGGCATGACTCGCTAAAGCATGATCCCAGCCGGAGGCTTGCGGTACCACGCTTTGCAAGACCTCGTCGTTCTCTCGCTGCAGCAGGGCCATCCTTAACTCATAACAAATGACCTGCACCGCCATGGCTAAATTAAGTGAAGAGAACTCAGGGACAGAGGGGATGCTCACGTGATAGTTGCAGCACTGCAACTCATCATTGCTTAAACCCGTCGATTCTCGACCAAACACGAGCGCAACGCGCAATCCGGGTTGCAGCGCTATGCGCTCCACCACTGACTGTGCCAAGGCTCTGGGGCTCAGGGTCGGCCAAGGCAGGGCACGCGAACCCGCACTGACTGCAATCACCAAATGAGCGTCAGCGACCGCTTCGGCCAAGCTTTGACAAACATGGGCACGCGCGAGCAGCGCATCAGCCCCCGCAGCGCGTGCCACCGCTTCTTCAGAAGGGAAAATTTTGGGCTGAACCAAGACCAGCCGAGATAAGCCCATATTCATCATGGCCCGGGCGACTGCACCGATATTCCCGGGATGGGAGGTCTGCATGAGCACCACTGCAACGCACGCATGCAGCTGCTGCGGCAACGCCAAAAGACCCGGATCCATCGTTGAGCCTGCGCTCAAAGCGACTCCCCAATTTTTTGGTTGATCATTGAGTCGACATACTCAGGACAGATAATGTGCTGAAAACGGTCCATGAGGGAACGCCCTTCTGTGCGCCCGACAGAAAGCGCCATGCGCACAGCCGCCAGCGCCAGATGCGCCAAAAGGAAAGCAATCTCAGACAGTGCGACCCAGTGCATATCGTCATAGAACGGCTTGAGCGTCTCAAAGATGAGTGCAGAAATTTTGCGACTGTAACCCAGTTCGAGGTCTTGCATCGCCTTGTCGGCAGAGACACTGACCATCACATCGAGTAAGGCCGGGTCGTTCACATGCATCTGATACCATTGCTCGATCAAGTTGCGTACCACCTGAAAAATCTCATCTTTGGTGTCCGCATGGGGCATACTCTCCCACATTCGATTAAAGGACTCCTCAAGGGTCAGCTTGGCTAACTCCTGTGTGATGGCATTCTTGCTTGGGAAATACTGATAAATACTCGCCGCTGTGACATCAGCACGATCCGCAATTTCGTGAATTTTGAGCCGCGTACAGCCTTTTTCGGCAATCAGGCCTTTGGCCGCAGCAAGAATTGCCTCGACCCTCTTTCTACTGCGTTCTTGCGCCGGTTGGCGTCGATTGTTAGCGATGTCTTCGTTCAAAATATCTCCAGCCAGAAATGGCGAGCCGGTGCGGCCTCAGAAAACCGCGTCAGTGTACCGCGAATCTTACAAAACATAAAATCACGGAAGGCGGCATCTTGAAGAAAAAGCACCATTTGAATCAATGAGATGCACACCAAAAACAGATCTAAAACGCGTTCCTTGACCGGCACCAGACCTGCGGCTATCTCAGACGTGTTGCTGGGCACAAAATTTGTTATGATGCGCGCCCTTACACTTATTGATTACCAGCGGATTCCTCTTCATGCAGCCGAGTGTCACCATCGCCGTGCGAGCCATGCGCCAAGCGCGAGAGCATATGCTCTTGACCCTAAACCAATATGAGATACTGACACCCGACACCCCCAAGTACGAGGAGGCCCTTAACTATCTCAACAAAGACGCCTACAAGATTTTGTTCGACGCGATAAAGCGCGCCTACCCTACGCACTTTGTCACCGACAGCGCGCAGGCACCGGAAGATAAAGAGGACTCTTGGCATTTCAAAGGCATACATGCACCGCATAACCTGCTGCGCAAGGATGCCGCGTCAGCCTTCTCTCTGGTACACCGCCACAAAGGTAAAACCCAGGACGCCTTGGTCATTAACATTCTGAGCGGTGATGAATATACCGCTTCACGCGGCAAAGGCGCAGCACTGAATGATCGTCGCGCCCGCTGCACGGCCCTCCCCAAACTCGAGCACGCACTCTGCGCTGTGCAATTGGGTGAAGCCGGTCAGGACCGCATCCGGTCCTTGGAACTCTTCAACAAGCTGAGTAGCATGACGCGAGATTTACGTATCGGCGACTGTGAAGTGTTGGACATGGTCATGGTCGCATCCGGTCAGCGCGACCTGATGGCGATCTTGAATCCAGATTACCAGTCTTGTGAGGC
>JBFHRI010000075.1:0-11267 GCA_041591755.1 Oleiphilaceae bacterium
CCCTTGGTGCAAGATCCAACGGATGGGCGGGTCAAGAGTGCTGCGGAAGTGATTCCTGTTGAAGCGGCGCCAGAGCAGACGCGCACAGACAAGGAGGCTGTCGCGAGTAAACCTGCGACAGCGGAAAAACCAACGCCTTCTCCCAAGCCCGCGCCGGTGAGAGAGAGTCCGGCGCCCGTTGTGAAAAAGCAGGCCGAACCCGAAGTTAATGAGTTGCCTGTGTTCAAAAACGTCTGGATGGTTCAGCTGGGCACCTTTACCAATGTCGATAACGCCCACGCGTTGCGTGATCAGTTACGCAAGGATGGTTTTGGCGCGCATACCAAGAATGTGCGGGTTGGCGACGCCAACGGCGTGCGGGTGTTTTCCGGACCCTTTGTGAATCGGCAGGAAGCTGAACGAGCCAAGAAAAAACTGGATGACCGCTACCGCCTGAATAGTATGGTGTTTTCGCTCGATCCCTGATTATCCCTTCGCGTCCATGCAACAAAGATTCTGCAAAGGCAGTAAAACTGCTATCATGCGCGCTTTTTTAGGCCGGGTAACGCGCGTTGCGTTGTTCAACCACGGTCAGTATTTTTAGCCACGTCAGTAAAGCGCAGGCGCTAGGGCACTTTAAGTCATGACAGAATTCAATTGGGCGGATTGGACGTTTCTGGGTATCATCGTGATCTCCAGTCTAATGAGTCTGCGCCGGGGCTTTGTCAAAGAGGCGATTTCGCTCGCCAGTTGGATTGTTGCCTTTATTGTCGCGCGTAGTTTTCATCCCAACGTGCAAACGCTCTTGATCGAATCCATTGATAGCGAGATTTTTCGCACCATCGTCGCCTTTGCTTTATTGTTTATCGGTACCTTGTTATTGGGATCGGTGATTGGATTTCTGGTCGGTGCCTTGATCAACATGACCGGTCTGTCGCCCTTGGATCGTTTACTCGGGACGGTCTTTGGTTTGGCGCGCGGTATTATTTTGTGCGTGGTGATCCTTGCCGTGATTCGGCTGACCCCGTTTACCAATAGTGACTGGTGGCAAAAGTCATTCATGATCGAACATCTGGCGACTGTAGAACAATGGTCTCGTTCGCTTTTTGAGCAGCGCGGTATTGACTTACCCGCGCCGAAGAATTCCTGATTAGTCAATATCCCGAAGTCCAACTGGAGGCTGAATCATGTGTGGCATAGTCGGTTACGTGGGGAAGGAAAACGCAAACCAGTTGCTTTACGATGCCTTGACGGTCTTGCAACACCGTGGCCAGGACGCGGCGGGCATCGTGACCTGCGAGGCAGATCGCTTCTACCTGCGCAAAGACAACGGCTTGGTGCGTGACGTTTTCCGTACCCGGCACATGAAACGCTTGGTGGGTAACGTGGGGATCGGTCACGTACGTTATCCCACCGCCGGCACCTCGAGTTCGGCTGAAGCGCAGCCCTTTTATGTGAACTCGCCTTACGGCATCACGCTGGCGCATAACGGCAATTTGACCAATACCGCCGAGTTGGCTGATGGGGTTTTGAAGTCGGATTTACGCCATATCAACACCAATTCCGACTCCGAAGTGCTGCTCAACGTCTTCGCGCATGAGTTGCAGCGCTTGGGTAAGTTGGTACCCACGCATAAAGAGATCTTCGAAGCGGTGCGTCAAGTACATAAGCGCTGCCGCGGGGCCTATGCTGTAATTGCCATGATTACCGGCTACGGCATCCTGGCGTTCCGAGACCCCTTCGGTATCCGTCCGGTCTGTTATGGCAAACGCGAAACTGAGAGCGGTGTGGAGTATATGATTGCCTCGGAAAGCGTGGCGCTCAGTGCATTGGGCTTCACTTTAGTGCGCGATATCGCGCCAGGCGAAGCGATCTATATTGAAAACGATGGACACCTCTACACTCAGCAGTGTGCCGATGCACCCAGTTTGAACCCTTGTATTTTTGAGTATGTGTATTTTGCTCGACCTGACTCGATTATTGATCGTGTCTCGGTGTACAAGGCGCGTTTGCGCATGGGCGAGAAGCTGGCACAAAAGGTGTTGCTTGAACGGCCCGATCACGATATCGATGTGGTCATCCCGATCCCCGATACCAGCCGTACGTCGGCGATGCAGATGGCCTATGAACTGGGCGTCAAATTCCGAGAGGGCTTCATTAAGAATCGCTATATCGGGCGCACGTTTATCATGCCCGGGCAGCATCTGCGCAAAAAGTCGGTCAAACAAAAGCTTAACCCCATTGAGCTGGAGTTCAAAGACAAGGTCGTGATGCTGGTTGACGACTCGATCGTGCGCGGCACGACGTGTAGCGAGATTGTGCAAATGGCACGTGATGCAGGGGCCAAGAAGGTTTATTTCGCTTCGGCAGCACCAGAGGTGCGCTTCCCGAACGTCTATGGCATCGATATGCCGGCGGCGCAAGAGTTGATTGCGCATGGGCTTACGGTACGAGAGATTGAGAAAGAGATTGGTGCCGACTGGCTGATCTATCAAAATCTCGATGATTTGGTGCAGTGTGCGCTCGAGGGTAACCCCGAAATCCGACATTTCGATTGCTCGGTGTTCGATGGCAACTATGTCACCGGCGACATCGATCAGAACTACTTGGCCCGCCTGGAAGCGCAGCGCAGTGAGTCGGGCAAGAAAAAACAAAAACTCGATGCCGGCGATCACGCCATCATCGATTTGCATAACAACGACTGAAGCGCGTTGCAGCTTCGCTAAAGGTTTGGAAACATGGTCCGACGCAGTGATGTAAATCCCAACATTCCGGTGCCTAACCTGGATGATGTGGCGGTCGATACGCTGGGTGTACGGGCGGGGCAGATTCGCAGCGCCGAACTGGAGCATAGTGAAGCCATCTTCCCGACTTCGAGCTTTGTCTTCGATTCGGCTGAAGAGGCTGCGGCGCGCTTTGCCGGGACCTCGCCGGGCAACATCTATTCGCGTTTCGTCAATCCGACCGTGGCCATGTTTGAAGCTCGAATCGCCGCCATGGAGGGGGGCGAACGCGCGGTGGCGACCGCCTCGGGTATGGCCGCTATCATGACCACCTTTGTGGCACTGCTGGCCGCAGGCGATCATCTGGTCTGCTCGCGTAGCGTATTTGGTACCACCAACGTATTGCTCGAGAAATACGTTCAAAAGTTTGGGGTCGAAGTCACTTTCGTCGACTTGGTCGATTATGAGGCATGGACGCAGGCGATTAAGCCGAATACGCGTCTGCTGTTCGTCGAAACGCCCTCTAATCCTCTCTGTGAGGTGGTTGATATCCGGCGTTTGGCCAAATTGGCCAAGCAAGGGCAGCACCCGCAGGGCTGTCAGCTGATCGTCGACAACTGCTTTTGTACGCCGATCCTGCAGCGTCCTTTGCGGATGGGGGCCGATATCGTGATTCATTCCGCCACCAAATATATTGATGGGCAGGGGCGCTGTTTGGGCGGCGTGGTTGTCGGTAACCAGAAGACGATGGAAGACGTGCATGGCTTCCTGCGCTCTGGCGGCGCTTCGATGAGTCCATTCAATGCCTGGGTCTTCCTCAAAGGCTTGGAAACACTCGGGGTACGCATGCGCGCGCATTCTGAGAGCGCCTTGAGTGTGGCGCAATGGCTGGATGGTCGGCCCGAAGTGGAAAAGGTGTTTTACACTGGCCTCAGCCATCACCCACAGTACGAGCTGGCGCGCAAACAACAGTTGGCCGGTAGCGGCGTGCTGTCATTTCGCATTCAGGGCGGCAAGGAGCAGGCTTGGAAGTTTATCAACGGCACCGAGCTGTTCTCGATTACCGCAAACTTGGGAGATGCCAAGTCGACCATTACGCATCCGGCCAGCACAACACACGGGCGTCTGACCGAAGAAGCGCGCCAGCGCGCAGGGATTACTGATAATCTGATTCGTCTCTCCATTGGCCTCGAAGCGATTGAGGATTTGGTTGAGGATCTGGAGCGTGGTTTTAATGCGCTGAGTTGATACGCGGTGGTGGCGTGTTCAGGCCCTTATCTGAATGTTTCTTTTTATTTATTTTCAATTAATTAAGTAAAGTTCTTAAAGTTATCCTATACTTTCTGGCATAGTCTTTTTCGTGGGTCGGAGTCTGGGCGTTGCGTGATCGCAATCGCATCCAGGCGCAGTAATAGGTAGCTGATGTGACTGTTCGTACCGCCATGGCGCAAAATCTCTCGCAAGCCACTCAGAAACGACATTTTCAAGCCTTCCTCGCGCATGGTGCGCGAGAGGGGGGCGTGATTCTGACGGTCGTGCTGTGTGTGTTCCTGTTGATGTCTCTGGTGTCCTACGACCCGGGCGATCCGGGCTGGACGACCACCGGTGCCAACGCGCAGCCCGTTAATTTCGGGGGTAGGGCCGGTGCCTGGTGTGCCGATGTCTTACTGTATCTGTTCGGCTATGTGGCCTTCCTATTCCCTTTGGCGACGGCCTATCAGGCCGCGTTAATCTTCAAGCTGCGCCGCGAGCAAAAACTGATTCACTGGCCCTTGTTTGCATTGCGCATGTTTGGTTGCGTGTTGACGATGCTGTCGGCCACGGCATTGCTGGCGCTCTATTCAATTGCGGGTCTCGATAATGCTTCGGGCGGTATTTTGGGGCAGTCTCTGTCTGCCTTGCTTACGCGTAATTTCAACCTGTCCGGTGCGACGCTTTTACTGGTGGCCACCTTGCTCATCGGCCTGACGCTCTATACCGGGGTATCCTGGTTGGCGATGATGGATCGCACCGGAGCGATGACCTTGCGCTTTTTTGCCTGGGCGCGTCAGCGTTTGGCGGAGATCGGAAGCGACACACTCGATCGCTATCACGCGCAACGAGAACTCCGAGCGCAGCAAAAGCAGGAGCCGCGGGTCTCGGTGGTTAGCTCCGGTGCAAGCAATGCCCGTGTGGTTAAAGCAGCGAAGGTCGAGCCAAAGCTCAGCACGGGCAAAATGGAGCCGACCTTGCATGCAGAAGCGCCAGTGATTGAGCTACCGCCTGCAGAAAAAGAGCCCGGCGCTCTGAAGTCCTTGCTGTCTAAGGTCGGCAAAGTGGCCGAGGTGTTGCCGGGTGTGGGGGAGGCCGACAGCGCTGATTCGGCCAAAAAAATCGAGCCGGTCCTGGTCGACGCGGTACGGGGTGCCGAGCCAGAGTCGGGCAAGTCGGGTATCAAAATTTCGCCATTCGTTAAGAAGAGCAAGCCGGCGGAGGATCCGCGTCAAGGGCGTTTGTTTATCCAGGATGACAGCCCGCTGCCGTCGCTAGCCTTGCTTGATCCCCCTGAAGTCAACAAGAAGGCGGGGTTCAGTAAAGAGCAGCTGGAGCATCTGTCGCGGCTGCTCGAAGAAAAACTGGCCGATTTCGGCGTTGTCGCCCAGGTGGTTGAAGTCAATCCGGGGCCCGTGATCACGCGATTTGAAATTCAGCCTGCACCCGGCGTAAAGGTGAGCAAGATTAGTAACCTGGCCAAAGACTTGGCGCGTTCGCTGGCGGTTCTTGCGGTGCGCGTGGTTGAGGTCATTCCCGGTAAGTCGGTGGTGGGCATCGAGATCCCGAATGAACATCGCAAGGTGGTGCGATTCAGCGAAGTGCTGGGCTCGAAAGAGTACGCAGATTCAATGTCTCCGGTGACGATGGCGTTGGGCCACGATATTGCCGGCGATCCGGTGGTGGTCAACCTGGCCAAAATGCCCCACCTGCTGGTCGCGGGTACCACGGGTTCGGGTAAGTCAGTCGGCGTTAATGCCATGATCCTGAGTATTTTATTCAAGGCAACGCCTGAAGAAGTACGCTTCATCATGGTCGACCCGAAAATGCTGGAACTGTCGATTTATGATGGCATTCCGCACTTGCTGACTCCGGTCGTGACCGACATGAAAGAGGCGGCCAATGCGCTGCGCTGGTGTGTCGCCGAAATGGAGCGCCGTTATAAACTTATGGCGAATTTAGGTGTCAGAAACCTCGCTGGCTACAACCGCAAGGTATTGGACGCGGCTGCACGCGGCGAGCCGATTCTAGACCCCTTGTGGCAACCGGATCAGATGTTGATGAACGAGCCGCAGCATCAGCCCGAATTGCAGACCCTGCCATTTATCGTTGTGGTCATCGATGAATTCGCCGATATGATGATGATCGTCGGTAAGAAGGTTGAAGAGTTGATTGCCCGTATCGCACAGAAGGCCCGTGCGGCGGGCATTCACCTGATTCTGGCAACGCAACGGCCTTCGGTGGATGTCATCACCGGCTTGATCAAAGCCAACGTACCGACCCGGATTTCGTTCCAGGTGTCGTCCAAGATCGACTCACGGACGATTCTGGATCAGGGCGGTGCAGAGCAGCTATTAGGGCACGGGGACATGCTTTACATGCCGCCGGGAACGAGCTTGCCGGTTCGCGTGCATGGCGCATTCGTCGATGATCACGAAGTTCACAAGGTTGTGGATGATTGGAAACAACGCGGCGAGCCGAATTACCTGGAAGAAATTCTGGCGGGCGGTGATAGCAGCGATCCGATGGTGGCGGTGTTCAATGAAGGCGGCGCAGGTGGCGACAGCGAAGGCGATGCCCTGTATGACGAAGCCGTGGCCTTCGTCACCGAAACACGTCGTGCCTCCATTTCGGCAGTGCAACGCAAACTGAAAATTGGCTACAATCGCGCCGCAAATCTGGTCGAAGCGATGGAAGCGGCGGGCGTGGTGAGTGCAGCGGGCCATAATGGTACGCGCGAGGTCTTGGCGCCTCCGCCACCCAGAGATTAATTAATTACGATTGCGCCCTGGCGCAATGCTCAGTGTAGGTATTTCATGGTAGTGGTAAAGACTTTGTTTGTTCGGCTGATGATGGGCGCCTGCTTGCTGTGGAGCGCTATGGGAATCGCGCTCGCGGAGGAGAAATCCGATCAGAAGCCGGTGAAGCTGAGTAAAACTGAGGCAGCGGCATTGAAGAACCTGGTGCAGCGCCTGGATCACATCAAAACCATCAGCGGCAATTTTGTGCAGTACGGTTTAGATCAGAAAGGTAGTCGGGTGTCGGAATCGCGTGGCTCATTCATGGCCGAACGCCCGGGCAAATTTTACTGGCAGACCGAAGCGCCGTTAGCACAAACAGTCTATTCAGACGGCACCGAAGTGACGGTTTATGATCCGGATCTCGAGCAGGCGACTATTCAGCCGGTCAGTGGTGATATCCAGCGTACCCCAGCCGTGCTGTTCAGCGGTGGAATGAAAGATATTGGTGTGAATTTTAAAGTCGATGAGCGGCAGTGGCCTGCCGAGGACGGCGGCCCCGAAATCGTCCAGTTTGTCTTAACCCCGCGCGCCAAAGATAACCTGTTTGCGCAGTTGCGCGTGCGCTTCGAAGATCAAACCATTACCGAAATGCGCATCCTCGATTCCTTGGGGCAGCAAAGCACGGTCAGCTTCGAAAACGTTGTGCTCAATCCAGTCATTCCTCCTGGCATGTTTAATGCCAAACTACCACCGCGCACCGACATCATTCGTGAGGTGCCGGTACAACCGGGCAAATAGGCCCAATGGACCTTTTCGACGCGCCTTCCACCGCCTATCAACCTTTGGCGGCGCGCGTTCGACCCAACTCGCTGAATGAATACATCGGCCAAAGCCACTTGTTGGGCGAAGGTCGACCCTTGTCTCAAGCATTGGCACGAGGTGCCTTGCATTCCATGGTCCTCTGGGGGCCGCCCGGCGTGGGCAAGACGAGTTTTGCCCGGCTCTTGGCCAGTCAATTTGATGCTTATTTTCACTCGTTATCTGCAGTCCTGGATGGGGTCAAAGAAATTCGCGCTGCGGTCGATATGGCGCGCATGCAGCGGCAGCAGTCAGGCAAAAAGACCATCGTATTTGTCGATGAAGTACATCGCTTCAATAAAGCGCAACAGGATGCCTTTTTACCCTTTGTAGAAGATGGCACGCTGATCTTTATTGGCGCAACCACCGAAAACCCGTCGTTTGAGTTGAACAATGCCTTGTTGTCGCGTTTACGGGTTTATGTCCTGCGTAAACTGGAGCAAGCGGAGTTGCGGCAACTTTTGCAGCAGGCCTTGCAGCATCCCCAAGCCTACCCTCAACAACGTATCAAGATTAGCGAGGAGGCACTCGACATCCTGGCCAGAGTCGCAGATGGGGATGCCAGGCGCGCGCTCAATTTACTCGAACTGGCCATCGATCTGTCCCCATTAACGGAGGGACAAATCGAAGTTACGAACGCGGCGCTTGAAGAAGTGATTCAAGCGCCGTTAAAGCGCTTTGATAAAGGGGGCGATCTTTTCTACGACCAAATCAGTGCACTGCATAAATCCGTGCGCGGGTCGGATGCAGATGCGTCCTTGTACTGGTTTTCTCGCATGCTTGATGGTGGCTGTGACCCCTTGTATGTCGCGCGCCGTCTGGTGCGTATCGCCAGTGAGGATATTGGTAATGCCGACCCGCGAGCTTTGCGCCTGACCCTCGATGCATGGGATGTGCAGGAACGTTTGGGCTCGCCAGAGGGCGAACTGGCTTTGGCACAGGCAGTGCTGTATTTGGCCCTGGCGCCAAAAAGCAATGCGGTCTATGTGGCCTATAAGGCCTGCGTCAAAGAGGTCAAGGATTTGCCAGACTACGAGGTGCCCATGCATTTACGCAACGCGCCCACGCAATTGATGAAAGATCTGCAAATGGGCAAGGGCTATCGCTATGCGCACGACGAACCGGATGCTTTTGCGGCGGGTGAGCGCTACTTACCAGATCCTATGGGCGAACGCTGTTATTATCAGCCGGTTAATCGTGGCCTTGAAATAAAGCTTGCAGAGAAAAAACAGGCGCTTGCCCAGGCCAATCGCGCAGCTCGCCGGGAGCCAGACTGATCAAGCTGGATCTATGTGTTCAAATAATGATCAGTGGTTGTCTGTAAGTATCACCTTAGCTTACAAACCCACACTGAAATAGGGCTGAAATATAGTGGCAAACGTTCTTAATGGCGATACAATCGGAGGGTTTTAAACTCTTGTACAGGTAGCAATTGCCCAGATCGAACACTGGTGCTTGTTAAAAATAAACGGAAGAAAAAGGAAAAATAGGAAGTGCTGAATCGCTTACTGCAGTTGCCGCGCTATCAAAAGCGGCTGGTTACGCTATTTTCTGACTCCCTGTTCATACCTGTGGCCTTTTGGTTGGCCCTGAGTCTTCGTCACGAAAGCCTGTACGTCATAGAGGACGCCTCCATATATCTGGTGGGCCTGTTAACCTTGGTCGCCAGTCTGCTGATGTTCGTCAAGCTCGGCTTGTATCGTGCGGTCATTCGCTACATGAGCAATCATGCGATGGCCGCGGTGTTTGCGGGTGCTTCCGTTTCGGCACTGGCGTTGGCCGGTTCGGGCTTCATGCTGCAAGCTCCAGTGCCGCGCTCGGTGCCCTTCATCTACTGGTGTCTCGCCGTGATTTTTATCGGTGGCTCGCGCATGGCGGTGCGTTCGCTGGTGCATCGTAAACTCGTTAAGAAGAAGGAGCGCGTGCTGATTTATGGTGCGGGCAAGGCGGGTTTACAACTCAGTTCGGTGCTGTTTCATGGTCGCGATCTGCGTCCAGTCGCTTTTCTCGATGACAATCCCCGTAAGCACAATACCATCGTCAATGGCTTAGCGGTTTATTCGCCGGCCGAGCTGCAGAAGGTCATCGATAAGCACGATGTATCGACCGTATTGTTGGCGCTGGGGCATGCGCCTCGCTCCAAACGCGCAGAGATACTGCGTTATCTAGAGTCATTTCAGGTCAAGGTGCAGACCATGCCGTCCATTCATGATGTGGTGACCGGCAAAGCTAAGATTGAAGAAATTCGTGACGTAGAAATAGAAGATTTGCTGGGTAGAGATGAGGTTGTGGCCGATCATGATCTTTTGGCGCAATGCATTACCGGCAAGTCTGTCATGGTCACGGGCGCGGGGGGCTCGATTGGATCTGAGTTATGCCGTCAGATCGTGCGTCTCAAGCCAAAGTGTCTAGTGCTGTTAGAGTTGTCTGAGTTTGCCCTATATGAAATTGAGCAGGAACTGCAGGAACTCAACGAGTCTCTGCGCCTTGGCGTTGAATTACACGCTTTATTAGGTTCTGTGCAAAAGCAGCATCGCATGGAAATCATTATGCGTAGCTTCAATGTGGATACGGTCTACCATGCTGCTGCGTACAAACATGTACCGATGGTGGAGCACAATATCATTGAGGGCGTACGCAATAACGTTTTTGGCACGTGGTTCTGTGCTGAAGCAGCGGTAGCAGCGAAAGTCGCCACGTTTGTACTGATCTCAACCGACAAGGCGGTTCGCCCAACGAATGTGATGGGCGCTACCAAGCGCTTTTCTGAGTTGGTGTTGCAAGGATTAGCGCAACGCCAGGACACGACGCGCTTTTCCATGGTGCGCTTCGGCAATGTGCTGGGCTCATCCGGCTCGGTCGTGCCGCGTTTTCGTAAGCAGATTCATGCCGGTGGGCCGGTAACCGTGACTCACCCTGAGATCACGCGCTATTTCATGAGTATTCCCGAAGCCGCGCAGCTGGTATTGCAAGCGGGCTCTCTGGGTGAGGGGGGGGACGTGTTTCTGCTCGACATGGGGCAAAGTGTCCGAATCGCTGATTTGGCTAAGAAGCTCATTCGACTGATGGGGCTCGAACTCAAAGATGAGAATAACCCTGAGGGCGACATTGAGATTCAGTATACCGGGCTTCGACCCGGTGAAAAACTCTACGAAGAACTGCTGATTGGCGACAATCCGATGCCGACGACCCATCCACGCATAATGCGCGCTTGTGAGCGCTCGTTGCCCTGGAATGAAGTGGAGGGCTTGCTGGACCAACTCGACAAATACTGTCATCTATTCGACTGTGAGTCGGTGCGCGAGCTATTTCATCAAGCCCCCCTGGATTACTATCCCAGTGGCGAGTTGAGTGATCTAATCTGGAACTGCAGCACGGAGAGTTGGCGCACCGCGGGTACCACCCGTTTAACGGCGGCGGCCTATACCGAGCATGAAGCACACGAAGAGCCGCAGAGAAGCGCCCGTAAACTGGCATAGGTTTAAGGGGTGTATTGTATTTTTTTGTCACCAATTAAATTAATCAAAGAGAAAGACTTGACTCAGTAATGCGACTTCAATAACATACGCCCGCGTTACGAGATGAGACCTAAGTGTCTGATTTTGGGGCCATAGCTCAGCTGGGAGAGCGCAACGCTGGCAGCGTTGAGGTCGACGGTTCGATCCCGTCTGGCTCCACCAAATTCTCGTTTACCTGTTTTGTCCCCTTCGTCTAG
>JBFHRI010000076.1:0-11247 GCA_041591755.1 Oleiphilaceae bacterium
CCGGCAAGAAGTTCTTCGCGTAATTGCTGAAACAAAGAGTTAATGGAGATTATCAATGAGTCTTAATCCAAGAGATGTAGTTGTCATCGATGCGGTACGTACCCCGATGGGCCGCGCCAAAAACGGTTGTTTCCGCAATGTTCGTGCTGAGGAACTGTCCGCTGCGATGATGCAGGCGATCCTGGATCGCAACCCGAAGGTGAACCCCGCTCAAGTCGATGACGTGATTTGGGGTTGTGTGAACCAAACGCTGGAGCAGGGCTTCAACGTGGGTCGTAATGCCCTGTTGATGACCAGCTTGCCCAACACCGTGCCAGGTCAGACGGTCAACCGTCTGTGTGGTTCGGCGATGACCGCGATCCACACTGCCGCGAACACCATTATGGCGGGTAACGGCGATATCTTTATTGTGGGTGGTGTTGAGCACATGGGTCACGTACCGATGTCAACCGGTAACGATTACAACCCCGGCTCAGCCTTGAAGATGGCAAAAGCCTCTAACATGATGGGTATCACCGCTGAAATGTTGGCCAAGATGCACGGCATCACCCGCGAGCAGCAAGATGCCTTCGGTGCGCGTTCGCACCGTCTGGCACACGCTGCAGCGGTGGCAGGCAAATTCAAGAACGAAATCGTTCCCGTGGAAGGCCACGATGACAACGGCTTCAAAGTGCTGATTGAAGAGGACGAAACCATTCGTCCAGACACCACCGTCGAAGCGCTGGCGCAACTGCGTCCTGCGTTTGATCCAAAGGGTGGCACAGTAACGGCCGGTACCTCTTCCCAGCTGACTGATGGCTCTGCAGCCATGCTGCTGATGTCGGCCGCCAAGGCGGAAGAGCTGGGTCTGACCCCGATGGCACGTATCGTGGCCATGGGTGTGTCGGGCTGTGATGCGGCAATCATGGGTTACGGCCCAGTGCCGGCAACCAAGAAAGCGCTGAAGAAAGCTGGCCTGAACATCGAAGACATCGATGTATGGGAGCTGAATGAAGCGTTTGCCGGTCAGTCACTGCCCGTCATCAAAGACCTGAAGCTGATGGACGTGATGGATGAGAAAGTCAACCTGAACGGCGGCGCGATTGCACTGGGTCACCCCATGGGTTGTTCCGGTGTTCGGATCTCTGGCACCCTGCTGAATATCATGAAGGACAAAGGCGCCAAATACGGCGTGTCGACCATGTGTATCGGTATGGGTCAGGGCATCACCACCGTGTGGGAGCGCCTCTGATCGTGAGCTAAGCCGGTGTGCTCGCACACCGGTAAGCTAGAGTTAAGGCCGGCGCTGACCGGCCTTAATTTTTTGTGGGCTCAAAGCGTGTCAGGTCGTGGCTTTCCTTGGCTTTGATCAGGGCTTCACTCAGTGCATTCACGCGCTCGTCGAGATTATTTATGGGTAGGGAGGTTTTTTTGAGAATCTCGCGCACCTGTTTGACTCTAACCTGATACATCACGTGGTCGCCTTTCTCAGCCAGTTGATTGGCTTGCTCCAGCAGACTGTTTATCTCTAGATCGAAACGCAGCTGGCGTAAGTGTGCTTGCAGGCGCTCTGAGTCGGCATGCGTTAAGACGGCTTGTCTGGCCAATTGCTCGAGCAGGCGAGGCAGCTGTGTCAGTTGGTAAAGGGCTTGATTGAGCTCTTCGTTACGCGTCAAGGCAAGCACCACCTCATTATCACGTTGCTGGCGCTCCAGCTGTGCCAATAACAAGCTTTGGGTTTGCAGGGTCGATTGGAGGCTTTTATCCAGTGGAATCAGTTCGCAGGCCTGGCGATAAAAGTGCAGTGCACGCCGCTGCAACAAAGTTATGAGTTCGTAGTCTGGGTCGATGTTGAGCAGCGTTGCGCGCGCGGCCAATAACTCGTCGGCTTGCTGCTTTAAGTAGCGTACGCGGGACTGGCGTTTAGCCAGGGCTTGTTGTCGGGCATAGGTCACTGCCGAAACGCCTAGCGAGGCGATAATAAGCAACAATACGATGCCAATCACGAGCTGCGAGGACATGCTTAGAGTGTCTCCTCAAGGCCTAAAACAGATAAAGAAAAAGCCCCAAAAGTCGGCGCGACGAACTTGTCTAATTCGGGTTGATGACTTGACCCCATGCCGACAAATCAATATATATGTCGCCAGTTCATTTTTTTGACGCGCTTAATTCAGCGGTTTCCTGCTTTTAAGATCGAATCATTACGGCCTTTTGGTTCGGCAGAGCAATTGCGATGGAGTCCTTTCGATGGGCGAAAATTTGCAGGCGCTTGTTTAGTGTATACGCTGATAAGAAAAGTCGTCCCTAAATTTCATGGAGTCGTATGGGTAAGTCCCTAGTCATTGTCGAGTCGCCCGCCAAAGCCAAGACCATCAATAAATACCTGGGCCCAGATTTCATCGTCAAATCCAGTGTCGGTCATATCCGGGATCTGCCTGCCGGAGGCAGCGCCTCGACCACGAGCCCCAAAGAGCGAGCTCAGCAGGCAGCACTGACGCGCAAGATGAGTCCAGAAGAGAAAGAGGTCTATCGCAAGAAAAAATCGAAAGAGCAGCTGATTGCGCGCATGGGGGTCGACCCAGAGCATGGCTGGTCCGCTCGTTACGAAATTCTGCCGGGCAAAGAAAAGGTCGTCGCAGAGTTAAAAAAGCTGGCCAAAGAAGCCGACTCAATCTATCTGGCAACGGACTTGGACCGAGAGGGAGAGGCCATCGCCTGGCACCTGCAGCAGGCCATTGGTGGGGATAACGAACGCTATCGTCGTGTCGTGTTCAACGAAATCACCAAGAAGGCGATTCAGGAGGCCTTCAAAAACCCGGGTATGCTGGATCAGTCCCGCGTCAATGCACAACAGGCGCGGCGGTTTCTTGATCGGGTGGTGGGCTTTATGGTGTCGCCACTACTTTGGGCCAAGATCGCACGAGGGCTTTCTGCCGGGCGTGTGCAATCCGTCGCGGTGCGTTTGATTGTTGAGCGCGAGCGTGAGATTCGTGCCTTTGTGCCCGAGGAGTATTGGGAAGTTTTTGCCGATCTGCACACCGCGCGCAAAGAGGCCAGTCGTTTCCAGGTGGCTCGCCATCAGGATGAAGCCTTTCGGCCGGTCAATGAAGCGTCTACAAAAGAGCATGTCTCACGCCTGAAGCCGCTCAAATATGTGGTCAGTAAGCGTGAAGACAAACCCACGCGTTCGCGTCCTAATGCGCCCTTTATCACCTCCACGCTGCAACAAGCTGCGAGCACGCGCCTCGGTTTCAGCGTCAAGAAAACCATGATGCTGGCCCAGCGATTGTACGAGGCCGGTTATATCACGTACATGCGTACCGACTCGACCAACCTCAGTGCCGATGCCGTGGCGGCGTGTCGCCAGTATATTAGCCAGAAGTTCGGTGAGGCCTATGTGCCTGAGCAAGAGCGACGCTATAGCAGTAAAGAGGGAGCGCAAGAGGCGCACGAAGCCATTCGACCGTCTGATGTCAAAGTATCGGCTGCAGGTATTCAGAACCTCGAAAAAGACGCTGAAAAGCTCTATGAGCTCATTTGGCGCAATTTCGTGGCCTGCCAAATGACCGATGCTGAATTTCTGAGCACCTCGATTGAAGTCCAGGCAGGCGACTACGCACTGAAAACGCGCGGCCGAGTGATGAAGTTTGATGGCTTTCTGAAAGTGCTGCCTGCCGCCGGCAAGAAAGATGAAGATGTGCTCCTCCCCGATATCAAAGTGGGTGATGAGCTGAACTTGGCCGGTCTTGAGCCCAAACAGCACTTTACCAAGCCGGCGCCACGCTACTCTGAAGCGGCGCTGGTTAAAGAGCTTGAGAAGCGTGGCATTGGGCGTCCTTCGACCTATGCGGCGATCATTTCGACGATTCAGGAGCGCGGTTATGTGCGCCTGGAAAATCGCCGTTTCTATGCCGAGAAAATGGGCGACATCGTCACCGATCGTTTGATCGAGTCATTTAGTGACCTCATGAATTACAGCTTCACCGCTGAAATGGAAGAAAAGCTGGATGATATCGCCACCGGGCAGAAAGACTGGAAAGCGGTATTGAACGAGTTTTACAAGAACTTTGTGCAACAGCTCGACCACGCCGATTCAGCCGATGCGGGCATGCGTGCCAATAACCCGACTGAAACCAGTATTCCGTGTCCGACCTGCGGTCGTAAGATGCAAATACGTACCGCCAGTACCGGCGTATTTCTGGGCTGCTCGGGCTATGCTTTGCCACCCAAGGAGCGTTGCAAAACCACCATCAACCTGATTCCCGGCACCGAAATCGCCAAAGGTGATGACGACGAAGCCGAAAGTCGCGTGTTGCGCAAGATGCATCGTTGTCCTTTGTGCGAGACCGCGATGGAAAGCTATCTGATCGATGAAAAGCGCAAGTTGCATGTCTGTGGCAACAACCCGGATTGCTCAGGTTTCGAAATCGAGCAAGGTGAGTTCAAAATAAAAGGCTACGATGGTCCCACGCTAGAGTGCGATCGCTGCCATGCGCAGATGCAGCTTAAAACCGGTCGTTTTGGGAAGTACTTCGGTTGTACCAATGAGGCCTGCAAGAATACCCGTAAGCTGTTGAAGAACGGCGAGCCTGCGCCACCGAAAATGGACCCGGTGCCGATGCCAGAACTAAAGTGCGAAAGCGTTGACGATACCTACGTCTTACGTGATGGTGCGGCGGGGCTCTTCCTCGCGGCCAGTCAGTTTCCGCGTAATCGTGAAACACGCGCGCCCTTGGTTACGGAACTGCTGCCTCACAAACATGAGATTGATCCCAAGTACAATTACCTGATGGCGGCGCCGACACAGGACCCGGCAGGTAACCCGACGATTGTGCGCTTCAGTCGTAAGAGCAAAGAGCAGTATGTGATGACGGAAGAGAAGGGCAAAGCCACTGGCTGGAGCGCCTGGTATGTCAATGGTCGCTGGCAAGAGTCGGGTAATGAGAAATCTGACGCGAAGTCCGCTTCAAGCCGAAAGGCGAAAGCGTGAGTGTGTCATGACTCAAAGCAGGCCTAACTATCGAATCAAGACCTATGATCTGTCCGACTTCGATCAGCGCATGTGTCTCAAATGGGGCACCAACAACCTCCTGCTTCTGGCATATTTACTGAGCCCCTTAGTGTTGGGGCTTTTGGCTTGGGGCTTGAGTGATCGTGAGCGCGGTTTATTGATCGAGCTCTACAGCATTAAGGATAATCTGTTCCTTAGTGCCTCCAGCGCCTTACCAGCACTGTTTTTTTGTATGGTGATGCTATTCAAGGATGAAAATGGAGCGAATGCTTTGGTGCGTGCAGTATGGCGCAGAGGCCGACTGTTGATTCAATTGACGGCCGTCTTTAACTGCCTTGTGAGTATGTATATCGCCTTTGTCTCGGCTCGTCGCCCTTCGGCGGCCCAGGTTTTGATTGCTGGGATGTCTTTGGCAGCGCTTATCTATGCGCTGCGTTCGGCACGTTTATACGATTATTTTCTGGTATTGCCCGGCAAGCATAAAACCCAGGCCTGATTCATGTGATGTGTCATATCGCTTCGCCGGCGCAAACGCCTAACGCACTTCTATCTGCGAATGGTATGCGTCGCTGAAACCAAACATGGCATGGGCGGCAACGCCCCCGACGATTAGGTTGAATTTATCGACGGGTAAGCCTGCATCCATGGCTTGCAGCATCGGCCGCAGGGTGAAGTCGACCAGGCTATTAAATTGATGTGCCTGATTGATCCCATAAGCCGCAACGACCGTGCTCAGGATGAGCGGAATCTGGTGCAGTAAGTAGGTCCGCTGATGCTCTGGGTCATTAATCATTCGTACCGGCACGACCAAGGTGTTGAACTCCTGCGTCAACGCCAGTTGCAGATCATAAACCATGGCGGCGACCAGCGGCGACTTTAGAATGGTACGACCAATATTAAGTTGGCAGATACCATCGACCACGATCGTGTCTGTGTTTGTGGGCAAAGCGTTTAGAGTTTCATAGTCCTTGACCTGGCAGCGCAGAGTAAACTGGTTGTCTTGGCGCGGTCCAACAGGCATTAACTCGAGCATGGTGTTAGTGTTGGAGGGTTGGCCATGCATTTTGCCAATCTTGCGATGAAGATGAGCCAGCTGTTGGTATTTCGATTCCAGGTAGCGCTGATAGTGAGGTTTTAGGTTGGCGTTACGGTCGATGAATAGATGCAGGTTCAGCAAGTATTCCGGGGTCAGATAGGAGCGATAAATACTGAAACCCCATTTACCTCCGTCGAGATTACTGATCTTCCCAGCCGCAATAAAGTCGGGGGCACAGATGCCTGCCTGTTTAACCACTTCGTTATCCAGAGTCTTTTTGAGCAGGTGGTACTTGCCCTGATCATAGGCGAAAACGCCCAAACGAGATGCGTTTTCAAACACCTCCGAACCCGCGTCACTGAAATAAACCGTGCCGCCCAGATCGAGTTCGTTTTCTGCCAGGTAGTCGCGATAGGCTTTTTCAGGCTGCGGATCGCGTAAGACAAAGGTTTCCGTGGAATCTTGGCTGGGCGTCAAGGTACCAATGCCGCCCAGCGTATAATATAAGGCTGTTTCCGGATCATAAACGGCGAGGCTACGTGCTGCGCTTTTCGCCGAGGGTCGCTCACAAAGCAATAAGCCCCGATCGGCGATCAGTTCGACATTACCGGTGGCCATCACGTCCAGCATTAGCTGTTCGACAGAGTCCTCGGGAAAGGGGAGGAAAGTAGTCGATAGCTCGCCTTTGTGGTCCAGTCCATAGGTTTGCTGGAGTTCAAAGGGCATGCGCTCGGAGCTTAATGCGAAGGCGCCAAAACGCACGACCTCATCCGTGCCGTTTATACCGACAGGAATGGTTTGAAGACTTTGCCGCATTAAAACAACTCCTGACAACATAACGATGACGCTACAGGCGTTGCATCTTATCAGTCCATGCGCTCGAGAGAATGGGAAGTACCGCGCACTGCGGAAAAAATCCACAGGCGCGCAACGTTCCGCAAGCGTTAGCGAACCTCTATTTGGTTGTAATACGCCTCGCTGAAGCCAAACATTGCGTGCGCTGCAACGCCTCCAAGCACTAGATTAAACTGCTCTGCCGGTAGGCCACGCTCTATGGCACCCAAGGTCGGCGCCAAGGAGAAGTCGAGTAAGGCTTGAATTTGGTCGGGACGATTAATGCCATACGCGCGGACAACGGCAATCAGTAGCTTGGGCAGACTATCGAGTAAATAAGCAAGCTTGTGATCCGTTCTGGGGAACATTCCCAGCGGCAAGATCAGTACGTTCAGCTCCTGAGTTAAGGCTAACTGTAGGTCGTAGATCATGGCTGCGACTTTGGGGGATTTCAGAATGGTTTTACCAATATTGATTGGGCAAATGCCATCTTTGAGTGTTTTACGCGTTGTTTGGGGGATTTTATGTAAGGTCGCGAAATCTTTATATTGGCAACGTACATCAAATCCTTCGGGGCTATCTTTCGCGACGATCTCGACCAGGGTGTTTGTGTTCGTCGGTTGACCATGCGTCTCACCCAATTGACGATGCAAAAAGCCGAGCTGGGCATACTTTGACTGCAGGAATCTAAAGTAAAGAGGTTTCAAGCGGGCCTGTTGGTCCAGGAACAGGTGCAAGTTGGGCAGGAAATCAGGTGTCAGGGAAGAGCGGTAAATGCTGAAACCATAACGGCCGTCCGCTAAATTGCGAATGCGACCCGCGGCAATATATTGCGGCGTTGTGAGTCCCGCTTTTCGCATGCGCTCACAATCGAGGGTTTTCCCCACCATGTGATAGGGCCCGCTCTGATATTCCATTACCCCAATACGAGAGTTGTTCTCAATGGTGACAAAACCCTTTTCAGAGACATAGCGCGTGCCGCCTGGGTCATTCTTATTGGCTTCATGGTCGCGATAGCGTTGGTTCAATAAGGGATCACTGAGGGTAAAGCGTTCGCGGTTGTCGGGGTCGGATTTGACCAAGCCGATACCGCCAAGGGTGTAACACGTGTTCGCTGCAGGGTCGTAGAGACTGACATTCCGTGAGATATCTCCCTGGCCGGGTCGCTCATTCAAGATAAATCCGCGTGCCAGTAAAGGGGTGATATCACCCGTTCGAATCACGTTCAGTAAGTGATGTTCAACTGAATCCGGCGCAAAGGGCTGCGGCTGCTCGCTTAAATTCCCGAGCGCGTCGAGACCATAGTCGAGCGAGAGCTCATAGGGCATGCGCGTGGACTCGAGCGTCCAGGGTAGAAAGCGCACCTGTTCCAGCTGGTCGTGAATACGAAAGGAGCGGGCGGTGGTATTGTTTTTCATGACAGTTCCTTTTGCGCCATGGCGAGTGGCCCGCCCGACTGGATTCGAACCAGTGGCCTTCCCCTTAGGAGGGGGACGCTCTATCCTGCTGAGCTACGGGCGGCTGAAGAGGACCGAAATCTACCCTGATCGCCGTGGATTTTCAAATCGCTATCCACTGGATAACTTGATCTGGGAACCGTTGCACGTTGTGGCGTATTGACCTGCAAAACAATTAGCGCAAAATATGAGCACTCGCAGGTGGCGTTAAGTGGGCGAGTGGCAAATTTGATTTTAAGGAGAGCGTTATGAGTAAGAAAGCGCAAGGTCGGCCCAACGCCTTGCTGAAAGTTGTCCGGACCGAGGTGTTTCGCCAGCGTGTCGAGACTGATAGGACCCGTTATACACGTAAAACTAAAAACCGTCGGCAACAGGAGAGCTGGCCCAAATTCGTTCAAGTGGCTTGAGCGAACTTGGTCCAACTCTTCAGCCGGTTATTATGCCGCTTGCGTAGGCATAATATTATCTACGCGGTCATCCAAGCCATATTTCAGCATCAAAGCATCTTTCTTGTGAGGCAAAAAGTTGATGCGTTTGGGGTCATACTCTACCGCCTCCAGCAGACGCTTATCCATCACTTTGAACCACAACCATGGCACATAGGCGATCGGATACATTCCGAAATAGCCATTCGGTAGGCTCGGTAATTTCTCGAAGTGGCGCAAGGACTGATATGAGCGCGTGGGATTGGCGTGGTGGTCCGAGTGGCGTTGCAGGTGAAACAAAGCCCAATTGGAGAACACATGGTTGCTGTTCCAGCTATGATGCGGCTTGGGTGGTTCGTAGCGGCCACTGGGGAGTTTTTGGCGTAGCAGACCATAATGCTCAATATAGTTGGCCGTTGTCAGCTGCCACATTGACCAGAACGCACTGAGCACCAAGTAGGGGACGACATGCAGCCCGAGCCAGAGCCCCATGGCCAGGTAGAAGCCTAAGGTCATTGCCGTGGTTTGCAGAAATTCGTTTTCTAGCGACCAGGGCGACTTGCCGGCCTCTTGCAGGCGTGCTTTCTCCAGTGCGTAGGCGCGATAGATGGCGCCGGGCAGCTCACGCAGGGCGAATTGATAGATGTGCTCGCCCATTTTGGATGAGGCCGGGTCTTCCGGAGTCGCCACGTGCTTGTGATGCCCTTTATTGTGTTCGATAAAAAAGTGCCCGTAGAAGGCCGGCGCCAGCACAATCTTGGAGAGCCATTGATCCAGCTTGTTTCGCTTATGACCCAGCTCGTGGCCAATATTCAGGCCGTGCCCGCCCATGCTGCCGCCGATCAGTGCGGTCGCGACAATGCCTGGCCAGCTCAAATCGAAGTTACCGACGAACCAAGCGAGGAACAGCGTCACGCCAATCACAATAGGTACGTGCAAACGCACAATGCGGGCATAGAACGGATCGGCTTCCAATTGCGGCACGACCGACTCCGGAGGATTACTGGTGTCTTCGCCTAGCAGGTAGTCCATCATCGGAAAGAAGGAGTAGACGAAGACGAACACACCCCAGAGCCAGAGTTCGCTGCCAGTGCCCATGTACAAGGCAGGACCGGCGATTCCGAGAAAGGGAATCAATAAAGAAAAGAACCACATTCTGCGTTTCTTATCGACATAGACTTCGCCGTTTTCGGCGACGAACACTCCGGCTTTCATATCAACTCTCCTGGTATTGCGTAAGGCTTCTTGTTGTCGTGGCAAATCCATCTCGGTTTTGCGATGATTGGATTTTGTGACTGTTGGTCACGATTGCAATTAAACGCCTCCGCGCAGGTATTTAGAACCGTTGTAGGTGGCATGAAATCGTCATAAAGTGACACGGGTCGATGTTTTAACTGATGTAGGACGGACCGCCAGTCCGACTAAGACGGCCACTCTGTGCAAGTGTTTACAGATGTGTAGCCTGAAAGACCGCTGTCGGACTGACGGTCCGACCTGCGAAAGCAAGGACAAAAATAACGTAAGATCTAAAAGCAACGTGGCAGGAGCGAGATTTGAATAATAAGAAAGACGCAGAATTATTGAGCGATTCATCGCTTCAGCCTGACCCAAACTGGCTTTTGCCCGTGATGCACCCATCCTACGCGCGTCTGATCTGTGCGCAGCTGCAACGCCGCGGCATTACTCAAGAGATACTGTTGCAAGGTAATAGTCTGAGTTGGGAAAGTCTGCAAAACCGCAGTCGCTTTATCAGTTTTGAGCAGTTTCGACGTTTGATTCTGCGCGCAATGTCGCTAACTGAGTGTCCCTGGTTGGCGCTGGAGCTGACGTCCATTCTCAAATCTTCAGCGCATGGTCCTTTGGGGTATGGCGCGATTGCAGCACCGACTTTCGGCGATTCACTGGCCCTGATCCAGCATGCGATAAGCACGCGTCAAAGGGTCTATCGGTTTGATGTAGAAACAACACCCGAATGCGTTGAGGTGATCGCCACCGCCAATTTTCCGAGTGGCGGGTTGTCAGAGTTCATGATTATGGCCTTGTTTGGCTCCTTGATCGATTTGTTGGAGCTGACCTTAGGGGAGTCTGGTGAGGGCTTGGGGGTTTATTTGGATTATCCCGAGCCGCCATGGCTCGCGCAGTATGCCAAGCATTTCCCCGCTGTACGCTTTCACTTCGCCTGTGAGCGCATTGCCATCCGCTTGCCCGCTGCTCTGTTACAACGCAATTGCCTCACTGCAGATGAGTTTGCCTATCGCAATGCCGTGCGCGAGTGTGAGCAATTGCTGGCTCAGCAGCCGGGGTTACAGGCCTGGTCGGGCAGGGTGAAAGCCGCGCTGTTTGAATCCGGCGCGCCTTTTCCAGCTTTGGAGGATTTGGCTGCTCGGTTTGAAGTGTCCTCCCGCACCCTGATCCGACACCTAAAAAAGGAAGAGACCAGCTATCAGGCATTGCTTGATGAAGTGCGGCAGGAGCTGGCCTGTTGGTACCTGCAAAATGGCAGCA
>JBFHRI010000077.1:0-11246 GCA_041591755.1 Oleiphilaceae bacterium
ATCAGATCACCACAGCGCTCTCTGATGGGGATCTGCATGGCGAGGAGCAGGCCGTGCTGTTGAGCATTGCGCAGCGTTTGCGTTTCAACCGCATGCAGTTTGAGGCCCTGCTCGCGCAATTGGTGGCACAGCAGCATTACCGCTATAGGGAGCCGGCGGGGGGTGTTTCGCCCAAGCAAAAGTTGATCGATGCATATCAAATGCTCGGGGTGACTGAAAATTGTCCCGATGATGTGATAAAAAAGGCGTATCGCCGCTTGATGAGTCAGCATCATCCGGACAAACTGGTGGCGAAAGGCTTGCCGGAAGAAATGATGAAGCTGGCCACCGAAAAAACGCAGGAAATCAGAGACGCCTATGAATTAATCAAGGCGCATCGCGAAACCAATAGAGGGTGATATGCGAGTACTGGTAATCGAAGATGACAAAGATGTTGCGACCTACTTAGTCAATGGGCTGCGCGAAAATGACCATGTGGTTGACCATGCAGCAGATGGCAAAGAAGGGTTGATGATGGCCGCCAGCGAGCAGTACGACGTGATGATCGTCGATCGCATGCTGCCGGGTATGGATGGCCTGTCGATCATCAAAGCGGTACGGGCCACCGGCAATAAGACGCCGATTCTGATCCTCAGTGCACTGGGCGATGTGGATGACCGTGTCGAGGGCCTGCGCGGCGGCGGTGATGACTACCTGACCAAGCCCTTCTCCTACACTGAATTACTGGCACGGCTGGATGCCCTGGTGCGTCGGGGCTCCAGTTCGGGCACCGAACCTGTCACCCACCTCAAAGTGGCGGATTTGGAAATGGACCTACTGGCGCGGACGGTCAAGCGCGCGGGTCAGAAAATCGACTTACAACCACGTGAATTCCGCTTGCTGGAATACCTGATGAAGCATGCCGGTCAGGTGGTCACGCGCACCATGTTGCTGGAAAAAGTCTGGGATTATCATTTTGATCCACAAACCAATGTCATCGATGTCCATATCAGCCGGCTGCGCTCAAAAATTGACAAGGATTTCCCTAAACAGCTGCTGCAAACGGTGCGTGGTGCCGGGTATATCCTGAGTGAAGATTCATAGTCTTCTACGTACCTCGACCTTCCAGTTGGCGATCATGTATATGGCATTGTTCGCCACCTCTGTATTCTTCCTCATGGGCTTTATTTATTGGTCCACTGCGGGCTATATGTCGAGTCAGACCGATGAGACCATTGAGACGGAGATCATTGGTCTGGCCGAACAGTATCAGCGGCAGGGCCTGAATGGGCTAATCAGTGTCATTCGTGAGCGCATTGCGCGTGATCCCAATGGCAAGGCTGTCTATCTTTTTACCGCGCGCGATTTCATCAAGCTGGCAGGGAACATCAGTGAATGGCCCGAGGATAGCGAAGTACAGGAGGGTTGGCTCAACTTCACCCTAGATCAAAGCCTGGGTTGGCATACCGAAGATCCGCGGCCTGCGCGCGCGCGTGTGTTTATCGTTCCGGGAGGGCTGCGCTTACTGGTTGGCCGTGATATCAATGAGTTCATGGGCGTGAAACAAGTCGTCGAGCGCGCCATCAACTGGGGCATGGGTATCACCCTGGCGCTTGCGCTGGCAGGTGGGATTATGATGAGCCGAGGCACCGCGCGACGCGTGGAGCTGATCAATCAAACCAGTCAACGCATCATGAAAGGGAATCTGGCCCTGCGGATTCCGGATCGTGGCACCAACGACGATTTTGACCAGTTGGCGCGCAACCTCAATGCCATGCTCGATCGTATCGTGCAACTGATGGAGGGCATTCGGCATGTCTCCGACAATATCGCCCATGACTTGCGCACGCCGCTGACAAGACTTCGTAACAATCTCGAGAATGCCTTGATCAAAGTCGAAACGGAAACGGAGCGCGAACTGGTGGCCAGTGCCATGGCGGAGGCCGACCAGTTATTGGGAACCTTCAATGCCTTGCTGCGGATCGCCCGACTTGAGGTCGGCAGCCGGGTCGCCAGTTTCACGCGCTTTAGTATGACAGAGCTGGTGCATGATGCGGCTGAGCTTTATGAAGCATTGGCCGAAGATAAAGCGCAGTCGCTTCGCTTAGTGGTTAAGCCCGAAATCTGGATTGTGGGTGACCGTGATCTGTTGTTTCAGACCTTGTGTAACCTGATCGATAACGCCATCAAATACACGCCTGAAGGGGGTTCGATCGAGGTCAGTCTGGAGGATAACGAACGTGAAATTTACCTGACCGTGGCCGACAGCGGCGAGGGAATCCCGGAAGAAGAACGTGAGCGCGTATTCGATCGTTTTTATCGCGTGGCGAAAAGCCGCTCGACACCGGGCAATGGCCTGGGCTTGAGTTTGGTGTTGGCGGTGATGGAAATTCACTATGCGCAGATTAGACTGGATGACAATCACCCGGGGCTACGTGTTGAACTGACCTTTCCCAAGCGGGAGTCGCTGAGTGATCAGGCCAGCGCCTGATCACTCAACTCGCGAAGTGTGCGCTTATTTCTTTCCACGCAGACGATTCATGACATAGATGCCGGGAAAGAAAACGATACCGGCAGCGCTCTGCACCAGCTTTTCGCTGGTATCCAGAATTTTTGTCGATTGTACTTTCAACTTGGCGTAACGTGCCTCCAGGCTTTGTAGTTCGCCGTCCAAACGTACCTGGCCATTCGCTAAAAGCGCGACCAAATCATGACGATGCGGTGCATCAATACCGGCGCTTTCGAGCCGCTGGCAGATCTGGTCAGCCAGAGAGAGGAAGGAATTAATAAGATTGTCTGCCGTTGAGTTGCGAGCCATGGCGAAATTCTCCTGAGGTGGGACTGCTCAATGTTTAGTGGGCGAAAGAGTAAGTTGATGTGGCGCAAGCTTCAAGTGAAAAATCATTAGGGCGTTTTACAAGCCCTAGCTAAGCAACTCTCACGACTCACGCGGATTCGTAACGAATATCGATAATGGTCCAGGTCTTGCGGCCATTGGGTGTGACGACAACTGCCTCATCGTCCAATTGTTTACCAAGCAAGGCCCGAGCCATGGGCGTATCGACCGACACATAGTCATTACGGCCGTAAATTTCATCGCTGCCGGTGAGGCGAAAGCGTAAGGTCTCTCCCTGCTCACTCTCGATCTCGACCCAGGCGCCAAAATAGACTTTGCCTTCCTGCACCGGGTTGTAGTCAACGACGCGTAATTCTTCGATGCGCTTGCGCAAATAGCGCACGCGGCGGTCGATTTCGCGTAAGCGCTTCTTGTTATATTGATAGTCGGCGTTTTCGCTGCGATCACCAAGCGAAGCGGCCCAATTGACCTTGCGGGTCACTTCTGGACGCTCCACCCGCCAAAGTTGATCGAGTTCCAGCTTTAAGGCTTCCATGCCGCTTCGTGTAATCAAGTTGGTTTTCATTGGGACTGGGCAAATTGAAAAAAGGCGCCTACTGTACCGCGAAGCGTGGGCGCTCACCAGTCTGTGAACTAACCAGCGGCGTGAGCGTCAAAAGCGTTTACACTACGCACTATAGGGTTGGCTACACCGCCACCATGCCAGTGCCTCGTTGGTGCATAGGCATCAAATACAAAGCTCTCGTTTAGGTTACGCAAGATGAAGCACCGCACGTTGAAACACCTGAGTATGTTGCTTTGGGCCTCGCTGGCTCTGCCGCTTCAGGCGGAGGATTTTATGGAAGAGGATTTTGACCTCGACCTGCAATTCAAGTCTCGATCGACCCTTAACAGCTTCCCTTTACAGGAAATCGACGGTGCCGCTCTGTCAGATACGGCGATTGAAGGCGCTTTGCAGACCACCAGTGCGGGCCGCAGCGATGTAGAAGGCAAGCCGGCGTATCAGGAACAGGAGGAGAAAGAGGCGCGTCAAAAGGACAAGGCACTCGTCGTGGAGCTGGATCACGAGGCGAACAAGATGAAAGAGCTGATTAATACCAGTGTGCCCGAAGCACCGCCTCCGGCCATCAAGATGGATGCGTTTCAACTGCCAAATGGGCGCGTCTACGATCATCATCAGACCTGGACCGTCGAGCGGCCTTAAGAATTCCCTCAAAAAACTCCAGACAAAAAAATCCCCCGAGTCCGGGGGATTTTTTGTCTGAATCTATCAGAAATACATCTGATAGATCAGCGGGCCAAAGGCCACGATCATCAATACCGAGAACATGGTCAGCAACGGCAGCAGAATCTTCTCGTGACGCTGATAGAAGTTACCGCCTACAACCTCGGCCTTGGCGGCCATGACTTCCGCTTCACCCACGACTTGACGCGTCAACAGTTGGTTCAGTGCGACAGGCGGGCTCAAGTAACCCAATTCGAACGAGACCAGTGTAATCATCCAGAAGTGGACCGGATCGATACCGTTTTGATAGGCAATGCTGGCAATGGTCGCGCTGACCAGTACCACCGCACCAAACGGCTCCATCACCATGCCCAAGATGACCAAGACGACCAAGAGCAACGCCATAAAGGCCCAGACGCTGTCGAAGGTCTTGGGGAAGTAATCCATCACTTCGCTACGCTCAATCATGCCACCAAAAGCAATGGTACAGCCGATCAACAGTAACAAAGCACCGATTTCCGCAGAGGTTTGGTTGGTACTCTGGCGTACAGACGCCTCAAAACCTTTGTGCGGATGCGTGGTTTTACCATCGTCGTCAATGGAGTCTGGCTTGGTAAAGTGTTCGTAGATCAGGAAGCCGATCATCATAACCGGTAGAATTCGTGAAGCTGAGAATTCGTCCAGGTTAACGTTGACCAGGTACTTATAGAACAGGGTGACGCCGACCAGAATCAGCACATAGGGGATCAACGGGCGCAGCCCCTTGATCATTTCTGGAAGCGCTTGAGAGGCCGGTGCCAAAGGACGCTTTTCCTGACGGTTAACAGTCAAACAGATCAGGAAGAAGATCACAGCGCTCAGCGTAAAGACCCAAACACCCCAACCAAAGAGCAGGCTGGTGGTCACTTCGCGGTTCATGAACGCGATCACGACGACCAGCAGACACGGACGCAGTACCACACCCATACTACCGGACATCGCGGTCGCCGCTAGCGCCAGTTGTCGGCGCGTGCCGGCAGCACGCAGTTCGTGGTAAATCAGGGCGCCCGCTGCCAGAACGAAGATGCCCGAACCGCCAGTGTAAGCGGTGGGGATGGCCGCTAGGATAACGACGAAGCAGACCAGAATTTCTGGGCTAAGGTTCCATGGCTTGAACAAACCTAAGACGTGCGAAGCAAAACGGGTTTGCTTCAACATCATACCGATCCAGACGTAAAGGCCTACACCCAGGAATAGATCGGCCAGGTCCATCAGCTTGTCGAGGTAGATCCCGATACCGGCATAGTGCTCTAACTTAAAGAAGAAGATCGCCGCCGCGATGGACATTGTGGCATACAGCGGGAAGGTGAGTCCGGCTGTCTTGAAGCTGCCGCCCGGTGTGAGTCCTTCTTTGGGACGGAATACCGCAATGATGCTGGCGATCACCATCAGCGCGAAGCCCCCAATCCAGACATTGTGCAGGAGCGCGATATCGGGTTCGATGTGGGAGCCATCCGAATGAGCCAAATCCCTGAAGGCTATGGCAGAGATCAATAAGATGACGTTGGCGACGACTTGAGAAATGGTTGAGTGGTAGTGATCAACCACGGTCACAGCGGGACGCAGCGCAATATGATGGTGTTTGAGTGTGGCGGTCATCGCGCAGATGACGATCAACACAACCAGGATGAACTTCTGAGAAACCAGGCCAATGCCAATCAGGTCCGCCACGAACAATTCGAACGCACGGAATGTTTGTACAGCTGGGGTGATGCGACTCTTGGTTTCTTCGTAGGCGGCAAAACGGTTGATACAGTCCTGTTTGGCGTTTTCTATCGAAGATCGAATCTGCTCCGGATCGAGTGGCGCCGCCTCAAACAGATCAAGTCCGAGGCCTAAGTCGTCTTCATCAGTTTGATTGAGACGCTCCTGCAACGAGGCTTCAACATCGATATTGGGGTCGCAAGAAGGAGGGACTGGGTCTTTTCTCAACTTGTAATAGCCATTCCAGAAATGCTCTCCAACCTGGAGAATCTGGTTATGGATATCGCTACTGGTGCTGAACATCACCACCAGTAGGAGCAAAATACAGACTGGCAATGACGAAAGCCACTCCGTAACGGTGCGAGTTTTTCTGGCGCTGGTAACCACGAATATCCTTCCCCCTAGTTGTGTAATTGAATTAATTTTATTCAGAAAAAAAACGCGCCGATTATACCGACAAGGGTTTGCAGGCACTAGCCTAGGGCGCAGATGTGGTGCTTATTTGAGCGGCCGCCCAGCGCGAACGCAGCGCTTGAGCGTTGTGCGTTGTGAAATAAAATATTACCTTTTGAAACAAAGTGTTACACGCCATATCGGCATGCGGTGCGAGTTTTTGGTGCAGCGCCTTTTGCGCTACTTTATGTGAACTGGCTCGCAATAATGCGTGCAGCTGTGAAGGCTGTCGCAAGTTTTCAATAGTGGCGTGAAAAGATGTTTTCTGATTGGCGCGCTCACCTCGATGACAGCGCGCGCGAACTAGAACAGATCATCCAGATCGACGGTTTCGATATCGTCGGCAGGGTTTTCATCCCAGAAGGTGCCCAGACCTCCGTTGGGCGTGCGATGCCCGGTCGCGGTGACCCACATACGATCGGAGATGCGCTGGATGCCTTCCGTTGCAGAGGCGTCGAAGATCGCATACTCAGGCTTGGTGGGCACTTCTTTCAGGCTTTCAACATGGCGTTTGATCACCTGGCGCGTTCGCTCATCATCGCCCTTGGTGTGCGCGGCGATGACGTGCAGCAAATGTGGTACACGAATGCCCGCTGCTTCGCCAAGCTTATCGGCCTCTTCAAAGCGGGCCCAGTTGTCTTCGCCTTCGGGAATGGCACCGGGCAACAGGGTCCAGATTAGTGCTTTGAAGGACAGTGGGATGCCAAACCATTTTTCGTTGGGCAGGCAGCCCATGGCGCGTTCGGTTACGGCGGCGATGTTTTTCGGTACGCCGATTCCGGTACCTGACAACAGGTCATGGTTCATGGCGAGGCCGCCGGCCAAGATCCCCAGCAGCCAGACCAGTTGGTCATAGGTTTGTTCGAGTTTGGGACAGGTCGCGCCAATCTCGATGTGTTTAAATTCTTCCGAGAACAAAGTCCAGGCCGCCATAAAGCGTTTGGCAGCTTTGAGATGGTGTCGCTTCTGCTCGATCAGGGCGTCTTGTGCCATGTCGGGCATTTGCATGCGGATATATTTGAGATACTCGAGCTCTTGCACGAAGGCGCGTTCTTCCTCGCACGTACCCAAGCCAAAGTGCATCAGTGTGCCAAGCGCGGTCGGATTATGCGTAACGCGCTTGGTCGACATGATCAGTGCGATGTTCAACTCGTTGCTGACGCAGTTCATCATGGTGTCATCGGTGCGCAGAGCAACGGGCAGCACCACCGATTCACCCAGCAGTACCGTCGCATCGCCTGCCGGACGCAAGCTGATTTTGACGAACCATTGGTTGATCGGTTTGCAGCCGTTTAGAAAGACGACTGTCAGCACGGTCAGCGCCACCCACTTCAGGTGCTTGCGTACGTGATCTTGCGTCATATCTGCCTTCTTCTGCCTACTTTAGCCATGTTGCGTCAGCCACGGCGATTACTTTGTCTTAAGTTCGAGTGATCGACTTTGTAACGGTGCGGCCCGAAGCTCTTCGGGCCGCGCTATAAAGACCTGCTTAGAACAGGTCATCCAGGTCGACGGTCTCGATACTGTCAGCGGCGTTTTCATCCCAGAATGTGCCCAGGCCGCCGACGGGTGTACGGTGTCCAACGGCTTCGGTCCACATGCGATCAGAGAAACGCTCTACACCGTGCGTCGCAATCGCATCCAACAAACGATAGGTTTCGTTGGGTGCAAATTTCTCGGTTTGCTCGACGTGGCGCTTGATTACCTTGCGCACACGCTCGTTGTCCCCTTTCGCATACGCGGCAATCAAATGCACCATATGCGGTAGGCGGATCCGTGCTTTTTCACCCATCAGGTCGGCTTCTTCCAAGCGCGCCCAGTTGTCTTCACCTTCTGGCAGCGCTCCGGGCAACAGGGTCCAGATGGCGGCCTTGACTGACAGCGGGATACCAAACCACTTCTTGTTGTCGACACAGTCAATCGCGCGCTCTACTTGTGCAGCGATGTTCTTGGGTACACCAATACCGATCCCCGAAAGAATGTCGTGGTTGAGTGCCTGCAGGCCGTTACTTAGACCGACCAGCCATACCAGCTCATCGAAATCCTGCTCCATACGGGGGCATTCGCCGCCGACTTCTTTACCATCGATAAAGGCTTGCAGCTCTTTCCAGCCTTTAAAGAAGCGTTTGGCAGCTTTCAGGTGATGATTCTTTTGCTGGATCAATGCGTCCTGGGCCATATCCGGCATCTGCAGACGAATGTATTTCAAATATTCCAGTTCTTTTTGGAAGGCGCGCTCTTCCTCACAGGCCCCGGCGCCTGCGTAAAGCAGGATCGCAACTTCGCGCGGCTCTTCAGTAATACGGCTAAACGATTCAACCAGTGCGGTCGCGCCTTCGGCGCCGACGCAGTTCATCTGCAGATCGTCGGTGGTCATGATATGCGGCACCACGTGTGCTTCAATCAGCAGGGTCAACAGGTCGCCAGTAGGCTTAATCATGGGCCTGACCAGAAATTGCTGAATTGGCTTACAACCGGCGAAAAGGGTGGTTAGTACGACTGCAAGAATGATCCACTTGGAACGATTAACGTCGCGATTAAGGTTCACTATCTACTCCCAAAATAAAAAGATTTAACTCTACCGACGCCGATTGCCCACACATTCCAGATCGACAGAAAAATGAATACATTTCAATGTAGTTCCATCAACTATGGAATTATCCCTGAGTTGACGTGAATATTGTGAGATTCAACCCACAAAGCGAGCAATTGAGTCCGGATCCGGCCCAGCGGCAGACGGTACCCTACCGTTTGCGAAAGATAAATAAAGGCAACTGAAAAATAATGTTGAATAGATGGGGAAACGGGCTATCTTTCATTGCTGAAGTCTTGTGACACGGATATCTCCACCAACGGATTTTTCCAAGCCATTAAAACCATAAAGGGGTTGTGTATGAGAAAGCCTGAACTTGCTGCTGCGATCGCGTCGAAAGCAGGCATTACAAAAGAAAAAGCCGGGGAAGTACTGAATATTCTGACCGATGAAATCGCCAGTGCAGTGAGTAAAAACGATCCGGTCACGCTGATTGGTTTTGGCACCTTTGTGCAGCGCCAGCGCAGTGCGCGTGAAGGGAAGAATCCAAAAACCGGTGAAACGATCAAGATTCCGGCCAGCAGGACGGTTGGCTTCAAGGCCGGTAAGGCCCTGAAAGATGCATTGAAGTAAGTGACTCGTCGAGAGCGCCCAAGCAACAGCAGGTGGCGCTCTCTAGCTTCACTTGCGAAGCATGGAGATTAAACGCAGGGAGAAACCCGCATCATTCGTTATTCCTCCATTCATTCCCGCTGATAACTCAGCTGTCCCCGACAGAGTGTCAGCATCACCCCGCCGGCAATCGTTTCGCCCAATAGCGGTGTGTTTTTGCCTTCCGAGATTAAGCTTGAGTCCTGAACTTTCCAATTCAATTCGGGATTGAATAAGCTGAGGTCCGCGACTTCGTCGACGGCGATCGGTGCAGCGTAGCAGCCCAAAATCTTAGCCGGACCGGACGTCATGGCGCGCACAAAGTCCGCGAGCGGTAATTCTCCCCGGCGGTCCAGTTGCAGCGCACAAGGTAATAGCAGTTCCAACATGCTGATGCCGGGTGCGCTCTCCGCGAAGGGCATTTGTTTGGCAGCCGCTTCGTGTGGTCGATGACAGCTGGTAATCGCATCGATCGTGCCATCTCGCACTCCCACTAGCAGCGCTAAGCGATCCGCCTCACTGCGTAAGGGCGGCTCGCAGTGATAGGCATTATTAAAATATTCCACATCGAGATCGGTATAGAGCAAGTTCTGTAACGCGACATCTGCGGTTAATGTCTGTCCGCTGGCCTTGGCCTGACGCACCAGGCTCACCGATTCAGCGCAGGAGAGCTGCGATAGATGCAGGCTTACGCCGGTGGCGCGCGCCAACTGGATTAGATGCCCGACCGCAAGTGATTCGGCGAGGCTGGAAATACCTTGTAAACCGATGGTGGTACTAATCTCGCCCTCGTGCATGACGCCGACGTGTAGGGACGGTTCGATGGGGTTAATGAACACTGTCATATCATGCGTTTTGGCGTACTCAAAACAGCGCTTGGTAATCGCCAGAGATTTAATCGGTGTAAAGCTGTTACTGAGCCCAACACAGCCCGCGTTTTTCAGCGCAGCGTATTCCGCCAAATGCTCGCCGTTTAAGCCGGCAGTCAACGCCCCCAAGGGCAGCACTTTGCAGCGTCCGCCGTGTTCCGATAATTCGGCAATCAGCTTGGTCACGGCCTTGGTGTCATTCACTGGATGACTGTCCGGCGTTGCGCAGAGTGTGGTGACGCCGCCGGCGGCTGCAGCGGCGGTTTCCGAGGCGATACTGCCTTTGGCGGTATAGCCCGGCTCGCGCAGGGCAACGCTAAGATCAATCAGGCCGGGGAGCAGGTAGTGCTGGCGTGCATCATAGACCTGATGCGCGGGTGTAATGTCACCGTTTATCGCACGGATCTTGCCATCCTCGATCAGAATGTTTTCGAAGGTTTGCCACTGGAAATCTCTATCCAGCAGGGTGCCATGGGTGAAGGCGATTTTCATGCAGGGTTCTCAAAGTTTTCCGGAGGCTTCTGTTTGTCCGCTCATGGTCATCGATAGAATGGCCATGCGCACGGCAATACCGTTTGTGACTTGGTCGAGAATAACCGACTGCGGCCCATCCGCGACCTCGGATTCGATCTCGACCCCTCGATTAATCGGGCCAGGATGCATCACGATGGCATCAGGTTTCGCGTACTTCAGGGTTTGCCGAGTCAAGCCGTAAAGATTGTAATATTCACTTTCACTGGGCAGCAGCGCCCCTTGCATGCGTTCTTTTTGCAGGCGCAACATGATCACCACATCCACGTCATCGAGACCGGATTTTAAGTTGTTAAATACCCGCACCCCCAAGGCTTCGACTTGCTTGGGCAAGAGCGTATTGGGGGCGATGACGCGCACCTCTTTGGCTCCCAGAACATTGAGGGCGCGAATCTGCGAGCGGGC
>JBFHRI010000078.1:0-11215 GCA_041591755.1 Oleiphilaceae bacterium
CGCCGCCGACGCTGTCGCAGGGCTCGAAGCGCGTCGCCGTCAGCAGGCCGGGAATCGCCTCCTCGAACTGGTCGAGTAGGGCGTCGTTGCGCTGAATTTCCTGAAATTCGTCAGAATCAAATAGCCCGGACAGGCTCATGATCGGGATGAGTAGCTCGGCGGCTGCATCTTCGCCTTTTTGAAACCACAGCTTTTCGTTATGGAAAAAGCCTTCCATGAAGCCGATACACCAATTCTCTAAACACTCTTCGAAATGCTCTTCCTCCTGTTGGTAGGGCAGTTCGATGTCTTCCTCATTTAATAAGTGCGCCTTGAAGGCCTTGCGAATTTGCGTGCAGCAATGGTCGATATGCGCTTTGGCGGCGGCGTCTAGACGCTTCACGTCGTCACCGAATACGATCTGGTAGAGCGTATCCTGCGACACTTCTTCCGGTCCCACGATCATTGCGCTGAGCAAGCCATGGAAGCCAAAGTAATCCATCGAGTCGTCCTCAAACTCTTCCGAGAACAGAATGCTTTCCAATTTATCGATGTCGTGTTCTGACAGGCTCATGTATTCAGTTCCCATAGCGATTGAAGCAAAAGCGGTTTGCGGCCCCTTGCATTGTGATGTGCGCGGGGCCGCTAGGTTTTTTAGGCGTGCGGGGTGTTGCCGAAGCTACCCGTCTCGTTGCGCGTAGTGCTGGTGTCCTCGCTCACGAAGTCGCCACTTGTGGGCGCGATATCATTGATTTCCAGGTCTGCAGCGGTGGGCACGGAGTGTCCGTTTAAGCTCGCCTTGGGCGATGTATCGTCCGACTTTTCGCTGCCCTGATCGGGTGTGCTGGCCGGTGCTTCGTGCGCCGACTCGGGACGCGCCGTCTCAGCGGCCTCGGTCGCCTCGTTGCGTTCTTCGCGCGCCGCGCTCGGCGTTTCCGTGTCGTCTGCCGAATCGCTGTCGTCATCCTGATCGCGAGCGCGCGGGTCATTGTGCGCGCGATTGGCACGTTGACGTTGGCGGCGGCTTGGGCGCTTCGGTCTTACAGGCTCGGCAATACCGGCAGAGACGGCATCCAAAACCTTTTCTTCGGCCGAATCTTGGGTGTCCGCTGCAGCGTGCTTGTCCGGTGTTTGCTCCGGCTCAAGCGCAGCACTCGACTCGGCTTGCGCGGCCGTATCCGCATCCGCCGTGCGGGTCTCGGTTTTGGCGTCGTCCGCGTTTTCGGAGGCTGTGTTTTGCTCAGTGGTCGGCGCAGAGGCTGTGTCGTTTTCATCGCGCTGACGCTGACCGTCACGACGGCGATTGCGGCGACCGCCACGACTGCGTCGTGGACGTGGACTTTCGCTGTCCTTGCTTTCAGCTTCGGCGACATTGCCGTTCGCATCGCCTTCCGCGTGCTCGTCTTCCTGATCAGAGGCTTCGACATTGACCGGTGTTTGCGAGCGCACATATGCACTGATCGCGGGCGCAGCGGCGGGTGCAGTATTGGCGCTGTTGCCAGGGCTGCTCACGCTGCGGTTGTCCGAACCTGTTTCGCTGGCGGCGACTTCGTTTTCGCGCTCTTCCTGGGCAATCGGCTCGGGGCGAGTTTTCTCTGCAAACTTGGGTGCTTCAGAGCCGCCGCGACGGTTGCGACGTGGGCGTCGACTGCTGTCACCCGATTCGGTGCGTTCGCGCTCTGAACGCTCATTACGCTCCTGCACGTTCTGCCGTTCATTCCGCTCGGGGCGTTCACTGCGTTCCGGACGCTCGCTGCGTTCGCCACGCTCATGACGCTCGCTGCGCTCACCACGGTCGCGGCGCTCGCCACGCTCGTTACGTTCACCGCGTTCATTGCGTTCATTGCGATCACGACGTTGTTCGCCGCGCTCACCGCGGGCAGTGCGCTCGCCGCGCTCTTGGCGGTTGCGACCTTCCTCATTGCTACTTGCTGGGGCGTTGCGACGATCTTGTCGGCGCTCGCGTCGCGGGTCATCCTGCTGGCGACGTCCACGGTCGGCAGCGCTTTCGTTGCTGACTGGGCTGGCTTCACTGGCCGATTGTCCGCTATGACGCTGTTTATGACGCTTGGCTGGCTCTGCGGCGGCATTGGCGGCGCTGCCATCTTGGCTGAACATCGCGGCCAGCTTGGCAGTGATTTTCTTGATCAGGCTGCGCTCACGCGAAGGCTCCGTAGCGATGGGTGTCGCTGCAAGCGAGGGTGCAACGGGTGCAGGCGCCAAGGGTGCCGGAGCGGGAGCGGGAGTGGCATGGGTAATGCCCTTGACGGCCGCTTCTTCTCGGGCGGCATCCCGCGCGCCCAGCTTGATGCCCGATTCAGCATGATGGTGCTCAGTGTGAATCTTGTAGCTGAGGGTCTCTTCCTGCTGTTCGATCTCGCTTTCACGGATCCGAATGACCTCGTAATGTGGCGTTTCCATCTCTTGGCTAGGGACGATCATAATATTCACCGACTGCTTCATTTCGATGTCGATGATTTGGCGGCGTTTCTCGTTCAGCAAGAAGGTGGCAACGGGTACGGGCAGAATGGCACGCACAATGCCTGTTTTCTCTTTCGACGACTCTTCATAAATGAGGCGCATAATTGAAAGTGCCAGCGATTCAACATCCCGAATCGTGCCTTGGCCGCTGCAACGTGGGCAGACCACCGAGCGGGTTTCCTCAAGCGAGGGACGCAAGCGTTGGCGCGACATTTCGAGCAAGCCAAAACGTGAGATTTTGCCGACTTGCACGCGGGCGCGGTCCAGTTCCAGGGCTTTACGAATACGGTTTTCAACGTCGCGTTGGTTTTTCACCGGCGCCATGTCAATAAAGTCGATGACAATCAGGCCGCCGATGTCACGCAAGCGTAATTGGCGGGCGATTTCTTCGGCTGCTTCCAGGTTGGTTTGCAAGGCGGTTTCTTCAATATCGCCGCCTTTGGTCGCGCGGGCAGAGTTGATATCGATCGAGACTAGGGCTTCGGTCGGATCAATCACGATGGAGCCACCCGAAGGCAGCTTCACTTCGCGCTGAAAGGCGGTTTCGATCTGGGCTTCGATCTGGTAACGGCTGAACAGCGGCGTTTCGTCCTGATACAGCTTGATCTTGCTCTCGTAGGCGGGCATGACCGAGCGGACGAAGTTGAGTACGTCTTCGAAGACCACGGGGGCATCGACCAGCACTTCGCCAATGTCCTGACGCAGATAATCGCGAATGGCGCGAATAATGACGTTGCTTTCCTGCCAAATCAGGAAGGGGGCCGGGCGGTTCTTGGAGGCCGCATCGATGGATTCCCAGAATTGCAACAGGTAATCCAGATCCCATTGCAGTTCTTCTGTGGTACGACCAATGCCGGCGGTACGCACGATCACGCCCATGTTTTTCGGAATGTTCAGGCCCGACATGGCTTCTTTTAGCTGGCTACGCTCGTCACCTTCAATACGGCGGGAAATGCCGCCGGCGCGACCATTATTCGGCATCAGCACCAAGTAGCGTCCGGCCAGGCTGATAAAGGTGGTCAGTGCGGCACCTTTGTTACCGCGCTCTTCTTTGTCTACCTGTACAATGACTTCCTGGCCTTCACGCAGCAGGTCGCGAATGTTTTGTCGGCCTTTGCCGGCGTTGGCAGAGAAGTATTCGCGGGAGATTTCTTTCAGGGGCAAGAAGCCGTGGCGCTCAGCACCGTAGTCGACAAAGGCGGCTTCGAGGCTGGGCTCGACGCGGGTGATTTTACCTTTGTAAATGTTGGCTTTTTTTTGCTCGCGGGAGCCGGCTTCAATGTCCAGATCGTAGAGTTTCTGGCCGTCGACCAGGGCAACGCGGAGTTCTTCGGACTGCGTTGCGTTGATGAGCATTCTTTTCATCTGTGTTTTCCGTTGCGTCCGGAAAACCAGTTAAGCTAGCGTCGAGTCACAGCGTACTGTGCGGCGAAAGAGGGTAAAGTTTGCCTCATAATCGCTGGCACAGCGCCCGTCAGGGGTCTGTTGGATGGGCTGCTTCTGGCAGCGCGCATCGCGCTCACACCCGGCGAAGCGGAAGTGTGAGCCAGACGGCCAGTCGGGGGCCGTAATCATCTATTTCAGCAGGACACACTTCAAGCTTGTCTTGCTGACCGGTCTTACGATGTTCAGAGCACGCAGGATCATCTTTTCGATGTCGAGTGTGGTGCTCTGCACGGCCGGATTTAAGAACTCCAGTCTGCGCTGCGCGGGCTGCTTGTGGCAGTGGCCTGAAATTTCAGGTCGCGCAGTCCAGGCTGAATTTCTGAATCTGCTATGGTTTACTGGTTTTCCAGAAGGTTGATAACTAATGGTTTAGTGTCTGGTTCTGGTTAAATGTTGCTTCTAAACTGCCTTGCTAATCGGTCTAAATCAAATTTAACTCAATTCTTTGGCTGTTCTTTATTTCGTCATTATTTCGCTGAAATTGGCTGCAGTGGGTGGGCGAAGGGCCTGCCAGCGCTGTAGCCGCTTGTTGCGTATGTCGGAGGGCCTGTTCAGGCTTTGCGGTCTCCGGCACATCGCTATATCATGTCGCTCGCCTTAATCCGGGTCTTGTATTGCCCGCTGGTCTTGTAAACTATCGGTGCCAAACCCTCAATTAAAAACATCCCCTACAGATACCAAAGGGGCTGCGAGGCTTCCGAGCCTGAGAAGCGTTCGGTTGATAGCGTGACCAGCGACATCTGCAAGTGCAGATTTCGGGTGCGCCGTGGAATATAGCAGTAAAAAACAGATGCAGCAACGACGAGCTGCGGCATCCGCCTTGGAGATTTTCTTGCAATCGTCTTCGCAGAGTCAAAGTCAAACTGCCGCCGTGCAATGGTTGGTAGTGACTGAAAAGAACGCCGGTCAACGGCTGGACAACTTTTTGCTGGCGCAAATGCGCCATGTGCCCAAGTCCAAAATCTACAACATCATCCGCAAAGGAGAGGTCAGGGTTAATAAAAAGCGTTGTCGCCCAGATACTCGCTTGGAGCTGGATGATCAGGTGCGTATTCCGCCGATTAGCGGCGTCACGCTGGAGAAAAAGAAGCCAGCAGTGAGTGAGTCGCTGGGGGCCTACCTGGCGCAAGCGATTTTGTATCAGGATGACGACGTAATCGTGGTCAACAAACCGGCTGGGCTAGCGGTGCACGGGGGGAGTGGTGTTGCCGCCGGGTTGATTGAGGCAATGCGTCAGCGAGCGCCTGAGCATAGCTTTCTGGAGTTGGTACATCGACTCGACCGCGACACCTCCGGCGCCATCATGCTGGCACGTAATCGCGCCGCTTTGAAACACTGCCATGTGCAGTTTCGCGAAGACCGGGTGCGCAAGATTTATCATCTTGCGGTCTATGGCAAGTGGAGTCGGCGCCAAACCCATGTGGATGCACCCCTGCGTAAAAATGAACTGCAATCCGGCGAGCGTATGGTCGTGGTGGCGCAGGATGGCAAGCGTAGCCGGACCGATTTTAAAATCCTGCAGCAAACCGCCCAGTTTTCTTTGTTGGAAGCGCGACCGATCACCGGGCGAACGCACCAGATTCGTGTGCATGCGGCCTTTGCGGGTCATGCCATAGTGGGTGACCCGAAGTACCCACCTAAAGGGGAGATCGCGGTCCTCCCGTTGCCGAGTAAGCGCTTGATGCTGCACGCGCGGCGGCTGGAAATGACCTTGCCGTCTGGGCGAGCAATGGCGGTGGAATGTCCGTATGATACCGCGTTTGCTGAGAATCTGCGGGCGATGGAGTTGTTGTCATGAGTTTTCCGGTAGTGGTGTTCGACTGGGATGGTACCTTGGTCGACTCGGAGCAACACATTGTCAACAGTTTGGCTTATGCGGCCCGCCAATTATCGCTGCCTGAGTTGTCGCATGAGCAGCTCAAGTCGATTATCGGCTTGGGTTTACGCGAAGCAGTGCATGCGTTGTATGCGGAGCTGGCTGACGGCACGTTTGAAGATTATCGGCGGCATTATGCTGAGCACTACTTCAGCAAGCCGACGGATGCACGCCATTTGTTCTGCGGTGTCGTGGACACGCTCAGCGCCTTGCGTGAGCGGGGTGTGCATTTGGCGGTCGCCACGGGTAAAAGTCGCAATGGCTTGGACAAGGCGCTGGCCGCTACGGGATTGGCGTCCCATTTCGTGGTGACGCGGTGTGCCGACGAAACGCGCAGCAAGCCGCATCCGCTGATGCTGGAGCAGATTGCGCAATACCTGCGGGTGGCGCCGCAACAGATGCTGATGGTCGGCGACAGTAGTTACGATTTGGAAATGGCGCAGCGTTTCGGCGCCGCTGCCATCGGTGTCAGTTATGGGGTGCATGCCCCTGAGCATTTGCAGCGCTATGCACCGTTGCGTATCGTTGATCGCTTGGCTGAAATTCTAGAACTTTATCCTTTGCGGGCCTAACAGAGAACGAGCTCTTATATGTGGAAACAAGATCAAGACGCACATCATGCTTCATCCAAGGAATGGAAACTCATCGAAAAACTGCTATCGGAGCAGGGTAAAGAGCAGCGACGCGCGCGGCGCTGGGGCATTTTTTTCAAGTTGTTGACCTTCTTTTACCTGTTTGTGTTGCTCGGTATTTTTGCCTCGGGCGTCGATCGTCGGGGGCTGAGTAAGGCCGAGTCCTATACCGCGATGGTTGAGCTGAAGGGGGTCATTGCCCCCGACGAAGAAGCCAATGCCGATATGCTCGTGACCGGCCTAAGGGCAGCCTTCGAAGCCGAGGGTAGCAAGGCGGTCATCCTGCGCATCAACTCCCCCGGTGGAAGTCCGGTTCAGGCGGGCTACGTATACGATGAAATCAAGCGCCTGCGCGGCCTGTATCCAGAGAAGCCGCTGTATGCGGTCATTACTGATCTAGGCGCCTCTGGCGCTTACTACATTGCCGCAGCTGCGGATCAGATTTACGCCGACAAGGCCAGTTTGGTCGGCTCGATTGGAGTGGTGGCCGGGGGCTTTGGTTTTGTCGAAGCCATCGACAAGCTGGGGATTGAGCGGCGTCTTTACACGGCAGGCGAGCACAAAGGGTTTCTCGATCCTTTTAGCGAAGAGAAAGCGGATGAGGTAGCCTTTTGGGAAACAGTGTTGACTCAGACCCATGAACAATTTGTCAGTAAGGTCAAAGAAGGTCGCGGTGAGCGTCTCAAGGAGTCCGATGACTTGTTCAGCGGCTTAATCTGGAATGGTGAACAAGCTCTGGAAAACGGACTGATTGATGGTCTGGGCAGCGCGGGCCATGTCGCAAGAGAGGTGGTGGGTGCTGAAGAAATCGTCGATTTCACGCCGCAGCCAGATCCCTTCGAGCAGTTTACTAAAAACTTGGGTATGGCGGCTGGCAAAGCCATGGTGCAGTGGGTGCGCGGCGGGGAGTTGCAGTTGCGGTGACGCGTCGATTGCTGTCGCCGGGTCCATCTGAGGGTTTACATTTAAATAAATTGTGCGCAATATAAATGACCGCGTGTCGCAGCCGAATGAGCGGATGACACGATGCAATTTTTATCAAGGAGAGCGTTATGTCATCGATTTACGATATTAAGGTCAAAACCATCACGGGCGAAGAAAACACCTTGTCGGCGTATGAAGGGAAAGTGCTGCTGATCGTCAATACCGCCAGCAAGTGTGGGTTTACGCCGCAATTCAAAGGATTGGAGTCACTGTACGAGCAGTATAAAGAGCAAGGTCTGGAGGTTCTGGGCTTTCCTTGCAATCAGTTTCTGAGTCAGGATCCAGGGACTGAGGCGGAGATTCAGTCGTTCTGTAGCCTCAACTATGGCGTCAGCTTCCCCATGTTTGCCAAGGTCGAGGTGAATGGTCCGGGCACACATCCTTTGTACCAGCATTTGAAATCAGAGGCCAAAGGGCTGTTGGGTTCAGAAAAGATCAAATGGAACTTTACCAAGTTTCTGGTGGGGCGGGATGGAAAGGTGCTTGAGCGTTATGCGCCTACCACTGAACCCAAGGCGATTGCCAAGGACATTGAAAAAGCGCTGGCAGCATAAGCGCGAGTGCTGAATAAAAAGCGCCGGCTCGACCGGCGCGTCGGCCGATCTTAGTCCTCAAAATCTTTTTTCTTCTTCCATGACTCATCGTCTTTAAGAAAGTTATCCCATTCCGAACTGCTGTCCAGTTTCGCTTGACTGTCCTGCAATACTTGCTCTTTCTGTTGGTCTGCTTCACCTTCTAAGGCCTTGATGCTAAGGCGGTATTGCGCGATGGCTTCGGCCGCCTGGGGTTGGGTGGCCACTTCTTTGTAGGCATCGATCGCATTATGTAGGTTGTGGATTGCGACTCGCAGCTTGCCGTTGCGCTTATTTGCTTCGGCGCGTGCGACAAATAAGTCGGCGCGAGATTGCGCTGAGGCAAAGCGGATTTGATTCAAGTATTTGCTGACGGTTCCTGCCGGAATAATGTTGCGCCGCCCCAGGTTCTCGATAAAGCGGCACAGTATCTCCAGCAGGACGCGCACGTTCTTAGCCGCATTTTCATCACGCACGGGCACCGGGGCGAAGCGCGGATTGGTCTCGCGCAGTTGCTTGAGGTAGGCGGTGTCGCGCTCAAGCGCTTCCTGATAGGAGTTGTCGGTTTTCAGGGCGATCAAATCATTGAGCGTTTCAATGGAACGTTCGGTGACCAGAATGCGTAGCTCATTATTCAGGTACTGCGGCGGTAACTCATGCAGTAACTGTTGCATTTTACGATAGCGGTCGCTGAACAGGGTGATTTGTCGAATGCGTTCGAGGCGCGCACGCTCGCGCGACTGCGCCATGTAGATAAGGCCGACGCAAAGACAGATAACGATGATGATGGCGATAGTGATAGTCGTGACAGGCATGGCTAAACATCTAATTTTAAAGATCTAATCGGATTATAGACGAGGCTTGCATAATTGCCTTTCTATTCTGTAGCAATCACGTTTAATGGGACGCGGTTGGGAGTTTGGGCTTTGCCGGCTTTTCATGTAAAATCTGGCGCCTTTTCCGGCCTTCGCTTGCTTTCGACGGTTCAAGACAGTGCGCAAGCCGGCCAAGCTTTACACCTTACGATGATCCCTAGGCATTGAGGCTGATAACATGACAGAACGTATTCAAGCCGCTGGCTTGCAAGTTGCCAAAGAGCTTTACGACTTTATTAACGCGCGTGCCATTCCCGGTACTGGCGTCGATCCAGAGAAATTTTGGCAAGGCTTTGCCAAGATTGTGGCCGATCTGGCGCCGCGCAATCGTGAGCTGCTGGCGAAGCGTGATGCGATCCAAGCCAAGATTGATGCCTGGCACAAGGCAAACCGCGGTGCCGCGTTTGATTTTGCCAAATACAAAGCGTTTTTGACCGAGTTGGGTTACCTGGTGCCCGAGGGGTCAGATTTCCAAGTCAGCACTGAAAATGTTGAGCCTGAAATTGGCCAGATGGCCGGCCCCCAGTTGGTGGTGCCGGAGATGAATGCACGCTTCTCGCTGAACGCAGCGAATGCGCGTTGGGGCTCTCTCTACGATGCGTTGTATGGCACCAACGTGATCCCAGAAACCGACGGCGCTGAGAAAGGGACTGGCTATAACAAAGTACGTGGCGACAAAGTCATCGCTTATGCACGTGGCTTATTGGATCAGGCGGCGCCGCTGACTCAGGGGAGCCATAAAGACAGCACCTCTTACAGCATTGTCGACGGCAAGCTGAGTGTTGGCTTGAAAGATGGCGGCGTGACAACCCTGAAAAATGCGGCCCAGCTGGTGGGCTTCCAAGGTGAGGCTGCCAAACCCACGGCAGTATTACTGGTCAACAATGGCTTGCATATTGAGATCCAGATTGATGCGACCAGCCCTATCGGCTCGACCGATGCCGCCGGCGTGAAAGATTTACTGCTTGAAGCGGCACTGACTACCATTATGGATTGTGAAGACTCTGTGGCTGCCGTCGATGCTGAGGACAAAGTCATTACCTACGGTAACTGGCTCGGCTTGATGAAAGGTGATCTGGAAGAGCCGGTTAGCAAGGGCGGCAAAACCTTCGTGCGTCGCATGAATGCTGACCGTGAATACCAAAGCGTGCAGGGTGGCACCCTGAAACTGAAAGGTCGCTCCATGCTGTTCGTGCGTAATGTAGGTCATTTGATGACGACGCCGGCGATTCTGGATGCCGAAGGCCGTGAAATTCCCGAAGGGATCATGGATGGCGTGGTGACCACGCTGATCGCGATGCATGACCTGAAGGGCAATGCGCCGTTCCAGAACTCCACCACGGGCTCCGTCAACATCGTGAAACCGAAGATGCATGGCCCCGAAGAAGTGGCATTTGCGAATGAGCTGTTCGGGCGCATCGAGGATGTATTGGGTCTGCCGCGCTTTACCATGAAGATGGGAATCATGGATGAAGAGCGTCGCACCACCGTCAATCTGAAAGAATGTATCCGTGCCGCCAAAGATCGCGTGGTCTTTATCAATACCGGCTTCCTGGATCGTACCGGTGACGAGATTCATACCTCGATGCAAGCGGGCCCCTTTGTACCCAAGACGGTCATGAAGCAACAGACCTGGATCAATGCGTATGAAAACTGGAACGTCGACGTCGGCTTGAAGTGCGGCCTGCAAGGTCGTGCCCAGATCGGTAAAGGCATGTGGCCGATCCCGGATGAAATGGGCATGATGATGGAGCAGAAAATTGGCCACCCGAAAGCCGGTGCCAATACCGCATGGGTGCCGTCACCCACTGCAGCGACATTGCATGCCATGCACTATCACTATGTGGACGTGTTTGCGGTGCAGAACGAACTGAAGCAGCGCGAGCATGCCAAGCTGGATGATATCCTGACGATCCCCTTGCTGAGTGATCCGGCTTCTTTAACGCAAGAGCAGATCCAGAAAGAAATCGATAATAACTGCCAGGGCATTCTGGGTTACGTTGTGCGTTGGGTCGATCAGGGCGTTGGCTGTTCCAAGGTGCCGGATATCAATAACGTTGGCCTGATGGAAGATCGTGCGACCTTGCGTATCTCCTCACAAGCCCTGGCCAACTGGTTGGAGCATGGTGTGGTCACGCGCGAGCAGGTGCTGGACGGGCTGAAGCGCATGGCGGTAATCGTCGATGGCCAAAACAAAGGCGATCCGAACTACATCAATATGGCGCCGAGCTTTGATGGCGTCGCCTTCCAGGCCGCTTCCGATCTGATCTTCAAAGGCGTGGAGCAGCCCAGTGGTTACACTGAGCCCTTGTTGCATGGCTATCGCTTGAAGTTCAAGGCCCAGCGTCGCGGTTAAGCCGCAGCACGCTA
>JBFHRI010000079.1:0-11152 GCA_041591755.1 Oleiphilaceae bacterium
CATCGCCGAAAGCAAGTCTTTGGTTTGATAGCAAACACTTTGCAAACCCGCGGTGATCAGCTCCGCAATGCCGGTGTCGCGCGTCAACCCAAACATCCCACCACGCGCCTTGGGGTCCCAATATGGCGCGCCCAATCCGGTAAACGCGGGTACCAAATAGACCGGATTATGGTAGCCCACCTGCTCCGCAAATCGCGCAGTTTCGGAAGCATGTTGAATCAAGCGTAAACCATCTCGCAACCACTGAATGGTCGCACCCGCGACAAAGATACTCCCCTCTAGCGCATAACTGGTCTCTCCCTTGAGACGATAAGCCACAGTGGTTAGCAAACGATTGGATGATTTGACCGGCGTTTTGCCCGTGTTAAGCACCATGAAACAACCGGTTCCATAGGTGCTCTTGACCATACCGGGCTCAAAACACGCCTGACCAACCAGTGCGGATTGTTGGTCGCCAATCAGGGCTGTCACCGGTATTTGTTCGCCTAAAATACTGGCATCGATCAGCCCATAGTCGTCCGCACTGTCACAGACCTTGGGCAAAATGGCCTCGGGAACATTGAATATCGCCAATAAGTCCCGGTCCCAGCACTGCTGATGTATATTGAACAACGAAGTTCGCGAGGCATTCGTCGCATCGGTCGCATGTACCTGACCGCCGGTCAATCGCCACAACAGAAAGGCATCGATCGTACCAAAAGCGAGCTCGCCTTGCTCAGCCCGGTCACGAGCGCCAGGCACGTTATCGAGAATCCAGGCTATTTTAGACGCGGAGAAATACGGATCGATCAACAAGCCGGTTTTCTCGGAAATCGTTTCCTCTAGCCCTCGCGTTTTTAACGTTTGGCAAAGATCTGCAGTACGGCGATCTTGCCAAACAATAGCCCGATAGACCGGCGTTCCGGTCTGGCGATCCCATACCACGGTGGTTTCGCGCTGATTGGTGATACCTATTGCTTTGACTTCGGCTTCAGGAACTTTTTTGACCACTTCACGAACGACATCCAAAGTCCCTTGCCAAATTTCTTCAGGATCGTGCTCTACCCAACCGTCATTTGGGAAAAATTGACGAAACTCACGCTGAGCGATCGCCACCGCCTCACCAGCAGGATTGAACAAAAGCGCTCGAGTACTGGTCGTACCTTGATCAATCGCCAGAATATATTCAGCCATTTCATGTCCTTGTCATTATCATTGGAACGTGCAATACAAAACATTCATAGGGCGTTTACTATAACGCTCGGAATGACCCTGCAACATATCGCAACCGGAAAAGGTTTCCAAGAAGTTAATGATGCATTTAAAAAACCACTTTGATGTCCTCGTCATCGGCGGGGGAATTAACGGCGTCGGCGTGGCTTATGAACTTGCCAAGCGCGGCGCACGCGTCATCTTATGTGAGCAGAACGATTTTGCCTCAGGCACCTCATCTGCGAGCAGCAAACTGATCCATGGAGGACTGCGTTATTTAGAACATTATGAATTCAGATTGGTACGTGAAGCACTGAAAGAGCGAGAGGTTCTGATGCGAATCGCCCCCAATCTAGTAACGCCGATGCGTTTTACACTCCCTCATCGGCCCTTTCTGCGTCCTGCATGGATGATCCGCTGCGGCTTATTCCTGTACGATTTTTTGCATTTTGGTCGAACCTTGCCAGCATCGCGCTCGCTAAAAAGGCCAGCAGATTCACCACTCCAGGCGCACCTGGATACCTTGTTTGAATACTCAGATTGTTGGACCGACGACAGTCGACTGGTGATTACCAATGCCATCGCGGCGCGGGAGCAAGGCGCCACGCTTCTGCGCGACACACGTTGCGAGCATCTGTCATTCGATGCGGCCGACTCCGTCTGGCGTGCAACCCTGCGCCCGAAAGCCAACGACGATGCGCAAACCGTTAGTGCTACTCACGTGGTCAATACCACAGGCCCCTGGATGAATCGGTTCTTCAGTCAGCAATTGCCTGAATTTAAGCCTCGATATCGTGTCCGCTTAGTCAAAGGCAGCCATATCATTGTGCCGCGCATCCACAACACTCAAGACGCCTATATTCTGCAAAATGAAGATCAGCGTATCGTGTTTGTATTGCCCTATCTGGATCGCTTTAGTTTGATCGGCACGACTGATCGTGAATATCAGGGCGAGCCGGAGGATGTCGCCATTGACGACTGGGAGACGGATTACCTTATCAAGGTCGTAAATGGACATTTCAATCGACAGCTCAGCCGCAAAGATATCGTGTCTTCGTTTTCAGGCGTGCGACCACTGTTAGATGACGAGTCGTCCAATCCTGCACAAATCACGCGCGATTACACACTGGACCTTTATACCCCTGCGGAAGGCAAGTCTTTAGTGTCTGTCTACGGAGGGAAAATCACGACTTATCGTAAGCTGGCGGAAGCCGTCGGCGCCAAACTCTATGCCCAGAATGGCACCTTTGCTAACCCCGCACATACCGAGGCCGACCCGCTCCCTGGGGTCGCTTTCTGCGGACAAACTCTGTCCCAGATTCGCGACACGATCCGTAATGAGTTCCCTTGGCTGCCTGAGGAGTTACTTGATCGCTATAGCAAGAGTTATGGGCTGCGTTGCCGTTTGATTCTAGCGCACCGTCAGTCTCTCGAAGACTTGGGGGCTTATTTTGGGGCAGGCTTGTACGCCGCTGAAGTAGATTATTTGCGCGCAGAAGAATGGGCACTTAACGCTGAGGACATCTTATATCGTCGCAGCAAACTGGGTTTATTGATTCGAGAAGACCAGAAGCAGGCTCTACAAGATTATTTAGCGACTCAGCGATGCAGCTCGACCGCAACAGAACCCGTCGGCATATGCTGAACCTGTAAATAATCATCCTCAAACTTAAACACGGACATCTTGCGCAAGGATGCGCTCGAGGTGCTCAGCAACATGAAGGCTTCGGGGTTATTCTCAGTCTCGCGATTGACCTCAAAGAGTCCCTCCAGGTAGCCATAATTCGTCCAGGTTTCCTCAACATAACGATAAGCAATATCGCGAATCAAACGCACGGGATTCTTGCCCGCATCCAGCATCGTCACCTGTGGCAAAAACATACCATTGTCGACTCCCATTTTGCGGAAACTGCGAATAAAGGTTTTTACTCGTACCACATAATTTGTGTCTTTGTCAGGCAAACGAATCAACACGAAACGGCTATCGCCCTCTGAAAAACGATAGGGCATGTCATCCTGTTGCAACTCATGAAAAATGACCACGCCTTCATCCAGCTGATGCGTAGCTCGGTGCGGAAGCGCCTTGCAACATTTGGCCAGAAAAGCCTCAAAAAATCCTTTCTTACTGCCGGCCTCTAGCAACTGCTGTGCAACCGGATCCAGCTCAGCGCTGACCGCTTCGCTCTTCTTTACATCCTGAGGAAAGTATTCGGTTCCCTGGGTTAGCACAATTTTTTCTTCCCGCGACTGCTCGCGAGCGCGTTTTTCGAGTTCGGGATCAAAATAAATATTGAGTGGACGGCCTTCAGCATCTTGCGTCGTAAAATAGCGAGGACCGTCCTCGACCAAGCTCGGATCTTCGAGCAAGGCGTCTCCATCAACATAACGTTCACCATCAATGTCAAACTTTAACTGCTGACGCGCCTTTCTCTCTTCGAGATCGCGCAGCAACTCCTCTCGAGTTTTCCCTTCTGAGCGCAAGAGACTTTGTTCAAACTTATTTGACGACTTAGTTACGCCCCCCTTTGCATCCGCCTCCGCGGGCGCGGAAGTTAGCTCTGCTTGCCGGGGCGCTGCAGGAGCGGGAGCTACTGACTCTTCCGATACCGGTTCGGAGGGTTTAGCAACAGATTCGCTTGTGGAGGGTGTTTCTGCAGGTGTCGACTCGTTGATACCACGAACCTGTATCCGGTTTTTTAGTTTTGATGGATCTGTACGCTGAGCTGCGTCTGCTGGACTGGCAGCGGGAACATGACTATCTAAGCTTGACGACGCATCTTTCGACAGGGTCTTTGGGTCGGTTTGAGGGACGCTTGGTTGTGGCACTGACTGCACCTGCGTCTTGCCATCTTCATCCTTCAGCACCTGATAGCGCTCAGCGAAGGCTGTCAGTGGCATAAGAAAAATACAGATCAGGGCCACACGAGTTATTGTAGTCATAGCATCACCCAACATGTTTTTCTTACCGACGTTCGACCATTGAATGCCAGAACTCACACGACTGCAACGGCGCTAACATTAGGACAGAAAGAAAATCAGAACGTTCGTCGGAATACAATCCCGATCCCGTAGACGCGCGTCGAAAACTTTACATCCAATCCGGCATAGGGGTTGCCGATGACGTTGGTCAAGTTGGTACAGTTCAAGTGACAGCTCGTATTCGAGGGAATGTAATCGATCGACTGAAGATAGAACATACTCGCGGTGATCTGTGTTTGCTTGTCCCATTTATAGCCAAAGCCCAAGCCCCACTTCTTGGAGTCGCCAATCGGAATGGGCCCCATTGCATGGTGATCAACCGGACTATTGCGTAACTCCAGACCGTAGTAGATATCGAGCCGCGAGTTGATATGGTGCGTTAAACCAAAGCCGTAGTGCCAGGTGTCCTTGAGACCCAACTCCAGAATAACCGAGGTATCCGTTGCCAAAGTTGAGAGCAATTGCGCCGCTTGCAAGGCTTCAATCTTACGATCAAATTCAAACAGCCACTTGTACCACACACTCCAGTCCGTCCACGTCGCTTCAGCACTGAAAGTAAACGAGGGCGAAACACGCATACGAAAACCCGTGCGGAAGCTTTGCGGCCAGGTCATATCCAGGTTGATATTACCCGATTCGCGATCGACCCCGCGCGGCAGACCCAATACTGCAGCGTTGATCGCGCCCTCAATCGACGCGTTGTAACCGCGCCAAAACGCTTCAAACTCATCGGTATAATCGAACAGGAATGTCCCTTTAAGTTTGATTTCCGATTCGCTCATGTAGGACGCACCCCAAGAGAACCAGTCTGCAGGTTCCCACAACACTCCTAAGTTATAGGAGGTAGAGAGTGACTCCTGCATATCGAACTCGATGCGACCCACGTCATCCCAGGGCCCGACGTTACCCTGACACATCGAGAGCCATGGCTGCAGAGGGTCGCGTCGCTTACCGATCGGCTTGTCGTATTCACAGGCGAAAGCATCCTGTAACACTTCGTTCACGGCGACTAGCATGTTGGGTGAGCGGTTATGCTGGGCAACGCCAAAACCTTGAAACGAAAATTGAACACCCACGCCGACTGACCAATCGTCATTGACCTCATAGCCGACCGTAGGTGAAAAATAGGTATAACGCATGATTGCGGCTTCTTTACCCATGTAAATACCGCCATCTTCCGCATCCTTGAAGGCTGCGAGCGCCGCCATCATGTAGTTCTTGGTCCCAAACGTGAACTTTGAGCCGGGCGGATTGACTGAAAAGCCAATTTGATACAGCAAGGGAACCGGTCCGCTCCACACCCACTGCTGCAAACCGAAGCCGGGAATGTACAATGCGGGTCGGGTGGTATGACTCTTACCGATGCGGTCACCATCGATGACTGGATCACGGGGTACCGTGGGGTCGTAGATGTTGTAGCCATTACCGTCCAAGCCCAGAATGCTGTATTCCTCGGGCGCGTAGTACTTGGCATCCAAGTCGAAACCGATAAGGATCTGATCGACTTCGAAATGTCGCTCCTTCAGTTTCGCGAGGCCCGCAGGGTTATGGTAGACCGCAGCCAGGTGTGGATCGATATCCGCCACCACAGCGTTGCCCAGAGCATTCGCCTTGGTATCGATGGTGAGGCCATTGGATAGCTGGGCCAGTGCTTGATTACTCAGCACACACCCTGTCAGCAACAATAAAAAACTTTGTCTAATCAAGCGCACCACGATCTCGAATCCTGCATTTGCGTCAGTTGAAACTACCAAGTGAACGCTCCGATATTGATCGGATAAGAGAAGCCAAGAGACAGGTCCGACGCATCCTCAGTCAAGCCAAAGCCAAAACTGGTATTGACGATGGTGGTGGGATCAACACGAATACCCAAGGAAAAGTTCATCGAGCCATTGACTTGATCCTGCGCTGTAGCCGCCGGACCTTGTTGGAATATCAGTTTGGTTTCAGTGCTATACCCCAGTTGGGCAGAAATCGACAGCGAAACGTCGTAAGACAATGAATACGAGAAACCACCGGAGAACGAGAAACTTTGTCCTTGCTGCACAGTCTTCAGCACGCGCCCGCTGCGCACCTGATTCAACCCGTTTTCTTCAAAGGCATAACTGGCGTTGAGCGAACCAAAGAGCGCCACCGGATCCACAATCTTGGACACACTGACACCAGTCGACACGCTGTATACACCACTCCCGGTAGACAATTGACGGCCCACTTGGATTTCGTACGGACTGACCCCTGTTTTTGAGTTCAAGGTCGAGTTGATCGTGATAGTGGCTTTACCGGGAACATAAGGGAAAGGCTGCCAACGCACACCGATGCTGATATCACCCCAGTCGGTGATCGACAATTTGTCGGAGGTATCATAACGGGTCGCGAGCGGAAAACGCGTGCTCAAGGTCAGGTTGTCCAGCATCCCGTAGTCGAGCACAAATGTATTGGTAAAAGAGTGTCGTGAAGAGGGAGAAACGTCAGCGTTACGAATCGTATTGTTTACAACTTCGAGGTTGATGCGCGAATCAGCGGTATAAGAGTAATCCAGGGAGTAGTTCAGCGCCTTCTTGCCCTGCTTTAGCAACGAGTAGTTTTTCTCGGCCGCCTGGAAGACCTCCTCCAGCTGGCGCGTGGTGTCGGCATCGCCCTCCTGCTGCGCCAGGGCCTCTCGTGCCTTGTCCACTTTACTACCGTCCTCTGCTACCGAATAGGTCGCCAGCAGCATCAACAACGCGGCGCAAGGTGCCTGAAAAAGCCAAGGTTTCATTGCTCGTTCCTTTAATTCGACTCGTCGCATCTTTTTATTGCTCAAAAACTATTTACGTCGGTAGTGCAGCAGTTTTGTTGTATTGGTCACCGTAGGTCCGCCATTGTCTATGACTTCCTGGGGGTTGTTACGCTGACGCTCCACTTCGTTATGAATCCGATATTGGAAGTTATCGAAATACTGGGGAAATTCCTGGAAGGTATGCAGCGCGAGCGTCTGATCGTCGATATAGCGCAGGTCTTCCTCGCGTAATTCAAGCCCATCAATCGGCTTGGTGTTACCGGGGAACACGACGAACAGCACGTTCTGATCCCATATTTCTTCGAATCGGGCCAAGGTAAACGAAATATTTCCCTTAGAGGGATCCGCGATAAAAATGCGGCCATCCTTGATGGTCTTCACCACTACGAAATGCTTGAAACCGGAATAGTGAATCGGCACGATTGCCGGATGATCCAATTCCATCAAGTCCTTTAGCTCAGCCTTAAAGCCGCCTGCCGGAAATCCAAGCGCAGTCGCCAGGCGTTTCATGTCCAACATCGAGAAGCCTCGGCGCTCCACGATTCGGTCAGCTTCTCCATAATGCAGCAAGCCTTCCATGATTTGCCGCTCTTGGAAATTACGCCCCAAGTAATATTGGAATACAGTGGTCAACGCCGCTGATCCACAACTGTAATCATAAGCCTGACGCGTAATGTTTCTGAACATTACTTCGGACAGAGGCTCGACGATCACATCCTCACTGATGAATGTATCAGGGCTCAGGACCAACTCGTAATGCACGATGCCTTTGGGCTGAGAATTGATTTCTTTGAAGTTGTGCAGTAACGCAAGAAAAATAAAAGAGCCTGCTGTCACCAAAACCATCTTTTTCTTGCCTTCCCGAACATTAGTTAATTAAAGCCGACAGCCCCGAATTGCCCAGCAACGTCTACGCAAAAAGCAACAAAAACCATACCTATGATTAAGTTACGCAAAGATACAGTAATTCGAAACCGGGTAAAGATAACCAGTGCTCAAAACGTGCGGAGCCAAGGCACAAGCGACTTCCCGCCTCCGGCACTGAACTTTTGGGTACATCCTCAACACCACGCACGGATAAAAAAAATGGGGCATACACCCCATTTTTCAGTTCTTCGAGAATGACCTTAGCGCTTTTCGACTTCAGCCGCTGCAACCGCGACCGCTTCGTAAGAAGCGTAGTCCACCGCCCCCAAACTGCGACTCAACATACTTTCGATGCTTTGCTTTTCAATCGCGGTGATTTGCAGATCTTCCTGACGATTAACCTGGTTTAGTTTGACTACAGCGAAATCTCCGGAAGGCAACTCAAAACTACCGACTCGATCAGACTCCGTCGCCGTGCCCATGGCAAAGACGCGCTTGATCAACTCCTGATCAAGTTGAAAATTATCGCGACGAATATTCTCATGCACTGCCCATTTCAAGCCCATGTCTCGCGCCACGACATTGGGATCTTCCCCCGCCGCGACCCGGGCATAAAAGGCTTGGCCGACCGACGCTGCAAACTCACGCGCTTTGCTGGCGATCAAATCTTTACGAATCTGCTCCTTCACGGCAACCAAAGGTTGCAGACCTGCAGGATGAAAGGCATCCACTCTAAACACCACCGACACGCCCGGCTCTGCCTCAATCACAGGGCTGTTTTCACCCGCCTCCACAAGCTCATCCGCGAACAAGAGCTTCTGTACCTTCGGTGCTGAGAAAATCGGATCCGTACTCGCTTTGGAAACGCCCACCAAGGTTTTGACTTTTAAAGATAAGGCTTCCGCAGGTTCGACCAAATCTGCAGAGGCATAACTGATGTCCGCAAGCTTCTCTGTTTTCTCTCGATACAATCGATCTGCCTGAGCCTCGAGATAGCGCTGCTCGAGCGTTGGGCGCATTGCTTCAAAGGCCTGCGCTTCTTCTTTTGCGATCTCATTCAAACGAATCAGATGGTAGCCGTATTCGGTTTTAACAGGCGGAGACACCTGCCCCAACTCCAGGGAGAACAGCGCCTCCTCGAAGGTATCAACATAAACACCCCGACCGGTCAAACCCAGCTTACCACCTTCTTTTGCGGAGCCATCGTCCTCGGACTCAGTTTTGGCCAATTCCGCAAAATCTTCTCCCGCAGAAATTTTTTCAGCGATCTCGGTAATTTTTGCAAGCGCCTCCTGGTCGGAGCGGTCATCACCAGCCTTGATCAGTATGTGTGAAGCATCGCGTCGCTCCTCCGCCTCAAAGCTGGCCACTTCCGCTTCATACATTTTTTGCAATTCTGCTTCATCGACCACAACATCTTCAGCCAACGCCGATCTCTGCAACACCACATAAGACACATCAACGCTTTCAGGCTTTACATAGCTCTTCTTGTGCTGCTTGTAGTGATCCTCGACGTTCTCATCACTAATTGAAATCGAGTCATGGTAACTCGAGGCTAATACCGTCGTCAGACCAAAACTACGTTCCTGGCGATCCAACCTGACGACAAAATCACGCTCACTGGGCAACAAAAAGCCGGACACCATCATTGCCGAGCGTGGCTGGTTGATCATGTAATCTTTTAACAAAGCCTGCTTGTAGTCTTTTACGGTCAAACCCGCCTGTCGCAACAACATCTGCAGGCGCTCGTTGCTAAATTTGCCATCGATATGGAAAGCTTCGTTCGAAGCGATTGCCGCATTTAGCATGGATTCCGCAACATAGATGCCGCGTTCCTCGGCATCCTGATACAGGATCTCAGAACGAATCAGCCCATCTAAAACAGAAGTATTAAGGAGCGCGTCGTCAATCAAGTCTGGATCCGCGTTTTCACCCATCTGACTAAGCATCTGGCGCTTCTTGCTCTCAACCGCCCGCTTGAAGGTGGACTCAGGAATTGGCTCGCCATTGACCTCCGCAACTTCTGGCTCCCCACCCAAACTTCCGACGATAGACTCCACACCGAATAGTGCGAAGGTGACCACAATGACCCAAATGATCACCTTGGCAATCGTACCCTGGGAGTTATTTCGAATACTCTGTAGCATGATTTTCCTCTACTTCTTCTTTATTCATGATCGCTCGATCCCTTACCAGCCACTCGAACAAATCGATCAACAGACGGCACCGGCGCTCGAGTTTTTTACCGCAAACTTATGCCAGTGCGCTGAGCCTCATGAAATGTAAAAAGGCGCATTCACATGAATGCGCCTCCTTAATGGAGAGCTGTCTTCGCAAACTTTACTGAATGCTGAGCCTCCAGTAATCGATGAAGCCAAGCTTAATTAGTTCACTGCATCCTTCAGTGCTTTACCCGCTTTGAAGCTAGGTATTTTGGCAGCGGCGATCTGAATCTCTGCGCCTGTTTGAGGGTTGCGACCTGTACGCGCAGCCCGCTCTTTGACAGAGAAGGTACCGAAGCCAATCAGCGTTACCTGGTCACCACCTTTAAGCGCGCCAGTAATCGCTTCAACAACAGCGTCAACTGCGCGACCTGCAGCGGCTTTAGAGATGTCTGCAGAGTCTGCAATCGCATCAATCAGTTCAGATTTATTCACACTAAACCCCTTTTTTATAACAATCGTATTTGGAAGAAGGATTAATTCTATTATTCGCTTTAAGGCACAAGGAAACGGCGAGAGACGCCTCCTTTATTATTCTCTTTGTGATAAGGCGGAACCCAGGGAGCCACTGAATCACAGCTGCCAGATGACAGGCTCGTTTTATACCAACTGACTGAAAGCACTGTCAAGCAAGCCCCCTGCCTAATGCGTATTAATTCTGTCCGCCTGCTCTTTTTCCTCGTCTGAACTCACTTTTTGACCCTTTTCTCCCTCTTTGGGCATAATCTCCGGGGGGTAGGCCAAGGCCAGCTCCAATACCTGATCAATCCACTCGACCGGCTTAATCATCAAAGAAGACTTGATATTGTCGGGAATTTCTTTCAGATCCTTTTCGTTTTCGGCAGGAATGATCACCGTTTTGATCCCACCTCGATGTGCCGCCAGCAACTTCTCTTTTAGTCCACCAATTGCCAATACCTGACCACGCAGGGTGATTTCCCCGGTCATCGCCACATCCGCCTTGACCGGAACACCGGTGAACGCAGAAACCATCGCGGTACACATCGCGATACCCGCACTGGGTCCGTCCTTGGGCGTAGCCCCTTCTGGCACGTGAATGTGGACGTCATTCTTTTCATGATAATCTGGCGAGATCCCCAGCGCTTTACCGCGA
>JBFHRI010000080.1:0-11113 GCA_041591755.1 Oleiphilaceae bacterium
CTGATTGCGCTGCCAGGGTTTCGGGCTGTCCAGGGCGATGCCGCCCTCGCTCAGGCTGACCTGGTGCAGGCTGTGCTCGGCGACCACCTGGTTTTCCAGCGCCAGCACGCGTGACAAGGCGTCGAGCTTTTGATTCAGCACTTTCAGAAACTGCCCTAAAGCCTTGTCGCGATCGGTGATCGCGCGCAACAAATGCTTAGACTCCACGTCTAGCAATTGAAATTCTGAAATCAAACCAAAGGCGGGGCCGAGTTGAAACGGGGCGGCTTCTGGGAAGTTTGGATTCAACGGTGCGATTTCAACAGCGACCTGGTCATCTACCCGGAAGTATTGCCGGCGATTGGCCAGATCCTCGATGGTTAAAATTTCATCGTTCATTTTGCGTGTCCATTCAGTTGCTTGGCGCAATTTTGCGCAGGCAGTATTAATTTTTTGGCATGTATCAAGGATAGCTTGTTACGCTTCGATCAGGTGTGATTTAATCCGCCGATGCTAAATTTCTATCCTGCTCGTATCGGGCTTCGTTATACCTCCGCTAAACGACGTAATCATTTTATTTCGTTTATTTCCCTGACTTCGATGGTCGGCTTGATCATCGGCGTTGCGCTATTGATCACGGTGTTGTCTGTGATGAATGGTTTCGACCGTGAATTGCAGCAGCGTATTCTTGGCATGGTGCCGCATGCAGCGATCAAACCCTACACCGTGATGAATGAGTGGCAGGCGCTGGATGAACAGATGACAGCGCACCCTGAAGTGGTCGCTGCGGCGCCCTTCATCAATGCGCAGGGCATGGTGACGCGCAATGGCGTAGTCAATGGTGTACAACTCAATGGCATCCTGCCGGAAGAGGAAGAGCAGGTATCCATCATTTCGCGCCACATGATTCGCGGTAAGCTGACCGATCTCCAGTCTGGCGAGTTTGGCATTATTGTCGGGGATATCTTGGCGCGGCAGATGCGTCTCGATATCGGCGACAAGGTCACTGTCGTGCTGCCTGAAGCCTCGTTGACGCCTGCTGGCGTATTTCCCCGCTTGAAGCGTTTTACCGTGGTGGGGATGTTTTCAGTGGGTGCCGATCTCGATCTTTCCCTCACACTGATCCATATGGATGATGCAGCGAAGGTGCTGCGCCTCGAGAGTGGTGTGCACGGTTTGCGCCTGAAATTCCACGATTTGTTCGACGCGCCCTATGTCGCAACGGATCTAGCGCGGCAACTCAAAGAGGGCTACTACAGCGTCGACTGGACCCGCACGCATGGTAATCTGTTCCAGGCCATTCAGATGGAAAAGACCATGATTGGTCTGCTCTTGATGGTGATTGTGGCGGTGGCTGCGTTCAATATTATTTCGACCTTGGTCATGGTGGTCACTGACAAAAAACCAGATATCGCGATTTTGCGTACGATGGGCGCCACACCTGGCGCGATCATGGCGATCTTTATTGTGCAAGGGGCCTGGATCGGGGTGATTGGTACGGTCGTGGGGACGGTGCTGGGCATCGTTTTGTCATTGAATGTCAGCGCCATCATTAGCGGTATCGAAACCTTGTTCAAGATGCAGTTTTTGAGTCCTGATGTGTATTTCATCAGTGATTTGCCGTCGCAGCTGCTATGGTCTGATGTCTATGTCGTGACCGGCTCTGCGCTCGCCATGAGTTTGTTGGCCACCATTTATCCCGCATGGCGTGCGTCCAAGGTGGAGCCCGCGGAGGCCTTGCGCTATGAGTGATCAAGACTACGTCATTCAGGCGACGAGCCTGAACAAAACCTATCACGACGGCAAGCAGGATCTGTGTATCTTTAGTGATCTGGATTTTGCCTTGCGCGCGGGTGAGTCGGTGGGGATCTTGGGGAGCTCTGGTGCGGGTAAGACCACCTTGCTGAATATCCTCGGGGGCTTGGATAAGCCGACGTCTGGCCGAGTCTTGTTGTGTGGTGTGGATCTAACCGCCGGCACCGATCGTCAGATTACGCGTTTGCGTAATCAATATTTAGGCTTCGTTTATCAGTTTCATCACCTGTTACCGGAGTTCACGGCGACCGAAAACGTGGCGATGCCGCTCTATATTGCGGGCGTCCGCAAGGCCGAGGCAGATCGGCGTGCTCAGGAATATCTAGCGCGGGTCGGGCTGGCGGCGCGCGCCGCACATAAGCCCGGCGAACTATCCGGAGGAGAGCGTCAGCGCGTGGCGATCGCGCGGGCGCTGGTCAATCAGCCCAAATGCGTGATGATGGATGAACCGACGGGCAATCTTGACGAGACCACAGCGGGTGGCATTCAGGATATTCTGCTGGATCTGCAGCGTTCCGTGGGGACTAGCATCGTAGTCGTGACTCACGATACACAATTGGCGGGTCGCATGGATCGGGTGATGCGCATGGAATCGGGCTCGATTCGGGAAGTGAGCTAAGCCGGACGGGTGCCTGTCGAAACTGCGCAAGGTGCTCAACCTTGCCTTTGCTGATCCTCATTTCCTTTCTGCATTTCGGGGTCGCGTGCCTGTCCCTTTTCTCCCGTGAGATCAGCGCTACTGCGCCGGCGGGCGCAAGGTTTCGCGTCGTCGCGCCCAGCGTCGACGTACGCTTTGTTTCCAGATGGCGTCGATCGCAAAGTATCCGATTATCCCTACCAGAATGCCCGTGACAACGGACCCCGTGAAGAGCGGCAGGCCAATTTCGTAAAGCTTGGCTTTCAACCACGCCGCGCTGGCCTCAAATTCAAACTCCAGCATTGGCATATCCAGCAGCCAGGCACCGATCATGTATTCGAAGTAAAACACGGGCCCCATGGTGAGTGGATTGGTGAGCCAAACCAGCGCGACCGAAAGAGCGAGATTGGCCTTGAATCGGATCGCACAAATGGCCGATGCGGCCATTTGAAAGGGGATCGGGATGGAGGCCCAGAACAGTCCGAACAGAAACGCGCGTTTTACGGAGTGTCGAGTCAAATGCCAAAGACAGGGATCGTGCAGCAGCTCGCCTAGAAAGCCGAGTGATTTGCTGGCTTTGATCTTTTCCGGGTCGGGCAGATATTTCTTGATCAGATTCTTTGGCATACTTGTCTATCTTTGCGGACTTAGGCTGCATTGAGCCTCGCGTAAGGAACTCGGTCTCGACGATCGAATCGGCTAAGTGTAGCGCCAATTCTTGACCATTCCATGCGCGACTAATCCATCGTACTCAGGGACGAGCACGGCATGTTTTTACTCGCGGCGTTCAGCGCGGGCGTCATCATACTCTATTGGGCAGGTGAGTTGTTAGCGCCAGCTCTCATCCTCGTCGCGCTTCTGGGGTATTTTTTATGTCCCGGGCGCGGCTCGCTTTTTCTATTGCTGCTGCTCTTGGGTTGGTGCTTTGCCAGTCAGCAGGCGCGGGGCCAGCTCGAACGCATCTTGCCGTCGCAGTGGGAGGGTGTCGAAGTGTCCCAGACCGGTTATCGGTGCTCACTACTGCAGTCTAACCCGCATTTCTTAGGTTTTGATGTCTGTCTGCTGCCAGAAGAGGGGGTGCTACAAGACCCGTGGCGTTCGGGAAAAGTGCGAGTCTATCTGGCACTCGCGGATGCGAGTGCTGTGCCGACGGTGGGTGTGCGCTATCTGTGGCGCTTGCGTTTGCAACGACCGCATGGTTTGGCGAATCCCGATGGGGCACCCTTTGAGCGCTATCTCTTTGGACGCGCGTATGTTGCAACGGGCCGCGCGCTTGGATTTGCCACACAAGCCCAGCCACTGCCCTGGTCGGTGCGCGCAGCGTCCAAACTTTTGTCAGTGCGTGAAACGCTGGCTCAGCGCCTGGATTTCTTACTGGCGCAGCGCACGCATGCGGGTATTCTGCGCGCGCTGGCCCTGGGGGATCGCAGTCGCATTGATGCGCCAACCCAGCGCTTGCTGACGGAGACGGGGGTGCAGCATTTGCTGGCGATTTCAGGGCTGCACGTCGGCATCGTCTGTGCCTGGTTGTGGTACTTTTTGCAGCGGCGGCGCGGCGCGATTTGCATCATTGCACTGCTGAGCATGAGCTATGTCGCGCTCACAGGGTTTGCTGAATCGGCGCAGCGAGCCTGGTTGATGGGGGTGCTGGTGTATTGGGTGCTGAGTGGCCGAGGCACGCTTAACCCCACGGCGATCTGGTTGCTGGCGCTGGTCGGGGTGCTGGTCTGGCATCCCTTGGCGACGCTGGGGATGGGGTTTTGGTTTTCATTCGCGGCCGTGGGTGTGGTGTTGCTCGTGCTGAGCCTCTTGTCTAACGCCCGCAGTCAACCCTGGTTTGCGCTGTTAATGATACAGCTGATATTGGCGGTTGCTTTGTTACCGCTATATCAGCACTTTGGCGTGCCTAGCAATGGTATTGCGTTGATGGCCAATTTATTGGCCATCCCCCTGGTCAGTTTGCTGATCTTGCCTTTGGTGTTGCTTGCGGTGATTGCTGCGAGCTTCCATCTGTCTATCGGTCGCGCTCTCTTTATGCTCGCCGATGGCGCAGCAGAATTATTGCTCAGCTTGCTTGAAGCACTCAGTCAGTTTCCCTTGTCACTGCCGCTGAATCAGCCGATTTGGGTGATGGCGGGTGCTAGCTTGCTTGTACTGGCGCTGCTGTTGGTCCCCCGAAAACCTTGGTTACTGGCGTTGCTGCCGCCGCTTGTGTTGATGCTGACCGTGTCGCGGCAGGCCCCCTTGCCAGAGCAGTTTCTAGTCTTTGATAGCGGGCAAGGCTTGGCGCTGGCGCTGCAGTCGGGCGATGATGTGTGGCTGTATGATCTGGGGCCGGCCCATGCGCGTGGGAGCGTGTTGGAAAGCGTCATTCGACCCTATTTCCTGCGCCGCCAGACACGCTTGGCGGCGACAGGTGTGATTGTCAGTCATGGTGACTTGGATCATGCAGGCGGTCTTGCGGAGTTATGGCGTCACTTTGCAGTGGAACAGCTTTGGGTAGGTGAACCGGACCGGATCCCGCTCGCGATGTCGTCAAGCGCTGAGACTTGCCGCGCGGGGATGGATTACGTGGGTGAGGGGTATCGCTTAAGTGTGCTATATCCGTTTTCTGGGTATGAACCGGACACTGCGAACAATCATTCTTGCGTGGTGATGCTGCACTGGGCAGGGCATCGTTTTCTATTAATGGGCGATGTTGAGGGTGAGGGAGAGCGGGCCTTGGCGCGTCGTTATGGCGCAGCGCTGCAAGCGGATGTACTCGTGGCTGGACATCATGGTTCAAATAATGCGACACGCTGGGCTTTACTCAAACAGGTGGCGCCACGTTATGTCGTCTTTTCGGCAGGCTATCGCAATCGCTTCAACCATCCGCATCCGGCGGTACTCAAACGTGTCAGAGAGTTCGGTGCAGAACCCTTGCTCACGGCGCAGCGAGGGGCCCTGAGCTTTACTTCGCAACATGAAACCTTGCAAGTGCAGGCAGTGCGTCAGTCCTCTGCTGCGTTCTGGATGGACGCGCTGAATCCTGCACAACCTTGACCCGGTTCAAGGATTGATCGGGTGGTGTTTGAGTATTCGCACGTTGTTGATTACAGTTCTGGACTTTCAGATTTTCAGTGATGGCAAAAACAATATGAACAGTGATGGTTATAGTGAGTTTAAGAAGACTTTAGAAGCTAACGGACTGACGTTGCATCCTGCGCTGGAGCGCAAGAATGTTGGGGGGGTATGGGGCATGTATGCGACCGCACCCATTGCCTGCGGCACCGTCCTGGCTCGTTGTCCTCGCTCTGCTTTGATCACGCTCGGTGATACCGTTTATCCGGAGGGGACCAGTGTATCTGCCAAAAACATCCACCGACTCACGCGCTTGCGACAAACCAGCGCGGAGCCGCTGCATCAATGTTTTTCGCAGATGTTTGAGCCTTTGGAGCAATTGCGAGACTACAGTACCTATTTTTGCGATGAGGCCGAGCTGCGTGCGCTGTGGGAGTTGTCCCCGGCATCCGCAGACTTGGTCGGATATGATCAGGTCCGCAAGCGCGCGTTGGTGAATGCGATCCGCTCGTTTGACTCAGAGTTGGATGAAAATCTGTTGTTGGAGACCATGCTGAACTACACATCGCGGGCGGTTGGGGATGTCGGTATTGTCCCAATGCTGGACTTGTTCAATCACTCCGACACGCATGGTCGTATGTTTATCATTGGCGAGGACCGGATTGAAGTTCAGGCACATGTTGATATCGCCGCCGGCGAGCAGGCCTTTATTTCGTACGGACGTTTGGATGTGTTGGATCATGCTGTGAGTTATAACTATTTCGATCCGAGCAATGAGTCCTTTCTTCGCTTTGGGCGCAGAGAAACCTTTCCTTTAAATGATGTGGGGCGGCAATTGCAAAACCGCTTGTCGCAGCATTACAAGACCAAAGAGGATGATTTGTTAAAAAGGCCGCTTTTTTACTTTGCCGATGATCGTCTCTTGCTGAGCGCTAAAGGCCCAACGCAGGCCTTGATGCAGTTTTTTATCGATTTTGGTATGCGCGCCAATGAGAATCGCCCGCCGCAACAGATCATGGCGGAAACCATGATGGCGTGGTTGGATGCCTTGTCGAAAAACAATCACGTCGGTAAACATAAATCCAACCCCTTGCCCAAGCGCTTGGAGCGGTTTTATGCCGTGTTGCAACGAGAGCAGGAAATTGTGAATGCCGCACGTCGCTGGCTGACTAGCTGACGCAAACGCAGCCCATTGGCGCGTTGGTCTTTTCTATTCATTGGATTGTGCTAAAGTATCGCTCCAAATTGGCGGGCCGGGCACCGAAAAAACGGTGTCAGGCCTGCCAATAAAAGGCAGATATAAAGATTAACCCTTTGGTGTTAGCTCGGCTAAAGGGTAAGCGCGTCGAGCAACGGTCGACGCGTGCAGCGCCTATATATGTGTCAACGCAGCTCGTTTGCCTTGTGGGTCGCCCGTTAGGTGGTGGCGTGGTAGCGGTCTGATTTACCCTCATCCAGGAGAGAGACTACGTGTTGGATTTATTGAAGCCTGGCGGCATTGTCATGGTTCCGCTACTGCTCTGTTCAGTTTTGGCTTTGGCCATCATCATTGAGCGCTTCTGGACCTTGCGTGCCAGTCGTCTGGCACCGAAAAGTCTGGTCACCGAACTGTGGGGCTGGATCAAACGCAAGGAGTTGAATTCCAAGCGCTTGCGCGAGCTGCGTGATGCCGCGCCGCTCGGGCGCATTCTTGCGGCCGGTCTGGTCAATGCCAAGCATGGTCGCGAGATCATGAAAGAAAGCATCCAGGAGGAAGCCAGCCAGGTCGTGCACGAGATGGAGCGATTCCTGACCGCACTCGGTACGGTGGCCGTGATTTCGCCTCTGTTGGGTTTGTTAGGGACTGTACTGGGTATGATCAAAGTGTTTGCGCAGCTGCAATTGGATGGTGCGGGCAACGCAGCGGCATTGGCGGGCGGCATCTCTGAGGCTTTGATTACCACCGCTGCCGGCATGACCGTAGCGATTCCGGCGCTGATCTTTCATCGTTATTTCGTGCGTCGCGTCGATGAGATTGTCGTCGATATGGAGCAAGATGCCCTGCGTTTGGTCGAGATCGTGCATGGCGACCGTGAGTCCACTACTCCAGAGGAAGGCGGCGCTTGAAATTCAAACGGCAAATCGATTCGGATGTCTCCATCGATCTGACACCTATGATCGATGTGGTCTTCCTGCTGTTGATTTTCTTCATGGTGTCGACCACGTTCACCAAGGAAAGTCACCTTGAAATTACGCTGCCTGAGTCCAGTGGCGAGCCTGCAAAAACCACCGTGAAAGAAATTGAAGTGGTGATTAACGCTAAGGGTGAGTACTCACTGAATGAGCGGGCTCTGGTCAATAACCAGCCAGAGACACTGCGCAAGGCGATCGAAGACTTGGCGGCCGGCGACAATAAAATGCCCTTCATCATTACTGCCGATGCGAAAACCGCGCATGAGCATGTGGTGCGTGTCATGGATGTGGCTGGCAAACTTGGGTTCGTGCAGCTGAGTATTACCACCCAGCGTGTCAATACAGATCAGTAATCCGCTCGATGGGGTGAGGCGCTTGCTTTTCCCCGTCGCTAATTCAGTCTTGTCGCTGCGCTTCAGTGATGCTCGAAGCGCAGGTCGCATCGCGGCTGTGGCAGGGCAGTATCTGGTCGCCTCCGCGATCTTACAAGAATCGGTTTCTCGATGAACAATTCAAATGAAGCCTTATCGGAGTTGAATGACTCCAACTGGGATATCTATCGCAGGCTCTTTGCCTATGTCATTCCGCTAAAGCTGTTTTTCGGCCTGAGTGTATTCGGCAATGCGATTTATGCCGGCGCCAGTGCCTTAATGGCCAAAGCCTTGGACTTTGTCATCAAGGCGGTAGAAAACCCCACCGATGAAAACCGCCTGCTGTTGCCCGCCATCATTGTCGCGCTCTTTATGTTGCGTGGGTTGGGGGGCTTTCTAGGTGACTACTTCATCGCGTATGTGGGTCGCAATGTCGTGTTCAAGATACGCACTGAGATTTTCGACCGCTATCTGCGTTTACCGACCAGTTACTTTGATCGCAGCTCGGGCGGACATTTGATTTCGCGTATTACCTACAACGTCGAGCAGGTCGCTTCGGCCATTACGGACGCCGTGACCGTGATTTTTCGCGAAGGCATGACGGTGATTGGCTTGTTTATCGTGATGATCACGACGAACTGGAAGCTGACGCTAATCTTCCTGTGTTTGGGGCCTTTCATCGGCTTCATTGTGACTTACGTTAGCAAACGCTTCCGCACCTTAAGTCGGCGCATCATGGCCTCGGTGGGGGATGTGACTCACGTGACCTCGGAAGTGGTCAACGGCTTTCGCGTGGTGCGCATTTTTGGCGGCGAGGACTATGAAAACCGTCGTTTCGATCAGGCCAGCCGTGAAAACCTGAAGCAAAGTCTTAAACTCGAGTTGACCAAAGGTTTGAGCACGCCTGTTATCCAGGCGTTGGTCGCGGTCGCAATTGCCATACTCTGCTGGTTGGCCTTGTCGCCAGAAATCATGGGCGATATGACGGCGGGCGACTTTGTGGTCATCATTGCCGCCGCTTCGACCATGGCCAAACCCATTCGTCAGCTGACCCAGGTGAACGAAAAAATACAACGCGGCTTGGCGGCGGCGCGTGATTTGTTCCGCGTCATGGAGGAGCCAGCGGAAGAAGACAATGGCACCCTGAGCGTTGAGCGCGTCAAGGGTGATATTGAGTTCCGTGATGTGCGCTTTCGCTACGCGGGGACGCACAATGACGTCTTGCATGGTCTTAACCTGAAAATCCGTCCGGGCGAGACAGTCGCCTTGGTGGGGCGCTCTGGCAGTGGTAAGTCAACCGTGGCTAACCTGGTACCGCGCTTCTATGAGGTCACCGGTGGCCAGATCCTAATCGATGGTGTGCCAATACAGGATTACACCTTACGCTCCTTGCGTGATCAGATCGCGCTGGTTACACAGCATGTCACCCTGTTCAACGATACGTTGGCGCGTAATATTGCTTATGGCAAACTCGCTGAGACCCCGGAAGACAAAATGACTGAGGCGGCGCGTAAAGCGAATGCTTTGGAGTTTATCGCCAGTCGCCATGAAGGCTTCCAGACACGCATTGGCGATAATGGTATCGCGCTGTCGGGCGGCCAGCGTCAGCGTATCGCGATTGCACGGGCGTTGTTGAAAGATGCACCGATTTTGATCCTGGATGAGGCGACTTCGGCTCTGGATAACGAGTCGGAGCAGCGGATTCAGCGTGAGCTGGATGAGTTGATGAAGGGGCGCACCACGCTGGTGATTGCGCATCGTCTGACGACCGTCGAGAACGCGGATCGGATCATTGTGATGGATCAAGGGCATATTATTGAGCAAGGCACGCATCAGGAGTTGCTGGCAAAGGATGGCGAGTATGCGCGCTTGTACAACATGAATTTTGAAGAAGGCGAGAGCGGTGAGACAGGGCTGCCCGCGCCGCAGGTTTAAGCATGCGGCCACTGGCGCAGCGCGTGACGGCTGCCTGGTTCGAGGCGGCACCCTGGTTATGGCTATTAAGTCCCTTGGCCGTGTTGTTTTGGCTCGTGCAGGCGTTACGACGCCGGGCCTATCGGTGGGGCTGGCTGAACACTCAGCCTAGCCCCATCCCCGTGGTCGTGGTGGGCAATATTACCGTCGGCGGTAGTGGCAAGTCGCCCATTGTGGCCGCTTTGGTTAAGGCCTTGCAGCACGAAGGGCTGCGCGTCGGCGTGGTCAGTCGGGGGTATGGCAGTGAGCTAACCGCCAATCAAACACGCGAAGTGTCGCGGCATGATCATGTGCAGGCGGTGGGTGATGAGCCCTTGATGCTGAAACAGCAGTTGAGTTGCCCGGTGGTCATCGGGCGTCAGCGCAGTGCCGCAGTGGCGCACTTGGCGCGCCTGGGGTGTCAAATCGCGATCTCCGACGATGGTTTGCAGCACTATGCTATGGCGCGCACGCTCGAGCTGTGTGTGCTGGATGCAAAGCGCGCCTGGGGCAATGGTCTGTTGCTGCCAGCGGGGCCCCTGCGCGAGCCAGTGTCGCGCCTGCGCTCGGTCGATGCCGTGATCGTTAATGGACAGATTGACGCCGCGCAGCGGGAACGTTGGGTTCAGCGTCTGCAACAGCGCGGTCTGCCTGTGGAGCGACAGTGGTTCCTTGCACTCAAAGCGGTTTCACTGCAGCGCTCGGATGGTGCGCAATCGATCCGGCTCGACGATGCGGCTGCGCTGCAGCAGTGGTGTCAGGAGCGGGCGGGGCAAACACTGCATGCGGTGGCGGGGATCGGTCATCCTGAGCGTTTCTTCCAGAGCTTGGCGGACCTGGGGCTGGGCTGCGTCGAGCATGCATTTGCCGATCATCATCGTTATACCCGAGAGGATTTCGCCGCGTTGCCGCCCGCGCACGTGATCATGACCGAAAAGGATGCGGTAAAATGCCGCGCTCTGCTCACGCAGCCGTTTTGGGTTTTGCAGGTCGAGCAGGTGTTGCCCACCGCCTTGATCTCGATTGTTTCACAGCAGGCGCGTGCGGCGTTAGCGATTCAACCATTGAGAGAGTCATTTCATGGATAAAAAACTACTGTCGATCCTAGCTTGCCCGCTCTGCAAAG
>JBFHRI010000081.1:0-11097 GCA_041591755.1 Oleiphilaceae bacterium
ACGTGGCACGACCTGGCGAAAGTCACGTGCCAACACGAGCATGGTTTTTTGCAGGGTGTTCAGGGCTTCAAGCTTGTCGCGGGTTTTTTGGCTGGTTTCAATGGCCTGACCCAGAATTTGGTTAGCACCGATGCCGATCATCGCCGTAATAACGATGGCAATCAGCACCTCAAGCAGCGTAAAGCCTCGCTGACGCTCTCGTGCTTGGCATGGTTGAGTGACGACGCGCATTTTAGTGACGACCAACAAAGCCAGAGAGGGTGAAGCTGCGACTTTTTTTGGAGCTGGCCGCATCGACGTTATAAACCTCAAGTTGCACGCGATGGATATCAGGGTTATTGGTGGTTTTAACCTGCGACACCAACTCCCACTCCATATTGGCAAAGATTACGTTCTCCTTATATTCGCGCGCTGCGGGTAGTCCTTTGGTGACGCGTAATTCGGCCATCTTGTTTTCCGCGATCCAAGACGCAAACAACTTGGTACGGACGGTGTGATAACTACTGACCGTCGCCGCCGTGACCTGCTGCATCACGAGGCCAATCAACGAAAAGAAAATCAGCGCCACCAGCACTTCCAGCAAGGTGAAGCCGCGTGCGCCCGTAGTGTTAGGCATTAACGGTCTCCCTGCTCATCGAGATGCGGCAGGCGTATTTCGCCACTGGCCTCACCAACGATTTCAATGCGTGACTGGCTTTCACTGCCTATTTGCAGACCGATCCGAAAAGGCGTGAGCTCTCCGCTGGACAAAAACATCAGATCCGGGCGCTTTTTGGCGGCTTCTTCGTTCAAGCCACTGAGCCCCATTGTATTATTGCTCGACTGCGCCTCGTATCTCAGTTTGCGTTGCTCACCTTCGCGTTGCAGATCAGCCGTTAGCCACTCAGCGAACGCATGTGGTCGTAGTTGATTACTCTCGGCACTGACCCATTGCCGCTTCGCCTCATCGTAGACCAGGAATTCATAGCCTTCATTGTCGAGCGCCAGACCAATCTCGGTACTGGTGAAAATGGCTTCTTCAGCGGCCATGCGCAACACCGCATGCAGGCGATTGACTTCGTTATTCAATTCGCGATTGAGATTACCCCCACCCAGAGTGGTCACGGCGATGCCAACGACTAAGCCCAACAACACCATGACCACCAGAATTTCGATCAGGGTGAAGCCAAACTGTCGCGACGAACCCAACTCGCGTGGAGGCATATCTAATACTTACTTCAAATCGTGAATACTGATATCGGCCCCTTCATCCTGTCCGCCTTCACGCCCATCCGCACCGAAGGAGTACAGGTCATAAGGCCCCTCAGAGCCGGGGCTAATGTATTGAAACTCATTGCCCCAGGGATCTTGCGGCACACTCGGAAGGTAGCCGTCTTTGGCCCAGTTCTTGGGCTCGGGAGAGCCCGAAGGCTTGGTGACGAGCGCTTCCAGCCCTTGGTCGGTACTCGGATAATTGAAGTTATCGAGCTTGTACATATCCAGCGCGTTGGCAATATTACGCAACTGGGTTTTGGCGACACCAATTCGCGCTTCTTCTCCGCGACCCAGAATATTGGGGGCGACCACCGCGACCAATAAGCCCAAAATAACCATGACGACCATGATCTCAATCAGTGTGAAGCCAGATTGTTGTCTTACCCTTGCTTGCATGTTACTTGCCCTTGTTGTGTCTATAGATGTTTTTGTGGTGAATGTGTGGATTTAGCTTTATCGTAAAAAGTTCCCGCCTAAGACCCGGGTACTCAGCCCGCAGGCGTTGCACCGACTCAAACTGCCTCAGCCAACCAGATTGCTCATATTCAGAATCGGCAGCATGATCGCCAATACGATGATCAAAACGACCCCGCCCATGACCAACAGCATCAGAGGCTCAAATAAGCCGACGAGCGCTTCAATCAAGCCCTGTAAATCACTTTCTTGGTGCCGCGCGGTACGTTCCAGCATCTGATCGAGCTCTCCCGAGGACTCCCCGCTGGCAATCATATGCACCATCATCGGCGGAAAATAGCCGGTCTGTTCCAGAGATCGATGCAACGAAGCGCCCTCGCTAACCGATTGCGCCGACTCCTTGAGCTTTTCTTTCAGATACTCATTGCTCAGGACCTCTGAAGCTATCCGCATGGCATCAACCAAGGGCACGCCACTTGCGTTGAGGATACTCAGGGTACTGGCAAACTGTGAGGTATTAGTGCCTCGACTGAGCTTCTTAATAAAAGGCATATGCAGCAGTCGCTTGTGAAAAGCCAGCCGAAAAGACTCCTTGCGATTGGCCACTTGAAACATAAAAAACAGCGCAATAAGCACCAGCGCCATCAGCCAGCCCCACTGCGTGATAAACCCGCTGAGTGCCAATAAGCCCTGCGTCAATGGCGGCAGCTCTTGGCCGTTGTTGACAAAAACCTTGATAATGTCGGGCACCACATACGCCAGCAAGAACACGACGATCGAAATGGCCACCACGGTAAGAATGACCGGATAGATGGCTGCCAGCTGGATTTTTTGGCGTGCTTGTTGGCGCGCTTCGGTGTAATCGGCCAGTCGATTCAAGACGAGATCGAGGTGGCCTGCATGCTCACCGGCCGCCACGGTGGATCGATATAACTTGGGAAACGCATTGGGATACTCACCCAGGCTGTCGGCCAGTGAATGCCCCTCGAGGACCTTGGCTCTCACCGCCAACAACATCGAACGAATCGGCGCTTTCTCGCTTTGGCTCGCTACAGCACTGAGCGTTTCTTCAACCGGAATTCCCGCTTGTATAAGGGTGGCAATTTGGCGTGTCACCAGCGCCAAATCCCGCACGCCCAAGCGCCGCGCGCTGCGCCCGACACTCTTACCGTCTTTCTGTTTTTCGACGGTGGCTTCAACTGAGACCGGCGTGCAGCCTTTATCGCGCAACTGCTGACGCACTTGGCGCGCGCTGTCTGCCTCCAGGACCCCTTTGATCTGCTTGCCGCGGGCATCCAGTGCTTTATATTCGAAGGCTGCCATGATTATCCTTTATGCGTCACCCGCACCACTTCTTCGATCGTGGTGAGGCCTGCGAGCACTTTCGCGATACCGTCGTCGTGCATACTGGGCGCTGTTTTTCGGGCGACCGCCTCGAGCTCCATTTCGCCTGCGCGGTTATGGATCATTTCACGCATGTGCTCATCCACCTGGATCATTTCATAGATGCCCATTCGACCTTTATAGCCTAGGTGATTGCATTCGGCGCAGCCTTTTGCGTGATAGATGACGGGAGGTTTCTCGGGATTGACTTTAAGGAATTCACTGGTCGCGGTATCAGGCGTATAGGCTTCGCGACAATGCTGACACAAAACACGGACCAGTCGTTGCGCTGCAATCCCCACCAAACTGGAGCTGATCAGAAAAGGCTCGACGCCCATATCGATCAAACGCGTGATGGACCCGACTGCGCTATTAGTGTGTAGAGTCGACAAGACCAGGTGACCGGTTAAACTTGCCTGCACCGCGATTTCAGCGGTTTCAAGGTCACGAATCTCACCGATCATCACCACATCAGGATCTTGACGCAGGATCGCGCGCAAACCACGCGCGAAGGTCATGTCGACCTTGGTGTTAACCTGAGTTTGACCGATTCCGGGTAAATTGTATTCGATGGGGTCTTCAACGGTTAGGATGTTGCGCGTGCGATCATTGATATGGGACAGGGCGCCATACAAGGTCGTGGTTTTACCAGAACCAGTGGGTCCGGTCACCAACATGATGCCGTGGGGTCGTGCGATCACGTTTTTCAGAACTTTGAGGTCGCGCTCAGACATCCCCAGGGTGTCCAACGATAGACGTCCGGCATTCTTATCCAGCAAACGTAAGACAATACGCTCACCATTGGCCGAAGGCATGGTTGAAACACGCAAATCAACCTCGCGACCGCCAACTCGCAAAGAAATACGTCCGTCCTGTGGTACGCGTTTTTCAGCGATGTCGAGTTTCGACATCACTTTGATCCGTGACACGAGTAACGGGGCCAGAGCCCGCTTAGGCTTAACGATCTCTCGCAGAATACCGTCGATACGAAACCGAACGATTAGCTGTTTCTCAAAGGTTTCAATATGCACATCGGAGGCGCCGGCTTTTACTGCTTCCGTCAATATTGCGTTAATCAGACGAATAATGGGCGCATCATCTTCCTGCTCTAACAAATCCTCGGTCTCAGGTACCGAGTTGGCCAAGCTGGTCAAATCCAACTCATCCCCCAGCCCTTCGACCATCTGCATCGCTTCCGCCGAGTCGCTCTGATAGGCCATTCCCAGCGCCTGTTCAAACTCTTCATCACTGACATGCTCGAATGCGAAACGCGCACCCGTTAGGCGATTGACTTCGGCAAACACATCAGCACTCAGTCCATCACGATACAAAACACGTATGCGGGGGCCGTCCCGCAAAATCACCACACCGTTTTTCTTGGCAAACGAAAAAGGTAAACGCTCGGGCAGGCGCAGGCTTGCGCGTAGTATCTGTGTCGAGTGTTCGGCGGTTCTGAGGGCGGTAGTGTCGATCAAAACGAACTCCTGCTGGGCCAAGCGGCAAGATTGCAAACTCTGAGCATAGCACTCCACGGCAAGTCGGGGCAGCCAAGAGATCTTCAGAGTGTTAAGCGGTCGGTATTGTATTCATAAAATTTCGTTGGACGCCACCATGCACCGCGACGTGGACACTCTCGCGCTCAACTCGCTTAGAATTAGCGGTTTCTATGTGTAAAGGGTAGAGGCCAAAACGTAAATGCCAAATAGATAGCGTTCCCTGACTCAGACATTACGCTATGATAAGAGCATCTCCGTGATAAGATGGCGCTCAGGTGACACAAACACCCCCTGAAGCACTCAACTGATTTGCATAAAGTAGCCCCGGCATGTTGATGCAACGACTTCCCACAATTTTGGCCACTTTGCTCCTGCTGCTCATTGCGGGCATCCTCTTTATGCAAGTCCAGCCACTGCTCCAGGATCAAGCTCGTCAGGATTCCCTGGCCAGTCTGCCGCAAGTAGAACCCAATGAACTAGAAAATCAAACTCGCACTCGTTTCGATATCAGTCGCTTTGATCTTTTCGGCCAGGTCGGCGCTGTGACCGAGGCTGCACCCGTTGAAGTGCCTGAAGAGTTACCCGAAACGACTCTGCAATTAAAACTCACTGGCATTTTGGCCGCGGAAGACGACACGCTGACCGGAGCCTTAATCGAAGGCCCGGATCGAGAGACATCGAATTACAAGCCCGGTGACGCCCTACCCGGTAATGCCACCTTAAAACAGGTGCACCCGGACCGGGTGGTCATCGAACGCGCTGGACGCTTTGAGAACCTATATTTCCCCGCCGAGTTCAGCAGTGGCGGCTTTGCCGCTTATGCCCCACCCGTACAAGACGAAATCGCAACTTACGACTACACTCAAAACGATATGATTCCTGCCGAAGACATCAGCACATCGCAAGTCAGCGAAGCCCGCAAGGCCAGTATTAAGGAACGCTTGAGCCAATTGCGCAATCGCTTGATGAATCAGCAATAGTGCTCCTGCCCTTCGGCGTTTCGCTTGGCCTGCCCAACTAAATCGCCAAGTCTGGCGGGCAGATAACTTCGTGAGAACACCCGATCAATGAGCGCATCAGGGCCGCAGTTCGATTGCCCGAACACTCTACCACCGTCTCGGCTTGCCCTCGCCTCGCAAGTCGCTCGCCTGCGCCCGGCAACCCTGGTAATGGCCCTCTTGCTATTTAGCAGCAGTCTGATGGCACTGGAACTTAGCCGCAGCTTGCTTGATTTCATTGAAAAACGATTCGGTTTACCGGCAGTAGAACGCCTGCTGGCATGGCAAAACCTGAGTCAGCGCGACGATTTCACTGACACTAGCGACAAACTCGACGTCGTCAACCGCTTTTTCAATCAGGCGATATTCATGTCGGATTCGGAGCATTGGGGGCGCGAAGATTATTGGGCCAGTCCCGTTGAATTGCTCGCCACCAATGCCGGTGATTGTGAGGACTACTCCATCGCTAAATATTTTACGCTGCGCGAACTGGGCATCCCCGACGAACAGTTAAAGATTACCTACGTCAAAGCGCTGGACCTGAACCAGGCACATATGGTCTTAGCCTACTACGACACACCTGACGCCGAGCCCCTGATTCTCGATAATTTAAAAAGCGAAGTGCTGCCCGCTTCGGCTCGCCATGATCTGTTACCGGTTTACAGCTTCAACGGTGAAGGGCTCTGGTTGGCTAAGATGCGTGACCGGGGAGGCAAGCGCATTGGCGACGCCAACAAGTTAAATAACTGGCAGGACCTACTGCGTCGCCACGAGATAATTATGGCGAATGACTGAGTGAATCTGACAGAATGCGATTGCCTCGCCTGCCCACAAAAATAAAACGGAGACAGCGACATGCCCCAATTGAATTTTGATCTGGGCGAAACTCTGGACGAACTGCGCCGACAGACCCGTCAATTTGTACAGAGGGAAATCGCCCCCCTCGCTGAACAGACCGACCAAGAAAACGCCTTTCCTAACGCGCTGTGGCCGAAGCTTGGCGCCATGGGGTTGCTGGGCATTACTGTCAGCGAAGAGTATGGCGGCAGCGCGATGGGATATCTGGCCCATTGCATCGTGATGGAGGAAATCAGTCGCAGCAGCGCCTCAATCGGTTTGAGTTACGGCGCGCACTCTAACCTCTGTGTTAACCAAATCTTTCGCAATGGCAGCGCAGAGCAACGCGCGCGCTACCTGCCCAAACTGATCTCCGGCGAACATATTGGCGCACTCGCCATGAGCGAACCCAATGCGGGGAGCGACGTCGTCAGCATGAAATTGCGCGCCGAACACCAAGGCGATCATTACCGCCTTAATGGCAGCAAAATGTGGATCACTAACGGCCCCGATGCGCATGTCTATGTGATTTATGCCAAAACAGAACCGCAACGCGGCGCCCACGGCATCACCGCCTTTATCGTTGAACGTGATGCGCCCGGCTTCTCGCGCTCCCCCAAACTCGACAAACTGGGCATGCGCGGCTCTAACACCTGTGAGCTGGTGTTCGACAATGTGCAGGTGCCGGTCGAGAATATTCTTGGGGCGGAAAACCAGGGCGTCAAAGTGCTCATGAGTGGACTGGATTACGAGCGGGTGGTCCTATCTGGCGGGCCGCTCGGCATCATGCAGGCCTGCCTTGATCTGGTCTTGCCTTATACCCAACAGCGAACCCAGTTCAATCAAGCGATTGGCGAATTCCAACTTATCCAAGGCAAGCTCGCCGACATGTATACCACGTTAAATGCGTGTCGTGCCTACCTCTATACCGTGGCCAAAGCCTGCGATCGTGGCGAGTCGACGCGTAAAGATGCGGCGGGCGTCATCCTCTACTGCGCGGAAGCCGCCACGCGATTGGCCCTTGATGCGATCCAAATTTTGGGCGGTAATGGCTATATCAATGATTTTCCCGCCGGGCGTTATTTGCGCGATGCCAAGTTGTACGAAATTGGCGCGGGTACCTCGGAAATTCGGCGTATGCTGATCGGCCGTGAATTGTTCCAGGAACAGCGCGCATGAGTATCATAGAAAGCCAGATCGATCCGAATGATCCGACCTTCGCGCAGCGTTCTGAGGCGATGCAGGCACTGGTCGATGACTTGCATGCTCGTCTTTTAGAAATTCGCCAAAGCCTAAGCCCCGAGCAAATCATCCGTTACCAAAGCAAAGGCAAGTTGCTGCCACGCGATCGCGTTCAATTGTTGATCGACCCTGGCAGTGAGTTTCTGGAACTCTCGGCGATGGCCGCATACCAGGTCTATGAGGAGTTGATTCCGGGTGCAGGCGCGATTACCGGCATTGGTCGCGTGCATGGCATCGAATGCATGATCGTCGCGAACGATTCTACAGCCAAAGGCGGCACCTACTACCCCTTATCCGTAAAAAAACATCTGCGGGCATTGACCATCGCAGAAGAAAACCGGCTGCCCTGCATCTATCTGGTCGACTCGGGCGGTGCCAATCTGCCCAATCAGGACGAGGTTTTCCCTGACGTCGATGACTTCGGCAATATTTTCTACCGTCAGGCCAATATGTCCGCGCAAGGGATACCGCAAATTGCCGTGGTACTCGGCTTATGCACGGCCGGAGGCGCCTATGTTCCCGCCATGGCAGATGAAAGCATCATGGTCAAAGGTCAAAGTACGATCTTTCTGGCCGGGCCGCCCTTGGTCGCCGCCGCCACAGGCGAACAAGTCAGCGCCGAAGAATTAGGCGGAGCGGATGTCCACTGCCGTATTTCTGGCGTGGCCGACCATTTGGCGGAAGATGAAGCCGATGCCCTGCGCATTGCCCGCCGCTGCATTGCTCACCTGAATTGGCGCAAACCCGATATGGTAACGCGCCGTGCGCCGCGCCTCCCGCGCTACCCGATTCAGGAGCTGTACGGTATCGTCCCCACGGATCTGCGCACCCCCTATGATGTGCGCGAAGTCATTGCACGGCTGGTCGATGACTCGGAGTTTGCGGAATTCAAAGCACAATTTGGCGCCACTCTGGTCTGTGGCTTCGCACACCTGGAAGGGATCCCGGTCGGCATCTTGGCCAATAACGGCATCCTGTTTTCGGAATCGGCACAAAAAGGCGCGCATTTCATCGAGCTGTGTTGTCAACGCAAAATCCCCTTGATCTTCCTGCAAAACATCACGGGCTTTATGGTCGGCAAGAGCTATGAGCATGGCGGCATTGCCAAGCATGGGGCCAAACTCGTGACCGCTGTCGCCTGCGCGCGCGTACCCAAATTTACGGTGATCATCGGCGGCAGCTATGGTGCCGGCAACTATGGTATGTGCGGTCGCGCTTACCACCCGCGCTTTTTATGGATGTGGCCCAATGCCCGCATTTCGGTAATGGGCGGCGAACAAGCCGCCGGCGTGCTGGTGCAGGTCAAAAAAGAACAAGCACAAAAGCAAGGCAAATCGCTAAGCTCGGAACAGGAGGCGGCGATACGCAAACCGATTGTGGAGCAGTTCGAGCGTCAGTCACACCCCTATTATGCCAGCGCCCGCTTGTGGGATGACGGCATCATAGCGCCGGAACAAACACGTCGCGTCTTAGCCCTCGCGCTAGAAGCGGCGCTCAATGCGCCAATCGAAGAAACACGATTTGGTGTATTTCGTATGTAAGTCATAGCATGTAACAGAGTCATCCAAAACTAAGTCATCACAACGATGCCCTCATTAGGAGGTGGCTAATGGATCACCCGAGTACCCTGTCCGAACTGCGAGTCGAGAATCAAGTCGCCTGGCTTAAAATTAAACGGCCTGAATTACGCAACGCCTTCGATGACCTTTTGGTCGCGGAACTCACGCAACATTTGCGCTACACCGCCAAACAAGAAGAGCTACGTGCCCTGGTATTGCTCAGCGAGGGTCAGCATTTCAGTGCTGGGGCGGATATGAACTGGATGAAGCGCATGACAGAGGTCAGCTCCAGTGATAATCAAATGGATGCCTTACGACTCGCCGCTCTGATGGACGCACTGGATAATCAACCCATGCCAGTGCTGGCGCGCGTGCAAGGTGCCGCCTTTGGCGGCGCGATTGGCCTGATTAGCTGCTGCGACATTGTCATAGCCGCCAGCCATGCACGTTTCTCGTTATCGGAAGCGAAACTCGGGCTCGCGCCCGCCACCATTGCCCCATATGTCATGGCAGCTATCGGCAAACGCCGCTGTCGCCAACTCTTTCTCAGCGCGGAAATCTTTTCCGCCGAAGATGCGTTCCGTTATGGCTTGGTGCACAAGGTCGTGAGTGAAGATCAACTCGACAACGCCGTGAACCAATACCTGTCGCTGGTATTGCAAACCGGGCCGAGTGCTAGTCGTGCCTGCAAAGCCCTACTCCGCAACATCGATCCGGACGGCGACAAGTCACACTATCATGGCCAGACCAGCAACCTGATCGCGCGATTACGCGTTTCCGAGGAAGGCCAAGCGGGTTTACAGGCCTTTTTGGAAAAGCAGTCGCCCCCCTGGGTCAAACCGGCATGACGGATCGGCTGCGTATTGTCGAAGTCGGCCTACGCGACGGCTTGCAAAATGAGCCCCAGATCCTCGCATTGACCGACAAATTGAGGTTGATCGAGCTCCTGCTTAATTCCGGCTTGCAGGAGCTGGAAATTGCAAGTTTTGTGCGCCCTGACCGCGTCCCACAAATGGCGGATAGCGCACAACTGATGAGCCGTGCACAAGGGACCCTGCGTCGCCCGGGGGACCCCGTACGTTTTAGCGCGCTCGTGCCTAATTTAATCGGCCTGGAGCAGGCGCTATCCTGTGGCACTCAGCAGGTCGCTGTCTTCACCGCGGCCTCTGAGGGATTTTGTCAGCGCAACATCAATTGTTCGGTTGAGCAAAGCTACGAGCGCTTCGCGCCTTTGCTGGAGCGCGCTCGACAACACGAACTGCCAGTTCGTGGTTATCTTTCATGCATTCATCGCTGCCCCTATGACGGCCGGACGCCTCTGCGCGCCGTGGTCGACGGTGTGCAGCGCTTACTCGAACTCGGCTGCTTTGAAGTGTCCTTGGGCGATACGCTCGGCACCTGCACCCCCTTTGAAGCGAAAGTCATTCTGGGCGAGCTGGCACGTCAATTTGACACCACAAAACTCGCCCTGCATTTCCATGCCACTTATGGGCAAGCCTTAGCGAATTTACACGTCGGCCTAGAATTGGGCTATCGCGTGATGGATAGCGCCATCGCCGGCCTCGGCGGCTGCCCCTATGCCAAGGGCGCCAGTGGTAATGTGGCGACTGAAGACGTGGTCTATATGTTAAATGGCTCAGGCCTCGAATGCGGTATTGAGCTCGACACGCTGCTACACGCCACCGATTTTATTTGTCGTACCTTACAACGCGCTCCGCACTCTGCCGTTGGCAAAGCACGTATAGGAGCCTACGCATGAAGCCACTCTGGACACCCCAACCCAGCGACCTGAAAAACTCGCAAATGGCGCGTTTTATGGCCGCGCTAAACCAGCGGCACGCGCTCAATTTGCATGACTATGACGCGCTCTGGCACTGGTCGGTCGAGCAGCGAGAGCTATTTTGGCGGGAAGTC
>JBFHRI010000082.1:0-11001 GCA_041591755.1 Oleiphilaceae bacterium
AGGGGTTGCGCCGGCCACTTGGCTTATCCGCTTTACCCCCTCCCAACCTCCCCCTTCTTAAGGGGGAGAGGCTTAGAGGCCTTTCTTCAAGCTTGCTTCAATAAAGTCATCCAGATCGCCATCCAAGACCGCTTGCGTATTGCGTGTTTCAACGCCGGTGCGGAGGTCTTTGATGCGTGCATCATCCAATACATACGAGCGAATTTGCGAGCCCCAGCCGATATCGGACTTATTGTCCTCTAGGGCCTGCGCGGCCTCATTGCGCTTCATCATTTCCATTTCGTACAACTTGGCGCGCAGTTGTTGCATCGCTTTGTCGCGGTTCTGATGCTGCGAGCGCTGGTTCTGGCATTGCACCACGATACCGCTGGGCATGTGAGTGATACGAATCGCCGAGTCGGTCGTGTTAACGTGCTGTCCGCCCGCCCCACTGGAACGGTAGGTGTCGACGCGCAGATCGGCCGGATTGATTTCAATCTCGACATTGTCGTCGATCTCTGGCGAGACAAAGACTGAGGCAAACGAGGTATGGCGACGATTGCCGGAGTCAAAAGGCGACTTGCGCACTAAACGATGGACGCCAGTCTCGGTACGCAGCCAGCCATAGGCATATTCGCCGCTGAATTGCACCGTGGCACTCTTGATGCCAGCGACTTCACCGTCGGACACTTCGATGATTTCAGTTTTAAACCCGGATTTTTCACCCCAGCGCAAGTACATGCGCAGTAGCATATTGGCCCAATCCTGAGCCTCGGTACCGCCAGAGCCGGCCTGAATGTCGAGATAGGCGTTGTTGGGATCCATTTCACCGGAGAACATGCGCCGGAATTCAAGTTGCTCCAGCTCTTTGGTGAGCTTAGCCAATTCCGCCACCACCCCGGTGACGGTGTCTTCATCCTGCTCTTCAACCGCCATGTCGAGCAGTTCTTTGGCATCATCGAGGCCTTGGTTCAAGGTCTCAATCGTTTCTACCACGATTTCCAATGCCGCGCGTTCACGCCCCAGCTTTTGGGCATTCTCAGGATCATCCCAAATCGCTGGGTCTTCCAGCTCGCGGGAGACTTCTACCAAGCGCTCTTTCTTGGTATCAAAGTCAAAGATACCCCCTCAGGGTGGCGACCCTGCTGCGCATATCTTTGATTTGAGCAATGATCGGATTGACTTCGAGCATCGGAAACGCGACCTCTTACCTAGCGGTTAAAAAAGGCGCGTATTCTACAGCAAGGACATGCTCGTCGTCACGAGGCCGCCGCAAGGGCCTGATCGTGCGATTCCATCCATTCCAACATCGCCTGCGCCGTCTGCTGCCAATCGGGTTCATTCAGCACTTCATGGCGCGCTTGTTCCAACACCTCGTAGTGCCGCGCCGGCACACTCAAACGATCGAAAAACTGGCGACTGGTCCACGGTGCGACCAAGGTATCCTGTCCACCATGCCAAATACCAATCGGCGTCTGAATCTCCGCGGCTTGCCCCTTGACCCGCTCTATCATGCGCTGATAGTCCTCAAACCAGCGCACTGAGATCTTGCCATGGTTATAGGGGTCCGCCAGATAGGCCTCAACCACCTTAGGATCGGAGCAGACGACATCAGGATCCACGGGATTGGGTAGCGCCAGGGAGGGCCATACCCGGTTCAGCATGGCCGATATCAGCGCTTTGACCTTGGGCACTTGCACCGAAATATCCATTGCCGGGCTGCTGAGTGCGACGGCATCAAAGCGGTTTGGATAATTCAACAGGTGCAGCACGCTAATCATGCCGCCCATCGAGTGGCCAATCAAAAAACAACGATCAAAGCCCATCTCCAGCCGCACCCGCTCGAGATCGTCAACATAATCCTGCCAGTTACGCACGTGACCGCGCCCACCCGTGGACTTTCCATGCCCTTGATGATCGGGCGCCCACACCTCATAACCTCGCGCATTCAGCCATTGCGCCAAGTGGGCATAGCGACCTCCGTGCTCACTCCAGCCATGCGAAATCAAACAGGCTGCCGGAGCATTGCGCACAGGCCAGCGGTTGACATGAAGACGACGGCCAGCCGAGGTCGCCAAGGTAAACTCCTGCATAGAAATCTCCATCATGATTATTGTTGTATTGGTTGTTGTCGTTCAATTTAAGCCATTGTGCCAGCCAGGCCTACTTTCGAGTATGTATACATCGATGAAAAACCTACCGAGCATTGAAAACCAGTTTTTCATAGACTGGACGATACACCCCGCCATCCCCAAATGTATTTCCAGGGGCTGACAGGCGATGTGCAGCTCACGCTTACCGTGACAGACTACTGGGATTTCGTACAAACTAGAAACACACCTTAGCAAACCTCAGGAAATTTGTGATGTATGCACTTCAGCGTCGCCTTTTCGCCAGCAGTTTTGCACTGACTCTTGTGTGCTTGTTCACCGCCTGCGCGGCACCCAAAGTGGCGCTAGACGGTCAGGTCGTCCCCCTGCAAGCGGCCAACGTCATGCCGGATAGCAAGACATTGCGCCTGAACCACACCCCGCGCATTACGGTATTTACGCTGGAAGATGCCCATGCTGCGGTCGCCCAAGAAGCTGCACTGGGTACCACCATGCAACAGGAGCTCATTGCCTATCTGCAGGAAACTGGCGCCAGAATCGTCGACTCGGGCCTGTTGCAAGATTTGGCAGAGCAACTGCGAGCAAACCCTGCCTTACAACCTGAAACCAGTGCGCTGAGCCCATCTTCAACGCAGGCTTTAGCTGATTACGCCATTAGCGGCACGATTCGTACGGCGCGCATCCATAGTTCGCTGCAGGAGTTGTACGTATGGAGAGACAAACAGGGAAAAATCCATCGTAATCCCGCCCGCTGCCGGTTTGAGGCCAGGGTCGCGGGAACACTCAACATTTATTCATTACAACCTACGCTGCAGCTCGTTGACAGTCTAAATATCGACGAACCCTACACTCGTAGCGAAGAAACACGCGCAGGCTTTTGCCACCTGACCAATTTCGAAAAGCGCACACTGCTCAATCGCGCCGCCAGCGCTGCAATTCAAGACGTGCACAGCCAAATTCAAAACCGCTTTGCTCCCAAGGCCTATGTGCTCGAGGCGCGACAACACAACGGCGATTTGATTTTCAAGCTCAGCCATGGCGCCGCCAGTGGTTTCAAACCGGGCGATGTTTTGGCGATTTATAGTATTGAATTAATCACGGATGACGCAGGCGGCAAAGTTCGGCGCAAGGAAGTGGAGATCGTTAGAGGAGAAATCTCCAGCAACATAGGCCCTGATTTCGCCTGGATTGTCGTCAATGATCAAGCCGCGGCGCAACAAGTGCGCCAGGGCGATTTCGTCAAAGTGCGCTATGGCAGCGGCTTTTTTGAACGTCTGATCGATCGCTTTTAAATGGCCAGCAAGACCGCAACACAGGCGACGACCTGAAAAATATAGCTCAGTGCTGCGGTGATTTGACGCAAGCGAAACTGTGAGGCCAACATGGCATAGCTGTGCAATACACGGACCAGCAGAAAACCATAAGCCAAAAGATTCAACCAGGCGGAAGCCAAGCTCAACGACGCAAGCGCAAGGAGCACCAGCGCAAACGGTAATACCTGCTCCAGGGTATTCATATGTGCACGGATTGCCTTGCGCAATGGCTTATTACCACCATCGCCGTTGGCGACTTGCTCGCGCATCCGCAGACGCGAAACATTCATCGCCAACATAGTAATCAGCAGCACTGAAAGCGCCACAAAAATATAAAAAGTGTGCATCGCAAAGCCCTCTGTTGGCCTCCCCAGAATCGCCTTTAACATAGCCCCCGTCGACCGGCAGTATCAAGCCCCCCTATGAAGAGCTGAATTCCAAAGACAGAACAATCTGCGGCAACTCACTAGCACTCGCGCTAATCTAAGGCCTGATCATCGCAGAACTGAGCTATGCTAATGGGAGTCGATACATTAATGGTTTTGATTACGTAAGGAAGAGACTCAGTGGATACCTCCAACAACGCGCAATCCACCCCGACAGCGGTGTTCCTCGAGCACTATGAGGAGCGCATGCGCACGCTGCAACAGCACTGGCGTCAAATTCAATTCGTACAGTGGTCCAGCAAGACGCAAGATGCGATGGCGGCAATCGTACATACCCTGCTGGGCGGTGCGAAAACCATTCAATTGAATCCAATCATTGCTCCCCTGGAGCAACTGGATCGCTTGCTGCATGAATTACAGGGCGGTGAAACGCCACCCAATCGCGCTCAGAAAGATACGATCCACTCTCTGCTCGAGCAACTTGCAGCCCTCGACATCAGCAGCCTCAATGTACGCTCGGCGGCCGCCAGTTCGACACCAACGCCGCCCGCTCACGCCGCCAATGGAGAACTGGTCTACCTGGTCGATGATGACCCAGTTATTCGGAGCGCTTTAACGCCCCAGTTAAACGCTGCAGGTTTCAAGGTCAAACCCTTTGCCGACTTAAAAATGCTGTATGCCGCATTGCAACGCGAGACACCCAGCGCCATCGTACTGGATGTCGTCTTCCCGCAAGGCGCACTGGCCGGCATCAACGCCCTTGAAACTCTACAATTGAAAACCGGCTTGCAAGTTCCCGTGGTGTTTATTTCTTCACGCTCTGACATGGTGGCCAGGCTAAAAGCCTTGCGTTCGGGTGGGCGTGCGTTTTTCACCAAACCCGTCAACGTCGCAGAGCTCACCACAACATTAGAGCAATTGATCAGCCGTCAAGAACACAAGTACAAGGTGTTACTGATTGATGATGACCCCGTTTGCTCATTGACACATCAACATTATTTAGAGACCGCCAACTTTCAAACCCAGGTGCTTGAGGATCCACTCCAAGCGCTCAATGAACTCAGCCATTTTCAACCGGATGTGCTGGTCCTCGACCTGATGATGCCGCAATGCGATGGTATCGAACTGGCTAAGCTATTGCGTCAGTCGCCAGACACCCGTTATCTACCCATCATTTTTCTGAGCGCGACGGAAGACCCACAACAAATCGCACAATTACAAGTCATTCCAAACACGCGATTTTTGCAAAAGCCGGTCGAGAGCGAGCTATTGGTTCAGAACTGTTTAAACTCTGCGCGTCAGTATCGCTACCTGCAACACCGCGCCAACGAAGGCGCCACCCAAACCGATCACAAACAGGTCTCCCGTTATGAGTTGCTGGGGCACCTTGAATCGGAGTTACATAAAGCATCGGAGGCACGCGAACCACTATGCTTGCTTTATGCAAGCTTCGACGAGCTGGCCACCTTACGCAGCGCCTGTAGCGACACGGTCCTGAATGACCAGTTCGGCCAGATCATCGCAAGACAGGTGACAGGATTAGACTCCTATGCCGCCATCTCGACCGGCGTCACGGTCGCCCTCTTGACGCACCCGGCCTCTTCGCTAGAGCAATATGCGCAACAATTAGATAAACGCATGGCAGGCTCCAGCATTTTGAATAATGCTATTCAGATCCGCTTTAGCCTGATCGATCTCAGTAATTTCAATGGCCACGCAAGCGGCTGCCTCAATACTGCCGAAATGCTTTTTAATCGAGCCGTGCAGCATCAGCAACACTACTTGTTGTCGGCAGCAGGAGAGACCACGAAGGCTCCGGCACAAGCTTCAGCGCAAGCAAACGAACCAAGGTCCGACGGCCTAAAGCGGGAAATGACCGGCACCCACACCTCCGAAAAAGGGATTGCCCAGGCATTATCAGAAAAAGCGTTTTCACTCATTTTCCAGCCCATCGTCAATGTCTCCGACCCGGAATTTGAAGGCTTTGATACGCTGCTGCGCTTACAGGGTGACAATAACGAATTGCTTTTGCCGGAACTTTTTCTGCCCATCGCGCATAAAAAAGGGCTCGACAAAGAGATGGATCGATGGGTCATCGACTGCTTGCTGAAATTGGCTGCACAAGACAATCGGGCATCAATGAACTCCACATTTTTTGTCAAGATCACCACCGAGTCAGTGAAGAACAAAATCCTGCTCTCACTCATCGGTAACTTGCTCAAACAATACCGCATTCGTGGCCAGGGGCGCTTGGTGTTGGAATACAAACTGGCCGATCTGCTCGCCAATACGGAAGCCTTTCTGGCATTCGCGGACATGGCCCGCAAGGCCGAGTGTCACATTTGTGTTGCTGATTTTGATCTGGAAAAGGGCCAGGCGCTGCTGCCCCGCATTCTGCCCGAGTACCTTAAAATCAAGGCCAAAGATATTCGAAAGGCGGCGAACAACCCAACAACTCGCCAATCCCTGGCGAATTTTGTTCAGGATGCCAGCCATAAAATGATTAAAGTGATCGCCAGCAATGTGGAAGATGTGAGCACGATCCAAAGCTGCTACACCTTGGGCATCACTCACTTGATCGGTTACGCCGTGCAGACCCCAACCGACAGCCTCGAGCGCTTGGTCGAACTCGACGCTTGAAGTTAAGGTTTGCCGTATTTCTTTAATATGGCTTGATATTCGTTGGTACCTTTGAACTGGCGCAGCGCCTCACTAAAACGCTGCGCCAGCATTTCATAGCCCGGTTTTTTGGCAAAGGCCAGATAGTTGCCACCCTCACAATAACGCGCATCGGGCACGATATCGATGCGATCAGAGAGCTGCATCTGCTGCAGGGTGTAGAAACCGACTGACTCCACCTCGACCACCAACTCTAAACGGCCACGCAACAGCTTATTGAAATTCTGTTCCAACGAAGAAACGCGCGAAGCCTGTTTCATGAGCGGCGAATTATCAATATCGTCACAATATTTATAACCCATCATGGCGCCAGCCCTGAGCGCTTGTGGATTGGCCAAATCAACTGTGCTGATATTGCCTTGGGCTTTTCTAAAGAAAACGGTCACGCCAGTCGAGACCGGCTCCAGCGGAAAATGCATGAACGCCTTGCGCGGTTCCGTGATCGAAACGGCAAGTATCGCATCGGCTTCTTGGGCTCGCATCATGGCCAGACAGCGCCGCCAGGGCAAAAGCCTTATCTGCGCCTCCACCCCCAGGCGTTTCAATACGGCCAGCGCAATTTCCGTATCAGTGCCCAATACCTGACCACTTTGCTCGTAGGCATAGGGCGCCCATGTGTCGGTCACGATGTCGAGTGTTTGCTGAGACCAAGCACTCTGCACACCAACCGCCACACACAGCCAAAGCCCCCACAAAACTTTCATGAATCTCACCCTACTGCCTAAATACTGCGCGCGGCGAACTATAGAATAATCGAGCGCCGAAAGGGAGACGTTAGTTCAAATTAGTAAAATCCGCGCCATTACATCGCGTCAACGTTACACCTTGAAGCGATCAGTCAAGGGCTTGAGTAATCGCCCTGTTCTTCTAATTCGTGCGAACACAAGCTCCATGCGCCAATCCGCCTCGATGCGGCGTCACCACATCTACCGAGGAACATCGCGACGCACGGGCGACACTCAGAAGCAGCAAATGCGGTATACTGCCGCGCAAGATTAGCCCTAGCCCTTTGCGATGGGCACTTACAACTGGACCTCACGTGACTGAACTGTCTTTCGCCGCCCTCGATCTCCCCGCCAACCAACTGCTTAATCTCGATGCCTTGGGCTATCACACGATGACGGAGATCCAAGCGCGCGCCTTACCGCTCGCATTGGCTGGCAAGGATCTGGTCGCTCAGGCTAAAACCGGCAGCGGCAAAACTGCAGCCTTTGGTTTGGCGCTCCTACAGCACTTGAATCCCCGGGATTTCGGCACGCAGGCATTGGTACTTTGCCCCACGCGTGAGCTCGCTACGCAAGTGGCAGAGGAGATTCGCCGCTTGGCGCGTTTTCAACAGAATATTAAGGTCGTGGTGCTGTGTGGCGGCCAGCCGATTGGCCCACAAATCGGCTCTCTGGAACATGGGGCACATGTGGTCGTCGGCACGCCGGGGCGCATTCAAGATCACCTGCGCAAACAAACCCTGTCGGTGGAGCGGGTAAAGTGCCTAGTGCTGGATGAAGCCGACCGGATGCTCGCGATGGGTTTTATTGAGGACATTCGTGCCATCATTGCGCACACGCCCGAGACGCGGCAAACGCTGTTCTTTTCGGCCACCTATCCTGACGATATCGCCGCAATGAGCCGGGACTTTCAACGCTCCCCAGAACACATACACGCCGCCTCACTCCACACCGAAACCCAGATTGCGCAGCATTGGTTCAGTTGCGAGCGCCAAAGCAAGCTTGACGCCCTGAGCACACTCCTGGGTCACTTCCAGCCCGAGGCTTGTGTGGTCTTCTGCAACACCAAACAGATGACGCGTGACGTGGTCGAAGCGCTCTCCGAGCAGGGCATCCATGCGTTGGCCTTGAATGGCGATATGGAGCAACGCGATCGCGATCAGGTGTTGGTGCAATTTAAACAGGGCAGCTGTCGCGATTTAGTCGCCACCGATGTGGCGGCACGCGGATTGGATATCGATGAGTTGCCGGCCGTGATAAATATGGATCTGCCGCGCGACCCCGAGGTCTTCATTCACCGCATTGGACGCACCGGGCGTGCCGGTAAAAACGGGCTCGCCTTGAGCCTGTGCACTCACCAAGACGAATACCTGGTGGCACAGATCAGTGATTTTCAGGAAGACGCCATAGCGCCCAAACCAATCTCGGCGATCAGCAGCCATAACGCCACCCTGCCGGCGCCGGCCTATCGCACGCTTTGTATTGCTGGCGGCCGCAAAGACAAAGTACGGCCAGGCGACATCCTCGGCGCACTCACCGGAGAAGCCGGGCTTGAAGCCAGCGCTGTGGGTAAAATTCAGGTGCTGGAATACGCCGCTTATGTCGCCATCGAATCCAAGTTGGCCAAACAGGCGCTGGGTCGCCTAATCAACGGCAAGATCAAAGGACGCAAATTCAAGGTACGAATACTTTAACACCTGCTAGCAGAACTTAGTCAGCGCAGTCGCGCACTCAACTGATCGACCACTTCTGCCCAATCGGCGTCGTTATCTTTCAATTCTTTTAATAACGCCGCTTGAGACTGCGTCCAAAATTTGGCTTCGTGGATTTCTACATCACTTCTGAGCGGACTGTTACGCTCAATAAAGCGGTCAATATCCTGCTCTGCGCTTCCTAATCCCAACTGCTTAAACAGGGCATTGACGGTATGAATGGGCGCTTCCATCTGTTTCTCCTTCGCTGGCTTGTTAAAAATTCGCTTACGGCATGAAACAACACTGCAAGCATAGACCTCTGCGTTTATCCATACAATGCAAAGCTGTTTTTCTGAGCCTCCGCTGAGACCTGCGCACTGTCTTTTTTTGTCGGATCGCGCTTCAATAGCGCTTTTTTCTCGCCTGCGTATTGCCAGGCTAATGGGACGTAGACAACGGAAGCGCGCTTTGGCTTTGCATCCGTCTGCACTCACAGATACAGGAACGGTATATGCCCACAATCAGACCCATGCCGATTGGCGATTCTTTCTTTTTGTCGATTGAAAGCGAGCAGACCCCCAGCCAAATTGGCTGCTTGGGTCGCCTGAAGTTACCACCCGGTGAAGGCAAATCCTTTATCCTGGAGATGGTCGAAGGCTTTCGCAAACACCTCCCCACCACGCCCCCGTTTAATCTCAAACCCGCCAGACGCACCGTCTTACGCCCTGGCTATGCGTGGGAAGAGGCCAAGAATTTCGATATTGACTACCACCTGCGCCACTCCGCCCTGCCACAGCCAGGCGGAGAGCGCGAGCTGGCGGTATTAATCTCACGTTTGCACAGCACCCGGCTTGACCGCAGCCGCCCACTGTGGGAGTGCCATATCATTGAGGGCTTGGAGAATGATAGCTTTGCGATTTATGTTAAAGCCCACCACGCGCTGCTTGATGGGGTGGCCGCGACACGCCTGATGTCCAACTGGCTGAATCAACTGGAGCCAGGCTTATCGCGTGACTTCGTGCCTTTTTGGAGCATGCCCTTACCGGCCAAAACGCGCAAACCCAAGACCAAAACGGCTGCTCGGACTGAATCCAAATCCCTGGCCACCAAACTATTATCGCCACTAAAGTCGACCTCCCATCTGGTCAGTGCCATGGGTGAAACCGTGCTGGGCGCATACAGTCGCAACTATCCTGGGCTTGTTGCACCCTACAGCGCGCCCTACTCTATTTTAAATGCGGAAGTCGGCATTCAACGGCGGGTTAGCACCGCCGAATTCGACCTGTCGCGTTTGAGTCAGATTGCAAAGGCGCTCAATGGCACGCTGAATGATGTCGCGTTAACGATCTGTGGTGGCGCACTGCGTGCCTATTTGGAAGAACTGAATGCGCTACCGGAAAAATCATTGATCGCGCAGGTGCCGATTTCGATTCGCCCCAAAGACGACGATAGCGCCAGCGGCAACGCCATCGGCGCCGTGTTGACGACCTTAGGCACCGATGAAGCCGATCCACTGCAACGCTTCGAAAAAATTCAGCGCTCGATGAAGGCAGGTAAAGATCTACTCGCCACCCTGACCAAGGAACAGATCACCACCTATAGCGCCATGATGATCCTGCCCTTCGCGCTGGGGCAAATGACCGGCGTCGGCACCACCAGCACCCGCCCGATCTACAACGTGGTCATCTCCAACATGCTGGGCGCTCCGGAAACGCGTTACCTAAACGGCGCAGAGGTCTTCAGCTTGCATCCGATTTCCTTTTTGATGCAAGGCCAGGCCTTGAACATCACCTTGTTCAGCTATGCCGGTAAAATGACCTTTGTCTTCACGGCTTGCCGAGAAGCGCTTCCCAGTATTCAGCGCTTGGTGATCGATACACTCGCGGCCGTTGATGCATTGGAAGCAAGTGCTTTGAGCTCCGCGAAACCAAGAAAACGATCGAAGATCAAGACTGCCGAACCGACTCGTTGAGGTCTCTGCGTCACACCTTCATTGCAGACTAAAATGCTCGCCCCTTTTAAGGGCGAGCCGCTCACCTTATGACGCCCCGCCTTCGTTAGCTGCGCCGACCGTTTCGCTCCACCGGAGCCGGTGCAAATGCGCCTGTGTCGCC
>JBFHRI010000083.1:0-10999 GCA_041591755.1 Oleiphilaceae bacterium
ACACAAAGTGACAAGGGAGCTCTATGGACAAGCGTCAACCCCCCAACTCTGATGCCCAAGGTAAAGCCCCGCCCCGAGGCCAAAAAAAACCCGCGAAAACCCGCACCAAAAGCACTACCGAGGCGACAGCAGGTCTGCGGACAGCGCCCTCCTCATCAATGTCGACAGTAACTCTAACCTCAACCACAGAAGGCATTGACGAACCGTTTCTTATCGTCGGTATTGGCGCCTCCACCGGCGGCCTCGACGCCTTCAAGCAGCTGCTTCAAGCGATGCCAAAGAACCCAGGCATGGCACTGGTACTGGTGCAACATCTGGACCCTACGCAAGACTGCGTGCTGCCGGAACTACTCGCCAAGTATACGTCGATGCAAGTGGTTCAGGCTCAAGACGGCATGCCTGTACATTGCAATACCGTTTACACGATCCCCCCCAACAAATATCTATACCTGGAACAGGGCAAGCTACGTCTCACCGTGCCAACCGCGCGTCGCGGCATGCGCTTGCCCATCGACTTTCTTTTTCAGTCGCTAGCACACGAACTGGGGGAGGCGGCGATGGGTATCGTGTTGTCCGGCAATGGTGTCGACGGGACCCAAGGCATTCGCGCAATCAAGGCAAAGGGCGGCACCGTGTTCGCTCAGCAGCCCGCATCCGCGACCGATGCCGGCATGCCGGAGAGCGCGATTGCCACCGGGCTCGTCGATGTCATTCTAGTGCCGAGTGAAATACCGCAAGCGCTGCAGGGCTTTATCGCCTATGTGCATGCCATGACCTCGTACGCCCCCAGCAGTTCACCGGCAGATTTGCAAGCCATTCTCACGCTGCTGCATGAGCGGACGCAGCATGACTTTCGCTGCTACAAGCAAGGCACGCTGACCCGACGCATTCATCGACGCATGGTGATGCGACAAGTCGAAAGTTACCCACAATATCTGAGTTTGCTTCGCGCGGAGGCGGCAGAGGTGGAGGCCCTGTTACGCGACCTGTTGATCGGCGTGACCTGTTTTTTCCGCGACCAGGAGGCATGGACCGAGCTGGAGCAGCAGACGCTGACTCGCCTGTTGCAGAAAAAAACGTCCCAAGACATCTTGCGGGTCTGGGTGCCCGCCTGTAGCAGCGGCGAGGAACCGTATACGATTGCCATGCTGATCTCCGAGTTGCAGAGCCAGCTCGGCATCGACTGCGGCGTCCAGATTTTCGCCTCGGACATTGATGATGCCGCGCTGGAAAAGGCGCGCGCAGCGATCTATCCCCCGAGCATCGTCGCCAATCTGCCGCAGGAACGACTGCATCGTTTCTTTCACATCGAAGACGGGCAATACCATATCAAAAAGCACATTCGCGACATGGTGGTATTCGCCAGCCAAAATCTGCTACGCGACCCACCCTTTTCCCGGCTGGATCTGATCTGTTGTCGCAATCTGTTAATTTACCTGGACTCAAGTACCCAGAGGCGTGTCATCGCCATGCTACATTTCGCCTTGAAGATCGGCGGCTACTTGTTTCTGGGCCCCTCTGAGTCGATCGCGCATCAGGATGACCTGTTTGAAGCCGTCTCCAAAAAATGGCGTATCTATCGACGCATCGGCGTCGCGCGGAAGCCGGTACTCGAGTTCCCGTTTTTCAGCGGCGACAATGAGCGCCCCGCCCCCCGCATGGTCACGCTACCGAAGGCGCACCGCGACGGCTCGATCAGCGCCTTAGCCCACGAGATCTTGTTAAGCGAGTATGTACCGACCTCCGTGATCGTCAACCGCCATGGCGAAGCGCTGTATTACCACGGACCGGTGGCCAACTATCTCGAAGTGGTCGCTGGCGAGCCCACCCTTGACATCGCCAATCAGATTCGCAACGGGATGAAACTCAAGTTCCGCAGCGCGCTGCAGCGGGCCATTCGCGAGCGTACGGAAGTAACGGTGAGCGGACGCATGCGTGAACGTTCTGACACCGAGTCGAGCCGGGCCGTGACCATCCGGGTCCGCCCCTTGCAAGCACCGGCTTCAGCCGAGGGCTTGATCTTGATCACTTTTGAGGAGGTGAAGAACGACTCGTCGCCGGCGGAGCCTGTCACGGAGTTGCTGATACCGGAGGAGGCCGGTCAACTGGAATACGAGCTCATGACCACCCGGGAGGACCTGCAAAGCACGATTGAAGAGCTGGAAACCTCCAATGAGGAACTCAAGGCCTCCAACGAAGAGGTCATGTCGATGAATGAGGAGCTGCAATCGGCCAATGAAGAACTGGAAACGTCGAAAGAAGAGCTGCAGTCACTCAATGAGGAGCTGACGACGGTCAATAACCAGCTGCAGGACAAGATTCAGGATCTTGAGATCATCAACAATGATATGAACAACCTGCTGAACGGCACGAGCGTCGCCACCTTGTTTCTGGATCGAGACGCGAAAGTCAGACGTTTTACGCCCCAGGTACGACGACTTTTCCGCCTGATTCCCAGCGATGTTGGCCGCGACCTGGAAGACATTGCGCTGCGCTTTCATGATCGCAAGATCCTGCAACGGATCAAGCAGGTCATGACGGATCTGACACCGACACAGCATACTGTGGAAGCGGAAGATGGCGGCACCTTTCTCTGCAGTATCATGCCTTATCGTACGCAGGACGAACGCGTGGATGGCGTGGTCCTGAATTTTTCCGACATCAGCAACCTGAAACAAATTGAAGCGGAATTTCGTGCCAGCGAAGAGCGCTTTCGCAGCTTCATGGACAACAGTCCAGCGATTTCCTGGATCAATGATGAGCAGGGTCGGCACATCTATTTGAGTCAGGTTTATCAGCAACGCTTCAACCTCAAGAATGACGAGTGGATAGGCAAAACCGATGCCGAAGTCTGGCCGGCCAAAATAGCCGATACCCTGCGCCAGAATGATTTGGCGGTACTGTCGAACGGCAAAACCATTCAGGCCATCGAGGTGACCAAGGATGCCCGCGGCAACAGCGTCTATTGGCAGAGCTTTCGCTTTTTAGTGCATGACGGTAGCGGCAATCGCTATGTCGGAGGCATGGCCGTCGACATTACCAAGCAGGTCACCATTGAGAACGAACTGCGCAGTAGTCTGGCGCGGATTGAACAAAGTCACCAGGAAATGGAATTTGTCGCCACGCACGATGAGCTGACGCGCCTACCCAACCGCGCGCTATTTTATGCGCAACTGGACAACAGTCTCGCCAATCGTGCCCGCAGCGGTGTCATGTTGACGGTGATGTTCATTGATCTCGACAATTTCAAACAGATCAATGATGGCCTGGGTCACGATATGGGTGACAAGTTGTTGCAGGAAGCTGCGCGGCGCTTGGTCGCCAGTGTGCGGGATGGGGATCTCGCCGCCCGCATCGGTGGTGACGAATTTGCGGTCCTCATGGACAACAGCGACAAATTACAAGCAGCTGAAATTGCACAACGAATTCTCGAGAGCCTCTCTCGCCCCTATTGGCTGGCCAATAAGGAGCTGCTGATCACCGCCAGCATCGGCATCGGGATTGCCCCCGATGACGGGGCCGACAGCCAGACTATTCTGAAAAGTGCGGACTTCGCCATGTATCAGGTCAAGGGATCAGGGCGCAGCGATTACCAATTTTATTCACGCAGCACCGCAGAAGCCGCGCACCGCAGGATGGAACTGTTACTGGAACTGCGCCGCGCCATCGCTGGCAAGGGCCTCTACCTGGAGTACCAGCCCGAGATCTGTCTGAGCACCGGAGCGCTGGTGGGTGTTGAAGCCCTGATTCGTTGGCAACATCCAAGTGGTCGTGTGCTGGGGCCTGATGAGTACATTCACCTGGCCGAAGAGCACGGATTAATTGTTGCGCTGGGCGAGTGCGTATTGGATATGGCCTGCCAACAGATGGCAACCTGGATACAAAACAAGGTGGCCATTCCCCGAGTATCCGTGAATCTATCCAGCCGACACTTCCTGCACGGTAATCTGCACCAAGCGATACTAAACGCGCTGGAAAAATATCATATCAAAGGCGATACATTGGCTTTGGGCATTGAAGTGACGGAATATGCCTTGCTGAATTCAACGAGCAAAGTCGACATCAAGCAACTGCTGGGGGACCTGAAAAAACTCGGGGTGAACATTGCCATCGATGATTTTGGCACTGGCTATTCATCACTGGCCTATCTCAAGCACTATCCCATTGATGAATTGAAAATCGACAAGAGCTTTATCGATGGCATTGCGCAAGATCCAGAGGACGCAGTGATCACTGCGGCCATTTTGGCGATGGCCGAGGCGCTAGGGGTGCGTTGCGTGGCGGAAGGGGTGGAAACAGAGGATCAATTGCGCATCCTGCGCGAGCAGGGCTGCGACATCGCCCAGGGCTATCTGATTGGCAAACCCATGTCGGCAGAGGCTCTTTGCAATTGGATCCGAACGCGAGACAACGCAAGACCCAAAGATCGGGTGTAAAGGCCTGCGCCGCTATCGGTCGGCAGGCTCTTTACTTGATTCTCATCTTGCTGAAAACTTCGTCAATTTCAGGCTTGTTCATCGCCTCGATCTCTTCCGGTGTGCTGCCGGTGTTGTGTTTGATCTGCAGGTTCAAATCCCATAGTTCATCATACTTACTACGCGTGACCGCCGCCGTGGTATCTTTGTCGCGCAGAATGGTGGGCCGCAAGAAAACCAAGAGATTTTGCTTGGCGACACGCGTTGACGAGCTACGAAAAAGCCGGCCAAGCCAGGGAATATCGCCCAACAGCGGCACTTTGGATTCGCTGGTCACGGTATCGTCTTTGATCAGACCGCCCAAAATGATCGTCTCGCGGTTATCCGCTAACACATTGGTCTTGATCTGACGCTTGGTGGTGCTTATGTCGGCACCGACCGTCGAAGCCAGTACATCGGAAATTTCTTGTTCGATCTCCAGTCGCACCAAATCACCTTCACTGATACTCGGCGTAACGACCAGCTTCACACCCACATCTTGACGTTCGATGGTCGTGAAAGGGTTTGACGTGCCGGCACCGGTCGAGGTTGACTGGCCGGTAATAATCGGAATGTTACGACCCACGATGATCGAGGATTCCTGGTTGTCCATGGTGATGACTTTCGGGGTCGACAATACATTGGCACCGGCATTGCCTTCCAAAGCCTGCACCAAGGCGCCCCAGCTGACATCGCCATTGCGGTCACCAATGCCGACCGTCATACCGTCTGGCACCGAGGGCAATGCAGTCGCGGGGATCTTGCCGTCCGCACTGGCCTCTTTCGCTCCTAACGCGGTCAATACACTTGCCGTGCTGAGGCCGAGCTCACCGAAATTGGTTAAGGCACCGGGCACCGTACCATTCTTATTGAACAGCGCCCATTGCACACCCAACTTATTACTGGAGTCATCAGACAACTCGACGATCGCGGCTTCGATTAAGACCTGTGCCCGACGCACATCTAGCTGCTCAATCACGGATTCCAGCTCCTGTAGCAAAGAAGGCTCTGCGCGAATCACCAGCGCATTGATCGCCTCATCCGCATACACACTGGCCTCCGACTTGCCGCCACCACCGCCCGTTGCCCCTTGCTTCTTGTCGGAGCTAATGTCGCCCATGAGACCTTTAACCATGTCAGCCAGCGCTTCCGCATCAGCGTGCTTGAGACGAATCACCTTGGTTTGACCACCCGTGCTTGAGGGCTGATCGAGCTTACCGATTAGCTCACGCATCTTGGCGCGGAAAGGCTCATCGCCGCGCAAGATCAAACGATTACTGCGCTGATCGGCGACCACACTGAACTTGTTCGCCACGCCTTTGCCTTTACCCAGCTCGCCGGGCGCCAGTTCTTCTAGAAGCTTGACCATGTCGCCCACCCACGCTTCCTGCAACTGCACCACTTCCAACTCGTACTTAGAGGGGCTGTCGAGCTCATCAATAATGCGGGAGATGCGTTTGATATTGGCGACGCTGTCGCTAATGATCAGGGCGTTGGCGGCGGCAACACCCGCCAGGTGGCCATACTTGGCGACCATCGGACGCAGAATCGGCACCAGCTCGGTGGCATTGGCGTTCTTAATTTGAATGACGCGCGTGACGATCTGTTCGGAGGGCAATTTGCCCGGCAAACGCGCATCGGCGGTCTGCTTCGCATCGTTTTGCTGGATGATTCTGATCACCCCGCCTTCACCTGGAATCGCCGCCGCATTGTTGAAACCAAGCACCGCCAGAAACATGTCATACACGGCATCTTTGTTCATCGGCGAGTTGGAAATGATGGTGACCTTACCCTTGATACGCGGATCCACGGCAAAGGTATAGCCGGTGATGTCGGAAATCTGGGTGATAAAAGCGCGAATATCCGCCTCTTTGAGGTTCACCTTCCACGTCTGCTCTTCCGCCTGCAGCGGCAGCGCAAGCATCAGCCAGCATAGCGCGAGTATTCTGAAGGGCCTGATCAGTATCTGTTTCATCGAACGTCAGTCTCTGGGTTCCATCATTGCCGCTAAGGCAAGACCGGCAGTTTACCTTGATTGGTTTCAAACGCTTATGACGCAGCGCTAAGTTTGGCGCGTCAAACGCAAATTATCGTAACGGATAATTGATAAAGAAACTGGTCCCGTTACGCACTACTTCTACTTCTAAATTGCCCTGCTGATACAGGGTTTGCATCAAACTCTTGTCTTTTTGGATATCGCCCAGCGAATGACCATTTACCGACTGGATCACATCGCCCTTTTGCAAATTCAGACCGCTCAACATCGGGTTATTCCCCTGATAGACGTAGCCACCACTCGCGGCCGGCGCCAAGCCAACCGACCCCAGTGCTCGCTCGGGGTCTTCCGCCAGCTGGCGTGTCGCTTCCTGAATGAATTGCTCCGGCGTATGAATCTGCTGCGCGACCTGCGGTGCCGTGTACTGCGCCGGCTGACGTGCCACCGGCTGCGACGCCACCAAACCACCGGCCGTTTTTTCGTCGTCGAAGCTCAACACCTCTAAACGACCATTACGGCGCATCAAAATTCGATCGGCATAAACGCTCTCAAGCGTTGCGTTGCCGGGCAGTGTATCGCCAATACGATAGTATTCGGCTGTTTTGCCCAATTCTTCAACTATAGCACCCGACTCCTTACCCTGCTCCGCGGTAAACACGCCTACCAAACGCAATCGCAGCGTGGTTTTTTGCGCTTCCTCCACCGCCTGCCTGGGGGTATCTTGCACCACCGCGACTTGCCGACCAAACAAATCCATCTGCGCCAAAGGGTAACGGCGGCGCGACTCACGCTCGCCCAACGCCGAACCACTAGAGCTTAGGACCAAAGGTTGCAGCGACGCCGGCGCAACGATGTGCCACGTCAGTTGCGAGGCAAGCCATGCGGCATAAACCAGCAGCACGATCACCAAAACGCGACGCAAGGACGCGATCAGTTTTAACTCGTTACTCGCTTTAGTGACCAAGCTTAAAACTCCACCGGTAGAAGTTTGTGTTTGACCTTGACCACGTTGTCCTGTTCCCCGTAATTCCCCGGCAAAGGCTCTTGCACCAACTCAAACAAACGGCCCTTAACGCTGGCCAGGGCCTCGCCTTGAGGATTCAGGGTCGCCTCGATCACGTCAAAGCGCCCGCCCGCTTCACGCAATCCAAAATGCGCCGTCTGATCCTTCATGGTGAGTAAACCCTGAAACGGCGGCAAGGTCCGCTCCCGCACCTGACGCCCAACCGGATAGGCGATGGGGCCGCCACTCCACGAGACCTGACCACTGACATAATCGATGACCTGGTCCTGCAGCTGGAATTCCACGTCCGCAAGCATCAAATCACCCGAGAGGCGAACACGCTGCGCCTGCAACAGCGGCGTGAGTCGCGCCAAATCAACTTGCGCGCGCTCAATTCGCAGGCGCTGCTGCGACACCCCCAAAGCGACGGCTGCGTTCACATCGCCTAACTCACTCTCCAGGCGCAGCGCCAGCGGCAGCTGCAATTGCAGTAGTCCGGAGGGCTGCAAATGCCAATCGAGCAAGCCCTGCACCTGCTGATAGCGCAACAAAGCTCGCCCAGACCAAAGCGTTCCTTCAACGCCCTGAATACTTAGCCCAACGCGAGCCAGGTGGTGGTTGAGCTCAGGAAAACGCTGCCACAGCAAAGTGGCCGGCAGGGTGGCCACGGCAAATACGCTCCACGCCACCACAAACAGCAACACGCCCGCCAGGATTTTCTTGATCACGCGTTATCCCAAATACCAAAACCCCAGCAATCACGCTGAGTCAAGCTCAATAAACTTACAAAGAAGACCGCAAGCATTGAACCACGTCGAATGGCCAAAACCGCTCGCGCTGCAAGAGTCACAAGCCTGCGTCCCCTTGAATCCCACAAAAACCAAAAGGCCGGAAAAAGTTTCCTCTCCCGGCCTTCGAAAGCGCAACAGGGCCTGATGTGCGAACGATGTGGACACATCGTTCTCATTTCAGCGCCCTTCTTCGGCGACTACTTGCCCAGCTGGGCCAGTAAATCGTTGAAGGTTTTGCTTGGCCGCATCGCCGCAGCAGCCTTCTCATCGTCCGGATGATAGTAACCGCCGATATCAACCGGCTGCCCCTGACTCTGACTTAACTCTTCGAGAATCTTCGCTTCATTCTCGCGCAAGGCTTTGGCCAATGGCGCAAACTTTTGTTTCAGTACAGCAGAATCATTTTGTTTAGCCAGCGCTTCTGCCCAGTACAGCGTGAGATAGAAATGCGATCCGCGATTGTCTAGCTCACCCACACGGCGTGACGGCGACTTGTCGTTTTCCAACAGCATCGCGGTCGCTTCATCCAAGGTCACCGCCAGCACATTGGCCTCGGGAATGTTGTGCTTGCGCCCCAAATCTTCAAACGACACGGCCAGCGCCAAAAACTCACCCAGCGAATCCCAACGCAGATGGTTTTCTTCGAGGAATTGCTGCACGTGTTTGGGCGCCGAGCCGCCCGCTCCGGTTTCGTACAGACCGCCGCCAGCCATCAATGGTACTATGGACAGCATCTTGGCACTGGTGCCCAGTTCAATAATTGGGAACAAATCGGTCAGATAATCGCGCAATACGTTACCCGTCACCGAAATGGTGTCCTTGCCACGAATCATACGCTCCATGGTATAACGGATCGCTTGATCGGGTGACATGATGCGAATATCCAGCCCTGCCGTATCATAATCCTGCAGATAGGTTTGGACCTTTTTGATCATCTGCGCATCATGCGGACGCAGCTCATCCAGCCAGAACACCGCCGGCATGCCACTGAGCCTTGCCCGCGTGACGGCCAACTTGACCCAGTCCTGAATCGGTAGGTCCTTGGTTTGGCACATACGCCAGATATCACCTTGTTCAACCTGATGCTGCATCAACACATTGCCGTCTTCATCGACCACGCGCACGACGCCATCGCTTTCTAGCTCGAAGGTCTTATCATGCGAGCCGTACTCTTCGGCTTTTTGCGCCATGAGTCCGACATTCGGTACGGTACCGATGGTCTTGGGATCGAAGGCATCGTGATGTTTACAGAAGCTGATGACTTCCTGATAAATGGTGGCATAGGTGCTTTCCGGGATCACCGCCTTGGTGTCCTTCAGTTTGCCGTCCGCGCCCCACATTTTACCGCCCAATCGAATCATCGCCGGCATCGAAGCATCGACGATTACGTCACTGGGAACGTGCAGGTTAGAGATCCCCTTGTCGGAATCCACCATTGCCAGCTCTGGACGATGCTGATAACAGGCTCGAATATCGTCTTCAATTTCGGTACGCAGTGATAGCGGCAAGCTCTGAATCTTGTCATGCACATGACTCATGCCATTGTTGGGGTTAACACCCAGCATCTTAAAGGTCTCTGCATGCTTCTCGAAAACTTCCTTGAAGTACACCGAAACGCAGTGGCCAAAGACGATCGGGTGCGAGACTTTCATCATGGTGGCTTTGACGTGCAGCGAGAACAGAATACCGGCACGCTTGGCGCCGTTCATTTCTTTCTCGAAGAAGTCACGTAGCGCTTTCACGCTCATGTACATGCCGTCAAGCACTTCGCCCTTCAGCACTTCCGTTTTCGGCTTGAGCACTTTGACCGAGCCATCGGGTTTGACCAGCTCGATACGCACCACGCCATCTTTTTGGGACACCGTGGACTGCTCGTTATGGTAGAAATCACGATCCCACATATGCGCCACATGGGTACGCGAAGCCTGGCTCCACTTACCCATTTCGTGCGGATGCTTGCGTGCATAGGCTTTGACTGCGGCCGGAGCGCGACGATCCGAATTGCCCTCACGCAACACCGGATTGACGGCACTGCCCAGCACTTTGGAGTAGATTTGCTTGATTTCTTTCTCAGCGTCAGTCTTCGGCTCATCAGGATAAGCGGGAATGTCGTAACCCTGTGACTGTAATTCCTCAATCGCCTCTTTCAACTGGGGTACCGAGGCACTAATGTTGGGCAACTTGATGATGTTCGCTTCGGGTGACTGCGTGAGCTCCGCTAACTCAGCCAATGCATCAGGCGCTACCTGTTCGGGCTTGAGCTTCTCAGGGAACGCCGCCAGTATCCGGGCTGCCAGCGAAATATCTGCGGCTTCTAGGGTGCAACCTGCCGTTTGGGCGAAACTCTGCACGATAGGCAAAAAGGAGTAGGTCGCCAGCGCAGGCGCTTCGTCGGTTTTGGTGTAAATAATCTTGGGTGTAGATGTAGTCATTTCTTCCTCAAACTGTAGGCAGGATAAACCAGATAGTCCGGAACCGAGCGACTTTTGATCACCGCTCCGGGGGAATCGTCTTTCGTCTTCTTGAAGTGAGGCGCATTCTACCGGAAGCGACAGGAAAATGCGCGTGCCGCAAGGTCACGCGCTCCAGAAATCAGGCCCTTTCAAGCATGGATCATCAATAAGAAGTATAGCGGGGAAACCGCTGAGGCCAACTGCGCGGCTTGCAGTGCACATCCTCGGCACCTGATAACAGGAACTTTCTAGAAAGCGCCATCCTGCAACATGCGTTTGAGCAGGCCCGCCATCGACGCTTC
>JBFHRI010000084.1:0-10980 GCA_041591755.1 Oleiphilaceae bacterium
CAGCGCACACTCTGCATAGGTATTATCGACCAGCGGCTTGAAGGTAAGTTCGTTCTCGCCCTCTTCAGCTTCTTCGGTATCTGAAGTACAGCCTCCGGTCAGCGCGATTTTGCCTGCTTCGTCACTGCGAAAACGATAGGTCGGCGTGGTATTGCGCGTGGGCGTACTGACGCGCTGCATCTCCAACAACACCGGAGCGCGGGTATCGGGCGCAACGCCACCCTCGCCACAGGCCGCCAATATCCACACCCAGCAAGCCACAACACTGACTCGTCCCAATCGACGGCTGAAACCCCACTGCATCCCTAAGCATCCTGTAAGTTTTTGTTACAACTTTTTTCAAGATTTTAACGAGAATACGGTGTGGCCGCTTGGAATTAAGCGCGACCGATTTCGCAATTTTTGTACAAGACGGGGCGACTGGAGTAAAGCTTAGGAGTGTCGATAGTGAGCCAAATAACGCGCCAACAACGTTTCACCGTTAAACTCAGCATTCAGCACTGAAATAAAGGTATAAACGCCGACCAGTTTGCGGTTCAAGAACACAAACTCCTTCGGGGGAATGCGAAAATAACGGCTAATCGCCGAGCGGGTTGCACGTTTGGCGATCCGCGTGGGCAAGTCACTCGCCTGCCAGCGATACTCCCCCGCTGCGTTATAACATTCCGGATGTATCTCTCGTGCATTGCGAGCCAGCGGTTCCAAGACCGCCATACAGACTCGACCGAACTCCTCCAGCACTGAAGCAGGCCAATCGCGCTGCATAAAGTGCAAGGCGATCCCCCCCTCAATCACGCCAGCAAGATCTTCATGGTAGGCGGCCGCAATCATGTCGCAAACAGGATTGATAAAACTTGGGGGGTATTTCTGAACCGCACCGAAATCCAAGAGGACGATCTGATCTTCCTCGCCCTGCGGGTCTATGCGGATGCGGTAATTACCAAAATTGGGATCGGTTTGAATCTCATGCCAAACGAACAGCTCTTTCAGGAAGTTATCCAAAGCCGCCCGCCCTAAACGATTACGCCGCCGCGCCGGCAAGGCCGCGACCCGCGGACTACTGACATGCTCACCCGGCTCGTACCGCGTCGCGATCACGCGATCGGTGGAGTATTCGGGATACACCTTGGGCACGACAAAACGCGGATCGTCGGCCACCAATGTTCCAAAATGCGCGGTAGTAGCGGCTTCCAAACGATAGTCGACCTCGCGATGCATCATCGTTCGCACTTCTTCCAGCCAATCGTCGAAGGCCGGCCCCATACTGACCAGGCGTGCTAATTTCAGGACCTGAGCGACGGCATTGAGGTCTGCGTCGATGGCACGCGCCACGCCAGGGTACTGAATCTTCAGACAAATCTGTTCGCCTGTTGCCTTGATCCGAGCGCGATGGACCTGACCCAGCGAGGCCGTGCCAATAGGTTCACTTTCGACGACCAATTCAGCCATACGATGATCGCCCAATTGCTCATACAACACGCCGCGAATGATCGACCAATCGAGGGCAACGGTTTTATCTTCCAGGGTATGCAGCGCTTCGGTGACCTCGGGCGGGAGAAAGTGCTCCCCGTACAAGGCCATCACCTGGCCGATTTTGGTCATGCTACCCTTGAGCTGACCCAACTCATCCACCAGGTACTGCGCCTGGCGCGACATGGCCTTGCGCCGCTTCTCTTCACGCTGCGCCTTGTTGCCGAACAGGCTGGCCGCCATATCTCCGGCCATGCGGGTACCGGCGATCAGCCCGGCCCGGGTCAAACTAAGACGACGCTCGAAACTGCCGGTCTTGATCTTCTGCACGGTCGGTTTGCCGTTAGTCGGAGGAACCCAGTCATCGCTCATGCGTGCTAGCTAACCTTCTCCCCATGCGCCTGCTTGTCGGCGTGGTAAGAGGAACGGACCAGCGGGCCACTGGCGACATGCTTGAAGCCCAATTCATGACCATAAGCGGCCAAGGCTTCGAACTATTCGGGGGTGACAATGCGCTCCACCGCTAAATGGTCGCGACTGGGCTGCAGATACTGCCCCAAGGTCAACATATCGACATTATGCGCACGCAAATCACGCATCACCTGGCGCACTTCATCCAGCGTTTCGCCAATGCCCAACATCAAGCCAGATTTGGTCAGCACCTCAGGGCATTCGGCCTTGTAGCGCTCCAGTAGATCGAGCGACCAATCGTAATCGGAGCCAGGCCGTACCTTCTTGTAGAGCGAGGGCACGGTTTCGAGATTGTGATTGAAGACATCCGGCGGCGTCTGCTTAAGAATATCGACCGCAATCTCCATGCGCCCCCGAAAATCAGGCACCAGCACTTCGATTTCAATACCCGGTGAGCGACTGCGGGTTTCACTAATACAGTCCGCAAAATGCTGGGCCCCACCATCCCGCAGATCATCGCGATCGACCGAGGTGATTACGACATAACGTAAACCCATATCGGCAATGGCTTCGGCCAGTTCTCGGGGCTCGTCCTGATTCAATGGGTTCGGACGCCCATGCGCAACGTCACAGAAAGGACAGCGGCGCGTGCAAATGTCGCCCATGATCATAAACGTCGCAGTACCCCCACCAAAGCACTCGCCCAAGTTCGGGCAAGACGCTTCTTCGCATACGGTATGCAGACCGTGTTTACGCAGCTTCTGCTTGATCTCGTCAATGCGCGGCGTGGAAGGAATACGGACTCGTATCCAGTCAGGCTTGCGTGGCAGAGTTTCGGTGGGAATGACCTTCACCGGAATACGCGCCACCTTTTCAGCGCCCCGGAGTTTCTCACCCTGCACCACTGGCTTGACCGGCTTCGGGGCGTTTTCAGAACATTTGCTCATAGTTTGTCCGCATATTCCACAATTTGGTCGGTATAACCAAAAGACTGCTTGAGAATCTGGACCAGACGCGCAGCCACCTGCGGCATCGGTTCATGGTTATCAAAATCGGCTAATTGTACCATTTGCATGCCGGCATAGCCGCAGGGATTGATACATTGAAAAGGCGAAAGATCCATTTCAACGTTAAGGCTAAGGCCATGATAGGAACGCCCATGGCGGATACGCAGGCCCAATGAGGCGATCTTACGCTCACCGACATAAACACCGGGCGCATCTGATCGCGCTTGTGCAGCAATGCCATACAGCGCAAGCACGCTGACGATAGCCTGCTCAATGCGACTGACCAATTCTCGCGTACCGATGCGCAACCTGCCAATATCCACCAAGGTGTAGATCACCAGCTGGCCGGGCCCGTGGTAGGTCACTTGCCCGCCTCGATCAGTCTTCACCAAGGGAATACTGCCCGGGTTAAGCACATGCTCGTCTTTACCTGCTTGCCCCAGCGTAAAGACCGGCTCATGTTCCAAAACCCAAAACTCATCTGGCGTTTCAGCGTCTCGGGCATCAGTAAACGCTTGCATGGCTCGCCAGGTCGGCTCGTAGGCCAAGATTTGGCCAAAATAGCGGACGCGCAAGCTGGGTTTGTGCGATGCATCCGCCCCTGCTTTCTCGACACCCGCCTCACTCATACGATGCGCCTAGATAACCATCTTGACGTGGCCGGTCGCCATCAGCGAATGATGCAGCGCCTGCAACTGGTCCGGACCGGTTGCGGTGATCCGAAAACGCACCGAGGCAAAGCGCCCTTCGCGACTTTCGACCACCTCAACGGTCGTCTCGTCAAAGTCGGGGGCATGCTCGCGCACCACGCGCACCACCACCTCCCGAAACTCCACAGAGTGCACACCAATCGCCTTGATCGGATAATGTGGACAGGGAAACTCGATCTTTGGCGGTTCTTGCTGTTGCGTCATCACAGCCCTCTCCCTTCAGGTATCAGGTAAACAATCCCACAAAGAATAATTTGATCGCGTGCCAAAGGCGCTTGAAAAAGCCACCTTCCTCAACACTTTCCAGCGCGACCAGAGGCTCGTCAACCACCAGTTTATCGTCCAACATCACGTGCAAACGACCAAACTCCTGACCGATTTCAACCGGCGCCTTGATGATGGGATCGACTTTCAACTCGGCTTGTAGGTTGGCTTGATTGCCACGCGGGATGGTCAATACAACGGGTCGCACAACACCCAGGTTGATCTTGTCCTGTTTACCGCCCCAAACCGTGCTTTCAGTCAGGGACTTATCCTTCTCATACAAAGGATGCGTTTGATAGTAACGGAAGCCATAGTTCAATAGCTTTTGGGTCTCCTTGGCGCGCGCTTCTTCGCTGGACGTTCCCATCACGACACTGATCAAACGCATACCATCACGCACCGCCGAAGCGACCAAACAGTAGCCGGCGGCTTCAGTATGTCCGGTTTTCAGACCATCAACGCTCTTATCGCGCCACAACAGCCGATTGCGATTGGGTTGACGAATATTGTTGTAGGTAAAGTACTTTTCGGCATACACAGCATACTGCTGCGGATAGTCGTTGATGATCGCACGTGCTAACAGCGCCATATCATAGGCAGAGGAATAATGCGCTTCATCAGGCAGACCGGTGGCATTCATGAAGTTACTATTTTTCATGCCCAAGAGTTCGGCCTGCTTATTCATAATGTCGGCAAAGGCCCCTTCACTGCCTGCAATATGCTCAGCCAAGGCAATACTCGCGTCATTCCCGGACTGGATAATCACACCTTTCAGCAGATCCTCGACAATCACCTTAGTGCCCTCTTTGATAAACATCTTCGAGCCGCCGGTTTGCCATGCATTCACACTAACATCCACTTCATCGTACATGCGGATGTTGCCACGCTCGATTTCGGCCTCGACGATATAGGCCGTCATCATTTTGGTGAGGCTGGCCGGTGGCAAGCGCTCGTGACTGTTATGCTCAATAATCACCGCGCCACTCGCGGCATCCATTAGCACATAAGACGACGCAGATACTTGCGGCGGTGCGGGAATCAGGTTGGGCTCGATTGCCAGCGCGAGGCGACTCAGGCACAAGCCCAGCAATACCAGTAAACAACTACGATACGAAGCGAAGGAACGATTATTAAGCATCCGTTAAACCTAAGTTTTCATTAGAAGAAACAAGAGAAAGGGCCCGGCTCTATTTTGCCATCACTGGCATGGCATGGGGCTCAAAAAGAAGTGTGCGAGTGTACCCGATTTGACAGCCCTAATCACCTTGAGGCTTGTTCACGTAATCAAACCTTAAGAGAAGCTGCTCCTTAAACCGAGAGACCTACAGGTCTCGTCCCGCAATGGCGCGAATAATCACCATGGGATTACCAATCTGCGCCTTCGCGATCATGGCGCGCGCCTGCTCAGCCAAGTTTTTGTCCGCAAAAGGACCGACTCTTACACGATACATGGAGCCACTCTTTTTCGAAGCCGGCGTGACAAACACTTCGTTGCCCGGCAACATCGCCTGCAGTGATTGACGTACCTGCTGCGCACTTTCTTCAGAGCTATAGGCCGCGACCTGAACGAAGGGCTTGAGCTGCTCTTGCCGCGTAGTTTGCGCACTCTTCGGCTCAGCCATTGGCACCGCTTCCAGTCGCACCTTCGCGGTACCCCGTTGCGCAAAACCTAGCTTGTGGGCGGCGGCATAACTTAGATCGATGATGCGGCTGCTATGAAATGGTCCGCGGTCATTCACCCTTACAATGATCGACTTCCCGTTGTGCAAATTGGTGACTTTAAGATAACTCGGCAAGGGCAAGGTCTTGTGCGCCGCGGTCAATGCATACATGTCATAGATTTCGCCGTTTGAAGTTTCCTCACCGTGGAACTTCATGCCGTACCACGAGGCGATCCCCTCTTCAACATAACCCTGCGTTCGGTCAAGAATATGATACTTGACCCCGCGCACCTCATACGGCGAAGTATTGCCTCGGTAGCTTAAAGGCTCCCATGCCGGTGCATGTTCCTTAACAGTATTTGGATTGAATTCGCCGGGCGGCGGAGGCGCATCGTGTTCCATACGATAGCGCGACGTACTGCACGCATTCAGGAACAGCGAGATAAAGACAACGATAATCAGGAATCTTTTTGACATGATCAGATTCTAAGCAGTTTCATTCAACACGGCCCAAGTATAAAGAGCCCGCCGCAGCAGCGCGACACTTACAATCACTCACTTAATGAAATTTAAGGAAATAATTTGGCGCACTCAAAAACAAGCGTTAGCCTCATAAACAATAGTTTTTCACCGCAGATAAGCCTATTTTCCCCGCTTTATCGTGCGAATTAGTTAGCCAATCCAGCACATCTGAAAACACCTTTTCAGCCTGCAGGTCACGGGTCAGCATGTGATAACCCTGCGGATACAGAATGAAATCCACAGGCACTTCGGCTTGCCGCATCATTTTTAATGCCCTACAGCTGGCATTTTTCGGGATTATCTGATCGTTTTCGCCATACAGATAGAGCGTTGGATGCCGCAACTCGGCGACCTTCGCCAAAGCGCGATCCATGAGATTGGTCAGCCCATAAATGGCATCGATCCGGGTTTGCTTGATCACCAGTGGATCGCGCCCCAAGGCGCGTAAGGCCTCGACGTTATCCGAGGCAATGCGCCCCAAGCCGCGTCCGGTCGGCGTCCAGCCTGGGACGGTTTGCACCGTCAACCACAATGCCAGACGCTGATACCACGGCTGCGTCTCACGCCCCCACACGGCTGGGGCAAACAAGATCACGCCCTCTACCCGTTCCGACCAAACTGGCCGTCCCGCCAGTGCGCTAATCAGCACCGCCCCCCCCATGCTTTCACCCGCCACATAAATCGGCAAGCTGGGGTAACGCTGAGCGTACAAAGCGAGCACAGCCTCAAGATCCCTTTCATGCTGTCCTGACTGCGGCCAAAATCCGGCCTGCGCGGAGGCCCCAAAACCTCTCTGATCATAGGCAACACATGCCACATCTCGCTGCTGCATATACTCACAAAAGCCTGCGAACGCGTTGCTGTAATCATTAAATCCATGCAGAGCGATCACCAAAGCACGCGTTGTGTTAGGGAGATATTCTCGAACCGGCAGCGCGTACCCATCCGACATCAGGAGCGCGCCCTCCACGAATGTCGGGACCATCGTTAAACCACTGGGGGCGTGAAATTGCGGACCGCTGCAGCCGACCAACAAGAGCAATCCGAGCAACAGACTCGAAACGAACCGCGGCCTCATGCTGGCTCCAGATAATCCACCAGCAGTTGCAAGGTCCTGCGCCCTCGATACTCGTTAATCGCCGGACGATACACCATGCGTATTTTCCGGGGCGGGGAGGATTCGACCCAGTCGCTGTTGAACTGAATCGCATCCACAAGATTCTGCGTCCCTGGCAGGCCTAACACGAGTTTGAGATGCCGACCTTTCAAGACCCGATGCTGGACCAGATTGAATACCCCATCGAAACTGGGTTCTGGAAATTGTTGCCCCCACGGGCCGTATTGCGCCAGCTGCTCCGCCGACTCCAAGGTCAATTCAGAAGCCGTCAGCTCGCCGTCTGTTTGCAAACTCGCCACCAGCGCCTGCTCGGATAAAAGGTCCCTGACCGCCTGATCGAAAGCGCGCGCAAAATCCGGGTAGTGTGATGCGGGCAAACTCATTCCGGCGGCCATCGCGTGTCCGCCAAATTTATGCAACAAACCGGGATGACGTTTCGCCACCAGATCCAAGGTATCCCTCATGTGCAGACCCGGAATACTTCGTGCTGAGCCCTTGAGTTGAGTTTGCGCTTGCGCCGGATCATCCGACTCTGGCGCAAACACGATGACCGGTCGATGTAACTTATCCTTAATGCGGGATGCCAGAATACCGATCACGCCCTGGTGCCAGTGCGGCTCAAATAAGCAGACGCCCCAGTCGGCCGCCTCTGCTTTTAAATGCAGGCGCTCGAGATGCTGCTGCGCATCGGCCTTCATCTCATCCTCAATCTGCCTGCGCTCTTGATTTAAACGATCTAACTCACCGGCCAAATGCGTCGCTTGCCCCATGTTTTGCGCCAGCAAGCACTCGATACCAAGCGACATATCGGTCAAGCGACCCGCAGCATTCAAACGCGGGCCCACCGCAAAGCCTAGGTCACTGGCATTCACATTTTCGTTGGCGCGGCCCGCAATCGCCAGAATGGCACTGATACCGGAACGGCATCGGTGTGCCCGAATGCGTCGCAAGCCCTGCTCTACCAAGATCCGATTGTTATGATCAAGCGGCACCAGGTCGGCGACCGTACCCAGCGCGACCAGATCAAGATAGTCCGACATATTGGGTTCGCTTAACCCCATTTGCGCAAACCACTGAGAATCGCGTAGGCGTGAACGCAAAGCGCAGAGCAGATAAAAGATGACGCCAACACCCGCCAAGGATTTGCCCGCAAAACCACATCCACGCTGATTGGGGTTGACGATAGCATCGGCCGCTGGGGTGACTTCTCCCGGCAGGTGATGATCGGTAATCAGCACTTTGATGCCGTAGTCGTGCGCCCGCTGCACACCCTCCACACTGGAAATACCGTTATCTACGGTGACGATGAGCCAAGGACTTTGCTGCGCCGCCAGATCGACGATTTCGGGTGTCAGACCATAGCCGTATTCAAATCGATTGGGCACCAGGTAACGCACATCGCTGGCCCCCATCGCTTGCAGGGCCAGCACAGCCAAGGCCGTGCTGGTCGCGCCATCGGCATCAAAATCACCCACGATGAGAATGCGTTGTTGCTCACGCAACGCTTGTTCAAGCAAGCCGAGCGCCTTGGGCAGCCCCAATAAAGACGAGGCGTCCAGCATACGGTTTAGCTGCAAATCCAGATCAGCGCGCGTTTTGATACCACGTGCCGCCAGCACTCGCTGGAGAAAAAGGGGCAAATCGCTCAACGCGGCCGGGAGTACTCCCGGCTCGCGCCTGAGGATACGCTTCGACATTAAGCCTTGTGCCGCTTGGCGGCAATGAACTGCTGCACACGCTCAAGGGAGTTGGGAACCACTTCATAACGCTCTTCGCGTTCGAACAGGTCTGCCATGTGCAAGGGCAACGCAGGCTCGACCCCCACGCCAGACTTGGTGATCGCTTCTGGAAACTTGACCGGATGCGCCGTGGCCAAGGTCACCATCGGCACTGACGCATCGCGTCGGCATTGCCGGGCAGCTTCAACACCAATGGCCGTATGTGGATCCAGCAGGTACTCTGTGGCCTCATACACGTCCTTAATCACTTCACAGGTACGCTCATCATCAACCGCCCAACTATCGAACAGGGCGCGCGCGGCTTGCCAGCGTGCCTCCTCAATTGAGCCAGCCTCGGTTTTCCAATGCGTCATCAACTGCGCCAGTGCTCGACCATCACGTCCATGCAGATCGAATAGCAGGCGCTCGAAGTTGCTCGAAACCATAATATCCATACTGGGCGATAGCGTATGTTTCAGCTCAGTTGGCTGATAGTGATTTTGGCTGATAAACCGATGCAATACATCGTTTTGATTGGTAGCCACAATGAGCTGATTGATTGGCAGCCCCATGTTCCGAGCCAAATAGCCCGCAAAAATGTCACCAAAATTGCCGGTCGGCACCGAGAAGGCCACACTGCGCAAGGGTCCACCCAGCGCCAAGGCCGCACTAAAGTAGTAAACGATCTGAGCCATAATGCGCGCCCAATTGATCGAGTTCACGGCCACCAGACGTGTTCCCTGGAGGAAGGACTGATCGCCGAAACTGTCCTTGACCATTTGCTGACAATTATCGAAGTTTCCTTCCACCGCGAGATTGAATACGTTGTCTGCCAAGACCGTGGTCATCTGACGGCGCTGCACATCGGACACGCGCTTGTGTGGATGCAGTATGAAAATATCCACATGCTTGCTATGACGGCATCCCTCAATGGCCGCCGAACCCGTATCACCCGAAGTCGCACCGAGAATGACCACCCGTTCCTGGCGGCGTTCTAATACATAATCTAAGAGGCGACCGAGCAATTGCAGCGCAAAATCCTTGAACGCCAAAGTCGGACCGCGGAACAACTCCAATACCCATTCATTGGCGTCCAGCTGTACCAGGGGCGCCACCGCAGGGTGCTCGAAACCTCGATAGGTTTCTTCAATCATGGTTTTGAAGGCATCCGCCTCGATCGAACCCTCGACGAACGGATACATGACACGATAGGCCAACTCCTGATAGGGCAAGCCACGCCATGACAAAATCTCTTCCTGAGTAAAGCGGGGCAAGGATTCCGGCACATACAAGCCGCCATCAGTGGCCAAACCAGCCAACAATACATCTTCAAAGTTAAGTGCCGGCGCGGCACCACGGGTGCTGATATATTTCACGTTCGTTACCGTCTTTTGCTGCTCCTGACACGTTTATGTGGCAGGAAGAAAAAATTAAAACTGCTCAACCCGAATACGCATGACCGAACCGCGGATTGCATCCAAGGCCTCAATCTGTGCAATTGCCGCATTGATCTTTTGCTCCTGGACCTCATGCGTCAGCATGGCCAAGGGGATCAGATCGCCCTGGCGATCGCGCTCTTTCTGCGTCACGGACTCGATGTTAATGCCCAAGTCGCTGAGAATAGATGCCACTTTGGCTAACACACCCGGATGATCTTCCGCCATCATGCGCAAATAATACGCTGAGTTGATCTCGGCAATGGGAATGACGCGCAACTCACGCATGTTTTGCGGGGTAAAGCCAAGATACGGCACACTAACCCCTTCACTATTTTTATTACGCGCGATATCAACGAGATCCGAAATCACCGCCGAAGCCGTCGCTTCTGAACCCGCGCCGGCACCGTAGTACAAAGTTTGTCCAACAGCATCACCTTCCACCAGAACCGCATTCATCACACCATCGACCTTGGCGATCAACTTTTCCTGCGGTATCAGTGTCGGATGCACGCGCACCTCGATGCCGTCCGGCTGCATACGGGCAATGCCTAAGTTTTTAATGATATAACCCAGTTCAGCGGCATTCTTAATATCGAGCGGCGCCAGCTTGCTAATGCCTTCGGTATACACTTTGTCAAACTGCAAAGGCACCCCAAACGCG
>JBFHRI010000085.1:0-10977 GCA_041591755.1 Oleiphilaceae bacterium
GCCATTATGAAGCCCAGGCCGATGATTTCGCGCTCGCCTGGTTGCAAAAAAACGGCCGCGCACCCGAGCACTTTGTTAATTTGATGGCGCGTTTGCGGCAGGTGGTGGAATGCCATCCCGCCGAGTCGGAGGCGGCGCAGCTCGCAGAGTCCGCCAAAACCAATACAGACGAAGAGCGCGAGGAAAATTATCTTCGCGTTATGGCCTGTTATCGAGAATTAACCCAACGCTATCCTAAGGCTACCAGTCTTCCTGACACAGAGGCCTCAGAGAAGGAATGGAGCACCTATCTGTCTTCTCATCCACCTACCGAGGAAAGGCTCAGAAAATTTTCGGAGTGAGACCTGTTTAATCTATCTGAAGCCGTGTCGTTAGTGTCAGAATCGCCTCCGAATGCGACCGTAAGCTTAATCTAATGAGTTGACCTTCGTCGCATTCGAATTACTCCTTTGCAGGTCCCTAAACGTCTAAACAGGAAGATTAAAGAATGAATATGGTGAAGCGATTTACTCTGGTACTGATGTCCGTTTGGTTATTTGGCTGTGCCAGTGGTGCGAAGATTGAAAACATGGTTTATACAGCGCCCGAAGGGTCGCAATATGATGCGGGCTTGGAAAAGAACGTCCAGGTTCAGCCAGTTAGTGGGGGAGAAGAAACCAACCCTCTTTGGACATCGGAAATCAGTAGTGATGCATTTCAAAAAGCGATAGAGCAGAGCTTGGAAGGGGCTGGACTGCTGGGTAATGCTGGACGCTACAAGCTCAGTGCTCAATTGATTGGCGTCGACCAGCCGATGTTTGGCATTAATTTTGAGGTCACCACGAAGGTTAAATATTCCCTAATCGACACGCAGAGCGGAGCGGTGGTCATGGATGAGCTGGTAGAAGCCTCCCATACTGCGACAATCGGTGATGCTTTTGTCGCGGTGACACGCTTGAGACTAGCCAACGAAGGGGCTGGCAAGAAGAATATAGAAGGTCTTTTACAAAAACTAAGTCAGTTGAGAATTGATCCTAAGCAGGTTTCTCTGCGCAACTGATTTAAGGACTTCACGGCAGGCATCATGGTGCTCCGCAAAGTTTCCGCCATGATGTCTGTTGAATCGTAAATGTCGCTGTCCAGGATTACGACCAGCGACATGCTTCTTGGGTTCACAGCCTCCAGAAAAGAGCGCGCCTCAAGCTCAGAATACAGATAGCTCTTGGCCTTTATACGCTGAAGCGCTACTGATTACGCTGATCCTCCATACATCCGATTGGTCAACCACACACACTGATACGGCTTCAAATCCAAGGTCCCGTGTAAATCGGTATAGTGCTGACCAGTGATCAAATCGACCCATTCATCTGTCCCCACCAGGTTGATCGCCGTGAGCGGAATGCTTTGGTATTGATCAGAAATGTTGTGGATCGCAAAGATGCTCTGGTCTCGGCGCATGCTTTGGCGCCAGAAGGCGAAGATCGGATCGCCGAGGTGCAGCGTGTATTGCGTGGCATTCGGGTGGAAGGCCGGTTGGCAAATGCGCGTTGTGATCAAAGCCTGAAGGCGATCGTAGGCTTTGCGATGATGGCTATTCGGGTCCTTGAGGCAGGTCTCCAGTTCATCGAGTGGCCACTGGTGCCGGTTGATTGAACGGTTATGGCCGGTCCGCTCCAATTTAGCGTAGTCATTGCCGGTGGCCAGCAGGCTGTGAATGTAAAACGCCGGAATACCCTCGAGCGCCAGCATGATTGCATGCGCACACACGAAGCGTTCGATCTGCAGCGTGTCGATGCCTTGCACAGTTCCCTTTAAAGCATCAAACAAGCTGATATTGATTTCGTAAGGCTTTTTTACCTCGGCATCGAGCGCACGCCAAGAGACTTTGCCGCCGAAGCTTTCCATGGTTCGGATGAGCGTCTCAATTTCTTCCTCGCTGAGTAAACCCTCTGCTGGGCGCAGGCCGATGCCATCATGCGACGCAATGAAGTTTAGATAGGTCGTCCCCATTTGCGCCGGCGGCATGCTCATCAGCCAGTTTTTTAGATAATGCGAGCTGCCGGTCAGCAAGGTATTGAGCAGCAGAGGCGGCAGTGAAAAGTTGTAGACCACATGCGCCTCATTGGCATTGCCAAAGTAGGAGAGATTTTCCCGGTTGGGGATATTGGTTTCGGTGATGATGATGGTGTCGGGTTTCTTGGCTTCGATCAGCGTGCGCAACAGGCGTACGATTTCGTGAGTTTCCGGTAAGTTCAGCGAGTTGGTGCCCGGCACTTTCCACAAAAAGGCGACTGCATCAAGGCGAAAGATTTGCACACCTTGTTCGATATAATCGGCGACAATACTGGCGAACTCACACAGCACCTCGGGGTTGGCAAAATTCAGGTCGACTTGATCATGGCTGAAGGTGCACCACACGTGTTTTTCGCCTGCGGCGGTGTCGACTTTGCGCAGCAACGGAGAGGTTCGGGGTCGCACAACCTGGCTCAAATCATCTGCGGGCGAGGCTTCGACAAACCATCCCTTGCCTGGCGCCTGATCCCTCAGGAAGTTCTGAAACCACTGACTTTCAGCTGAACAATGATTAATGACCAGATCCGCCATTACTTTATATTCGTCGGCGATGGCCTGGAGATCCTGCCACGAGCCGAGTCGTGGATTGACCTCACGATAGTCGATCACCGAAAAGCCATCATCTGAGCTAAACGGAAAAAACGGCAGAATGTGAACGCTATTGATCGTTTGGTGGAAATGTCGGTTTAGAACGCCGTGAAGTTCCTGCAAAGGGCTGTGTTCCTGTCCCAAAAACGTATCGCCATAGGTGATCGCGATGACATCCTGTTGGTCCCAGTGATTGGCGTAGGGTTGTGGTGCGTATACCTGATCGCCATAGCGCATGGCCTCAATCAGCTGCTGCGCCAATTGTTCTTTGTGAGCAATTTCCAGACTCGGGTAAATCACGTCGAGGTGGGTGATCAGGCGAAACTTCAGTTCATTCAGCATGATGGTTCCTGTACTCCCGCAAAGTGATTGCGTATTCTTCAGCAGCGCCTATTACTCTTGCGTCATTCCGACGCAGGCTCTCCGAACACTGTCATTCCGGCGCAGGCTCTCCCCGAACCGTCATTCCGGCGCAGGCCGGAATCCATGTTTCCGGCCACGCGGTTTTCGCGATAGACCTGTAGCCGTCAATCCCGTGCCTGAGTTCTGGATCCCGGATCGAGTCCGGGATGACAATGTTGTTTACCCGCGATGAAAGCGTTGTTTACCCAGGATGCTAGCGTTGATTATCCAGGATGCTAGCGTTGTTTACCCTGGATTCTAGGGTTGTTTACCTGGGGTGACAGATCGCTTCTCCGGGATGAATCCTGTTTATTGATCGGCAGCGTTGCTGCGGTCGTGGTTTAGGCAGTCTTAGGATCCAAATTCCTCCATATCCGCATCCACCGCCTGCACAATCCGCTCAAATAGATCCGGCACTGCACTCACCACACGGTTCCAGCTCGGAATAAACGGCTGTTCCATCGGCGCCTCAAGGAAACGATTGCCGGCTTTCATAATGTTCTGGGCAAACAGCTCTACGGCCAGCTCTTCCGAATGTATATCAAAATTCAGGCCATTGATGATGGCGTCGTTGCGATAGGTTTCGACAAAATCCAGTGCGATCCTGAAATAGGTCGCTTTGATCGAACGGAAGGTTTCGCTGTTGAACACGATGCCCTGCGTCGCCAACTTGCGAAAAATGGCCTTGCTGATGTCGATGGACATCTTAGACAAACCGCCGTCTTCGTTATCAGCCGAAAGCGACTGATGTTTGTGATCATAATTGTCCGCAATATCGACCTGACACAAACGGTTGTTGGCATAGTTGCGCGTCATTTCCGACAGCACGCCGATTTCCAGACCCCAATCGCTGGGAATGCGAATATCATTTAGCACATCGATCCGGAATGAAAACTCACCGGCCAGGGGATAGCGATAACTGTCGAGATACTCCAGATATTCGAGGGGGCCGAGTGTTTTCTTGAGTGCACGAATGAGGGGGGTGACTAACAGGCGCGAAACTCGGCCGTTGATTTTTTGATTCGCCACGCGGGCGTAATAGCCCTTACAGAACTCATAGTTGAAGGCGGGGTTGGCGACCGGGTAAATCAAACGCGCTAACAGGCTGCGGTCGTAAGTGACAATGTCGCAATCATGCAGCGCCAAGGATTGCGAGCGCCCCGAGGCCAGCGCATAGCCCATGCAGTACCAGACGTTGCGCCCCTTGCCTGGCTCTTTTGGCGACAGGCCCTCTTCTTGCAATTGCGCATCGATTGCGCGCAGTCGCGGGCCATCGTTCCAAAGCACGCGATGCGGCTGCGGCAGCTGACGAAAAAACTGCAGGGCCGCGCGATACTGCGCTGCATCGGCTCGATCCAGTCCGATAATGATCTCATTGAGATAATCTGCGCCCTTCAGCTCATTCACAATATTGGGCAGCGCGGGGCCCTCTAATTCTGAGTATAAAGAAGGCAGGATCAAGGCCATCGGCCGCGTGCGTTGGAAACGGCGCAATTCCGCCTCCATGTCCTCCAAGGGTCGACGTGAAAGGTTATGCAGCGTGGTCACGATGCCGTTCTGGTAGAAATCTCCCATAGTCGTATCCTGTCTTTGCTATTGGTAAGCGTTCGCTACGGCTTTAATGTATCCAAGCGCGCCATCACCGCAGCGTTCCAGCCTGCCGGGCCCAGCGCCTCGCTCACCATCGGCTCGTGCAGTGCGCGGCCAAGTTGCGGGGCGGGGTGCGCCGGTGAGCGAATGATCACTGGGTAATCGGCGATCTCCAGCATGGCCACGTCGTTGTCGCCATCACCTAAAGCCATTAATGCAATTGCTTGACCACTTTGGGTGCTGTAGAACTGTTTTAACCACAACGCAGATTGCCCTTTGTTGCATTGCCCGAGCACGTGAATAAAGCGGCCGCCGCGCAGGCAGATCAGCCCATGTTGGGCCAAGTCCTGCACGAAGAATTGAAAACGCTCCTCGCGATCGCGCCACAAAATAGGTTCGGAGAAGTGACGATCCATGGCCAGCGTGGCCTGTTCGGCGCCAAGTCCGGTCAGACTGATCAGCTTGCGTACCGTCCAATCGGCAAAGCCTTCGAACTTATAGGCTTGTTGACTGCGCAGGTCATGCAGTACCGAGAGAATATTGCCACGAGACTGGCCAAATAAACGCACTGGACGTCGCGCCAGCGTAATCAATTCGTGATTGTCGATCTCGGAACGCATCGGAAAGCAGACGGCCGAGCCGTTTTCGACGATACAGGGCAGGTGACTCAAACCAAGTTCGTGCTGCAGCGATTCGACTTCGGCCAGCGTTTTACTGGTGTTTAGAATCAGCGGCACATTGGCTTGTTGGAGTCGACGCAGGGCCGGGAGGGCCGGTTCATAACTATAGGTGTCGTGGTCAAGCAGGGTGCCATCGAGGTCGGTGACGACCAGGAGAGGTACCACGGCCGGCGCCGGGCTGTAACGACTTTGGAAGATTTGGTGCTGCGCATTCACGTAAAGCACATAGTCGGCCTGTTGGGGTAGGTCACGCAGGCATTGGCGTGTAATCCGCTCATAGTGCTGGATAAAGCGGGCCAGCTCGGGGCGGCTCATGGTGCGCAAGGGGGACCCTTGTAGCTTGCGTTCCTTGATGAGCTTTTGCTCCTGTAGCCAGCGCCATTCGAGCACCGATTCAAAGCCGGGTGCTTTGAGCATCACCATAAAGTCCAGTTGGTCGAACAGCGGATGATAGTGCTCGCGCAGCTGTTGATTGACCCATTGTCGCCAGCGTGCATCGGGGTCTTCTTGGGCTTCCAGGGCATTGACCGGCGACATCAAGCGGCCGCTTTCCTCAGCCCGCGCACCGACGCACCAGCCTTCAAGAATGATGATGTCGATCTCGCCACAGACTTCATCCCACTCCGATTCGGGTTTGCGATCATCAGTGGCTTTGTCGAAACGGGGGATGCGAATGCAGTCTTCGTCTTCGAGTGCACGTAAGCCTTGTAACGTGGCATTCAGTAGCTTCAGGTCATGCGTGCCGGGGACCCCACGGGTTGCGAGCAAAGGGTGAACTTCTTGCGCTAACTGCTGGCGCGCGGTGTGGCTAAGATAAAAGTCGTCGATCGACAGACACGCGCAGCGTAAATCGGCTTCCTGCTCCAACAGCAAGGCCAGAAAACTGGCTAGGGTGGATTTGCCGGAGCCTTGTGCACCATTGATGCCCAAAAATAGTGCGCCCTCGTGGTGCGCGTGCTTGTTTTCGATGCGTTTTGCCAAGGGCCGCAAATACCGGTTGATTGTTTCGGCGTAGCTTTCCGGCAGCTTCTGTGCCGCAAGCGCGGCCTCCAGCGGCGGCGTCAGGTTCATTGCGAGGGGCCTCGTCTCAAGGTGTATTCGTTTCGATTATGCACATCTTTGGCCATGTTTTCGGCCTGTGCGCTGTTTACTCGTACCAGAGTTCAGCAGAGAAATTACCACAGCCTTGGGTTCATTGATTGACAAATATTGCAGAGTTAAGCCAGCCCGGGTGTCCGTCCAGCGCTTGAGACGGTTCGGAAAATTTTTGCTTTACTTCAAGTGTGCATCTATATATTGTGTCTCGACTTTGGAAAGTGTGGCTATATAGTGTTTGTCGATCGCACTCGCGACGGCTCAAGCCTAAGCATGCCATCACACAGGGGAATCCGGTGTAAATCCGGAACTGACGCGCAGCGGTAAGGGGCCCAGCCTCAAGTCCGACTACCTGCCAAAGCTTTCGCCAGACCTTCGCGCCTAAGGTAGCGGCCATGACCGGATGTTTTACTCTTTTGCTCTTGTTTTTATGGGGCGGCTCCGGTGGTCTCTTTCCTGTTGAATGATCGCGTCGAAGTGAGGTGAATGCACTTTGCCACCGATAACTAAAACAGGAGTCTTCTATGTCCGAATCCTTCGCTCACACACTCGATTTTAACGAGCCGCAACGGTCGGGCTCTGCCACCAGAGATGCCGCCTTGAGTGTGATTAAGCGTGACGGATCACGTGTCCACTACGATGCCAGTAAGATTGAAATCGCCATGACTAAGGCCATTCTGGCCGTGGAAGGGCAGGCCGCTTCGGGTTCCGCCCGGGTCAAGGATTTGGTCGCCCGCATTGCCCGCGAAATGACGCAGCGCTTTAGCAAGTTGCATCCGAATGGGGGCACCATTCATATTGAAGATATTCAGGATCAGGTCGAACTCGGCCTGATGCGGCAGGGGCTGCAAAAAGTCGCGCGCGCCTATGTGCTGTATCGCGAAGAGCATGCACGGCAGCGCCAGGAACAACAACCGGTCGAAAGCCATCCCAATCTGCGCGTCACCCTGGCCAATGGCAGCCAGGCGCCGCTGAATATTGGGCGTATCCGGGCGCTGATCGAAGAGTCCTGTCAGGGCCTGAGCGACGTTGACCAAGCGGCCTTCGAGAAGAAAGCCGTGGCCAATCTATACGATGGTATCAAGCTTAAAGATGTGCCGACCGCACTGATTATGGCGGCGCGCCCGCTGATCGAAGCAGAACCGAACTATTCACTGGTTTCGGCGCGTCTGTTGCTGGATCAACTACGCACAGAAGTCATGCAGTTCTTGGGCTTGGGCGAGCAGGCCACGTTTGCGCAAATGGCGCATCTGTACCCAGAAATGTTGGCGCTGACGATTCAAAAAGGTGTGGCACTGGAACTGCTTGATGAAGCCCTGCTCAAGTTCGATCTGGCGCGTCTCGGACAGGCAATCAACCCTGAGGCTGATTTGCAGTTTGGCTACCTTGGTTTGCAAACGCTCTATGATCGCTACTTCCTGCATAGCCAGGGCACCCGTATCGAATTGCCGCAAATTTTCTTCATGCGCGTGGCGATGGGACTGGCGCTGCGCGAAGACGATCCCAATGCGCGGGCGATTGAGTTTTACCGTTTATTGTCGTCGTTCGATTACATGTGCTCGACGCCGACGCTCTTCAATGCTGGGACCCGTCACTCCCAGCTCTCGTCCTGTTATTTAACCACCGTGCCCGACGACTTATCGGGCATTTATGGCGCTCTGCATGACAATGCCTTGTTGTCCAAGTGGGCAGGTGGATTAGGTAACGATTGGACGCCGGTGCGCGCGCTGGGTGCCGCGATCAAGGGCACCAATGGTCAGTCTCAGGGCGTGGTGCCGTTCTTAAAAGTTGTGAACGATACTGCCGTGGCAGTGAACCAGGGCGGTAAGCGCAAGGGTGCGGTATGTGCCTACCTGGAAACCTGGCACCTCGACATCGAAGATTTTCTCGAACTACGCAAGAACACCGGCGACGAGCGCCGTCGCACCCACGACATGAACAGCGCCAACTGGATTCCCGACCTGTTTATGAAGCGCGTGTTCGAAGAAGGCGAGTGGACCTTATTTTCACCGAGTGACGTGCCTGATCTGCATGATCTGTATGGGCAAGCCTTCGAGCAGCGTTATCAGGAATATGAAGCCATGGCGGAGCGCGGCGAGCTGAAGTTGTTTCGCCGCGTCAGCGCGCAAGGTCTGTGGCGTAAGATGTTGAGCATGCTGTTCGAGACCGGTCATCCCTGGATCACCTTCAAAGACCCTTGCAACATCCGTTCGCCGCAGCAGCACATGGGCGTAGTGCATTCGTCGAATCTGTGTACCGAAATCACTCTGAACACCAGTGCCGATGAAATCGCCGTGTGCAATCTGGGCTCGGTCAATCTGGCCCAACATATCGTGGGTGGCAAGCTTGATCGCGAACGTTTGCGCCGCACTATTCATACCGCAGTGCGGATGCTCGATAACGTGATCGACATTAACTACTACGCCGTGCCACAGGCACGTCAGTCAAATCTCAAACATCGGCCCATCGGGCTTGGCATCATGGGGTTTCAGGATGCGCTGTACCAGCTGAAGCTGCCCTATGGCAGCATCGAAGCGGTGCATTTTGCTGATCAATCGATGGAACAGGTCAGCTACTATGCGATCGAAGCCTCGGCACAATTGGCGGCTGAGCGTGGACGCTATGAGAGCTATGCCGGTTCACTGTGGGATCAGGGCATTCTGCCCATCGATTCACTGCAGCAATTGGTCGCCGAGCGTGGCCCGCGTTATACCGTGGTGGATACGGTGCAACAGCTCGACTGGCAGACGATTCGGGCCTTGGTCAAACAGTACGGCATGCGTAATTCCAATGTTATGGCGATCGCGCCGACGGCAACTATTTCGAATATTGTCGGGGTCTCGCAGTCGATCGAACCGACCTATCAAAACCTGTTCGTCAAATCCAATCTCAGTGGCGAGTTCACCGTGGTAAATCCTTACTTGTTTCAGGAGCTCAAAGTACGTGGACTGTGGGATGAGGTCATGGTCAATGACCTCAAATACTTCGATGGATCGGTACAGAAAATCGACCGGATCCCGGAAGATTTGAAGGCGCTCTTCGTGACCGCATTCGAGCTCGATCCGCGCTGGCTGGTCGAGGCTGGCGCACGCCGCCAGAAATGGATTGATCAGGCGCAAAGTCTCAACCTTTACATGGCCGAAGCCTCCGGCAAACGCCTCGACAACCTCTACAAAACCGCCTGGACTCGTGGCCTGAAAACCACCTACTACCTGCGCTCGCTGGGCGCCACGCAAATGGAGAAAAACTCGGTCGTGGAGGAGAACAAGCCGGTCGAGGCCGAGCCAGAACCAAAGTTCTGCTCGATTCTGGATCCGGATTGTGAGGCCTGTCAGTAGCTACTCGTGACTCGTCATCCCTCGCCGGTGAATCGTCATCCCGGACTCGATCCGGGATCCAGAAGGCAAGTCGTGGGTCTCTACTTCACCCACAAGCCCAGGCAACACCGTTGCCTGCAGCATGGATTCCGGCCTGCGCCGGAATGACGATCGCGCGGAGGATTGACGATGTTATCAATAGGTTTGAAACGAATTTATTAAGAAGGTAACCCCAATGAACAGCACACTCCCCAACTGGGACGACCCCTTAGAAGCTGCGATTCCCTCCCTGCCCAGCGCTGCGCGCGAGCCGGTGAAAGCAGCACCGCAGAAAATCGAAGAGCCCGAGCTCGAAGCCCTGGCGCCCATCAACCCCGAAGACAAGCGCGTGGTGAACGGCCTGACCGACGTTAACCAACTGGCGCCGTTCAAATACCCCTGGGCCTGGGAATTCTTTCTCAACGCCAACAAAAACCATTGGACCCCGCTCGACATCAACATGTCGCAGGATGTCGCCGACTACCACCACAAACTGACGCTGGAAGAAAAACACGTTTACGAAAACGTGCTGGCCTACCTGACCACCTCCGACGTGCTGGCGATGCGCAACATCGGCTTGGCGGTGATGGAAAAGATGAGCGCCCCGGAGCTGCAGATCTACCAGGCGCGTCAGGTTTATGAAGAGTCACTGCATACCTGGACCTACCAGCACTGCATCGAAACCATTGGCCTGAATCAAAGTGAGATTTACAACCGCTACCGCGTGGTGCCGGCGATCTATCGCAAGATTAAACTGGCCAACTCGCGCCTCGAGTCGGTCATGACCACCAACATTGACCTGCGCCAGCGCGATGATCTGGAAAAATTCGTGCACGCCTACACCTTCTTCGCAGCCATCTTCGAAGGCTGCTGGTTCTACAACGGCTTCAGCCCCATTTTCGCCCTACAACGCCGTGGCCTGATGAAAGGCACGGCCGAGCAACTGCAATACATCATGCGCGACGAAGTCATGCACTGCGCCTTCGGCCTACGTGTCGTACGGCAAATTCTGCAAGAAGAAAACCTCAGCCTCGACCCCAAAGCCATGCGCCAGATGTGGGACGAAGCCGAAGCGGCGGAGCAGGGCTATGCCAAATACCTGCTGCAGGAACCCATCCTCGGCTACAGCGCCGAAGACCATTGCGAGCAATTCCGCTTCATCGCCAACCGCCGCGCCAAGCAACTTAAAATCGATGAGCCTTTCCCGGGTGCCC
>JBFHRI010000086.1:0-10969 GCA_041591755.1 Oleiphilaceae bacterium
CGGTCAGACAACTAGACATCAAGAATAGGCAAAAGAGGTACAATCCTTTTTTCATGACCACCATCCTTGTAAAGGAAAAAAGAGCGCTATTGCGATCACTCTCAACGCAATAACAACAAAGGCACCGGACTCTGCCTGATCATACGCGACGTATGACTGCCCACGAAAAACTCGCGAATGCGCGAATGGCCATAAGCGCCCATGACGATCAAGCCGATATCATGTTTGGCTCGGAAGTCTTCCAGGACATCGATCACCTGCCCCTGCAACAGGTGCACTTTGATATGAAGGCCCTGCGCATCCAAGATCGCACGGGCCTGCCCTAATTTTTCGTGATTTTCGGATGCGTCGGGCGCCACCATGACCAAGTGACCACTGAGCCCCCGCAGTAAGGGACTATGCGCAATGCGCTCAATCAGCGTCTGTGCCGTTTCGCTGCCGTCAAAGGCAATCAGATAGCTTTGCGGTGCGACAAAGGTCTCTGTGGCCACCAGAATCGGTGTATGCATCGCGCGCACTACGTTTTCCAGATTGGAGCCGAGGGTGTTGGCCTGCTTGGCATGCGCCTCACCGCGTCGCCCCAGCACAAACAATCGCGTTTGGGCTTCTTGTTCAGCCAAGGTATCCAGTACGCCGCCATGCCGCTGTGCCGTCTGCACATCTTGCACGCCTTTGTTACGTACGCGCTGCGCGGCATCCTCCAACATATGACGACCATGTTCCATCGCCAGCTTGCCACGCTTTTCATCAAGTGCGGTCAGCTCCGCCAATAATAACTCCCGGCTACCGAGCCCAATGCTACCCGACAGATCTTCCACCACCGGCACCATGGGTCGCTCCAGCACATGCAAGAGCTGCAAGGGGGCCTGCAGACGCGCACTGGCCCAGGCTGCCGCATCGCATACCGGACCGGCAAGCATAGAGCCATCAATACTGGCAGTAATCAGCGTTTTCATGCAGTGTTCTCCCTTAATTGCTTTAGTTACAAAGCTTAGTGCCCGCTTAAGAGCTTCTCCACTTCCTCAGGCTTGTCGTGCACACCAAAGCGGTCCACCACAGTGCGGGTGGCCTCATTCATACCGACCACTTGCACTTGCGCCCCTTCGCGGCGGAAGCGAATGACGACTTTATCGAGCGCGGTCACCGACGTGATGTCCCAGAAATGCGCGCGACTCAGATCGATCGTAACCGACTCCACCACTTCCTTGAAGTCAAACGCCGCAACGAATTGATCCGCCGAAGCAAAAAATACCTGACCCACCACTTCATAACGGCGTGAAGAGCCCGCATCTTCAGCGCGTTTGACCACCATGAAACGCCCAATTTTGTTGGCAAAGAACAAAGCCGCCAACAAGACGCCGACAAACACGCCCAGCGCCAAATTATGCGTCGCCACCACGACCGCCACGGTCGCCAGCATCACCACATTGCTTGACAAGGGATAATGACGCAGATTGCGAATCGAATCCCACGAGAACGTACCGATCGAAACCATGATCATGACCGCCACCAGGGCAGCCATCGGAATTTGTTTCAGCCACTGATCCAGGAAGACCACCAGAATCAACAAAAACACACCGGCAGAAAAGGTCGACAAGCGCCCGCGCCCGCCAGATTTAACATTAATGACCGACTGCCCGATCATGGCACAGCCCGCCATGCCCCCCATCAGGCCCGCACCAATATTAGCAATGCCCTGCCCTTTGCATTCTCGGTTACGATCACTGGTAGTATCGGTTAATTCATCCACGATGGTGGCGGTCATCATCGACTCCAACAGCCCCACCAAGGCCAGGGCAATCGAGTACGGCAGAATGATCCACAGGGTTTCCAAGGTCAGTGGCACTTCGGGCCACAGGAATATCGGCAGGGTATCGGGCAACTCACCCATATCTCCGACCGTACGAATGTCGAGGTTGAGCAGCAACGCCACAACCGTGAGAACCAATATGCAGACCAGCGGTGAAGGGACCACCCGCCCCATCACGGGTATCAGCGGAAAGAGATAAATGATCGCCAGCCCCGCTGCCGTCATGGCATACACCTGCCAAGTCACTCCGGTCAGCTCCGGCAACTGTGCCATAAAGATCAAAATAGCCAGTGCGTTGACAAAGCCGGTGACTACCGAGCGTGAGACAAAGCGCATCAAATTACCCAACTGCACATAGCCCGCCAGGATTTGCAGCACGCCCGTCAATAGCGTCGCGGCTAGTAGGTATTGCAGTCCATGCTCTTTGACCAGCGTCACCATCAAGAGCGCCATCGCGCCGGTGGCCGCCGAAATCATGCCCGGACGGCCACCCACGAACGCGATAATCACCGCAATACAGAACGAGGCATACAGCCCCACTTTGGGATCAACCCCCGCAATAATGGAAAAGGCGATGGCTTCCGGCACCAATGCCAGGCCGACCACCAGGCCAGCCAGCAGGTCATTACGAATATTCGAGAACCACTCACGTCGAAACTTATCCATCGAATACAACCCATTAAAAACGATGTAAAAACAGGCACGCTGAGCCAGTCAACGCAAAGGGCGGCCACTATACAGGAATTACGTGACGATTCAATTTTGATCGCTTTTTGACCACTCAGATGTGAGAGCCTCGCTAAAATTTAATCGCGGTATCGCACAACTACCTATTAAGCGTTACATCGGGAACCGTTACACTCGCGCCGCCAAATTGCAGCGTTGTTCTATGGCTGCTATGTTGGGACATTTTTACGCTCTTAATCACAACCCGAGATTCCTATCCATGTTAACTGCATTTGCCGCCGTGGCCTTTGGCTTGGCCTTACTGGTCTGGAGCGCTGACCGATTCGTTGAGGGAGCTGCCGCGACGGCTCGCCATTATGGGATGCCCGCCTTGCTGATCGGCATGGTGATTGTGGGCTTTGGCACCTCTGCGCCCGAGATGGTGGTGTCGGCGCTGGCCTCTTCGCAGGGTAATCCAGGCATTGCCCTGGGCAACGCTTATGGCTCCAACATCACGAATATCGCGCTGATCCTTGGTCTGACAGCATTGATCGCCCCGATCGTGGTGCACTCACAGATTTTGCGCAAGGAATTGCCTATCCTGGCAGCGGTTTCTGCCCTGGCAGCCTGGCAGCTGTGGGACGGGGAAATCACGCGCAATGATGCGCTGGTGCTTCTGGCGGTCTTTGCCGGCTTGATGGCCTGGACCATTTGGGAAGGACTGAAGCAAAAATCCGATGCCTTTGGTCAGGAAATAGAGCAAGAATTGGTCGAACATGCCATGCCGATTCGCTCTGCGGTGATGTGGCTGATCGTCGGTCTGCTGCTATTGATCGCGAGCTCGCGACTGCTGGTCTGGGGTGCCGTAGAGATTGCCAGCGGCTTTGGCGTAAGTGATCTGATCATCGGCCTAACCATCGTTGCCGTAGGCACTTCCCTGCCTGAGCTAGCGTCTTCAGTAATCGCGGCACGCAAAGGTGAGCACGATATCGCCTTGGGCAATATCCTCGGCTCCAACCTGTTCAACACCCTGGCGGTGGTCGGGATCGCGGGCGTCATCCACCCGATGGCCGTCGGCCCCGAAGTCTTCAACCGCGACATGATGGTGATGTGCGCGCTGACGCTGTCCTTATTTGTGCTGGGCTATGGCATTCGCGGCCGCGGCCGTATCAATCGCGCCGAGGGTGGCCTGCTGTTGCTGGCCTACGCCGGCTATACGGGCTACCTGATCACCACTGCGTTCTAGCGGGTCTTGATTGAACAAAATAATGGCTTGCCGGCAAGACGACAAGCCATTATTTTTTCGGCTGAAGCAGTGCATCACAGCGCGTATAAATTAATCCTAAAGCGCGCTTGACTCGTTTACCCTAAACGGGTTTAATACGCGCCGTCGCAAGGCACAGAGGGTTAACCGATCCTTCTGTCTTCCAGTGCCCAGGTAGCTCAGTCGGTAGAGCAGGGGATTGAAAATCCCCGTGTCGGTGGTTCGATTCCGCCCCTGGGCACCATTCTATCTAGCTTGCATATCAATTAAGCCCTCAATCAGTTCCGAAACAAGCCGCTTGTTCCGAAATAGCCTCGGATTACCTTAGCTCCGCAATATTTTGAATCCAAACTCAAAACAATGATTGAGTCTGCCAGACGTGCAGTGCCGTTTAAAGTTCGGTTTTGGGTACACCAAAATCCACATGAATAAGGATGTGGAAAAACGACACTGCGATATCCTCAAATCTGATGTTCAGCCATGGCAAATGAACGCGGGAGGCTTCGCTCATGATCCCGGATCAAGTCCGGGATTACGAATAAATCAGCGCGTCCTTAACTGCTCACTGTGCCAGCTCTATGGACCTGCTCTTATGGACCTAGCACGCGTGCCGGAATCGCATGTGGTGCCGTCGTGCCGTCACCCATTTGACCGGCGGTGTTATCTGGGCCCCAGCAAAATGCTTCGCCGTTATCGCGTACGGCACACATATGTGAGGTGCCCGCTGCCACATCGATCAGCGGCGTTGGCGCGCCCGCGATACTTGTTAACATATTGAGCGCTGCCGCGCAGCGGACTTCACCACCCGTAATGGCGCATGCGGGTGTGCCGTACACGGCATTAAAGTGGCCAAGACTGATATCTGTTGCCGCACTACTAGACACCACTACATCGCCGGCTTGGCTTCCACCCCAACACACCGTTCCGCTTTGATCTGCCTGGGCGCATGTGTGCAGATCACTGGCCGTTACCTGCGTGATCTTGCCCGTCAGTGCGGGATGATATCCACGCACCGGTACTGGATTTTCAAAGATTGCGTTGTTGATGAGCGAAATCGGTCGAATCTGCGCTTGATTGTTGCCGCCCCAGCAATCGAGCTCACCATTCAATGTCACAGCACATGAGTGATCGCGCCCCGCCGCCACTTGCACATAGAACTCCTGGCTGGTGACGCGACGCGGTGCGCCGCTACTGGAGTAGCCATTGGGCTGACTTAACTGCGAGTACTGGTTTTCACCCCAACAAAACGTATTGCCGCGTTCGGAGACTGCGCAACTGTGATTGTGGCCCGTTGATACCTGAACAAACTTTGGAAAAAGATCACCCGGTGTCGAAGGAAAATTCACGCGTGTTGGCACGGAGGTGGAATAACAATTGGGGTTGGTCGCGCCAGTGGCGCAGCGAAAGCCAAGCTGCTCGCGACTGTTGTCGCCCCAACAAAAAACATTTTTGTTGTTGTCGATGGCGCAGGTGTGATTTGCACCCGCATCCATGGTGACGAATTGGCAGGATTGTCCGCTGGCGCACGCAACTTCGGCCGGTGTGGGATCGCAAGGAAACGAACCGGGAAGATTGGGCACATTAGATAAGCGACATGTTTTGGTGGTGCTGCGGCCCAATTGCCCACTGGCATTGTTGCCAAAGCAGAGTAAGCGACCGTCCACGGTGAGCGCACAGGTGTGATCAAGTCCCGCCGCGATGGCGCGATAACCACTCGGTGTGGGTACGTCTTGCAGGCTCGTGCGGCAAATGAGATCGCGCACGCAGGCGACTAAAACCGGATTCAAGCGCACAGGCACATTCACTTCCACACAGGCGATACCCGTGTTGCCTGATTTGCAGGGCGTGAACACGCCGCCGGTCGGAAACGGAATATCCCACTGCACATCGTCGGCACTCAATTCCGCTTGCTTCCCGTAGGCGTCAAATGCCGATAGGTAAAAGCGCTGCGTCATTTCATCCACTGTTTCCGCGTCCATGATCAATTTCAGCGGCGCAATGGTGAGTGCGCCGCGCTTGGATTTGCTCTTGGTCACGGCCTCAATGGTGGTTGATCCGCTGCGTAGATCGACAAACTTGGCGAAGCCCGTGCCACTGGCGAGTATGCGATCCGCCGTATCGAACGCCTCCAGGCGAATCTCCACTTTCTCATTTAGCGGCAAAGGCAGTGTACCTTCGATCTGGTTCTCTTTCGCGAAGAGCGTCGTACCGTCTAATACTTCACCCTGAGCGTTGACCACGAGAACTTCTACGCGCCCAGCGCCCGCGATACCTCCTTCCACCACGAAATCCTGATATTCCGCTGCATAGGCGCTGCCGCAGGCGACTAACAGAGCTGCAGCGCAGCTGAACCAGGCCTTCATATAATTCAATAACATGACTGTCTCCTAGAGTTCTATTTCGGCCTTATGTTCGACGTGTAAAGTTCAAGGGTTCGGCCGAGGTGAGGTTCAATGTATGAATGGCAGTCCGAAGCTCGTCCGAAGCGAGCTTCGCGCAGACATCAAATTGATACGACGCCAGAATACGAACAGCACTAGGCTCGTGATAGTGCCAAAAGTCATGTCTTCAAACAGTTCGGCGCAGGGTGATCAACGCTTGCAGAAGGGCTTCGGCCTCAACCGGCTTGAATAGCACGGCCACCCCGGCTTCGCGCACCCGCTGCAAGCGCAGCGGAGAGGTTTCGCCCGTGACCAGCAATACTGGAAGAGGAGAATCACTCGCCTGTTGCAGGCGCTGCACCACCTCCAGCCCATCAATCCCGGCGCCAAGCCGAAAATCGCACAGCAGTGCGTCAAACGGCATTTGTTGTGCTTGGAACACCGTCAAGGCGGCGTGGGCTTGCTGCTCGTTTTGGGTCAGTTCCACCCGCACGCCATGGCTGCTTAACAGGGCAGCGACGGCCAGGCCTACATCGGTTTCATCGTCAAGTACCAAAACACATTTGGGCAGGGCACGACGCTCGGGTTGGATGTTCGGGCGCTGAGTTTGGAGCTCGGCTGTGGCCAAGGGTAGGCTCAGGCGAAACCGTGTGCCTCGCCCAGGTCGGGAACGCAAGGTCAGGGTCGCGCCCAGTAAATCGGTCAGGCGGCGAACAATGGACAAGCCGAGCCCCAAGCCCTGGGCTCGATCCCGGCCGGCATTGTCGACTTGGAAGAAGACTTCGAAGATTGCCTGGGTGTGCTCTGGAGCGATGCCAATGCCGGTGTCACATACCTCAATCCACACCTGGTCACCACGCTGGCGGGCCAGCACCAACACCCCGCCTTGGTTGGTGTACTTGAGGGCGTTCTCCACAAGATTGACGAGCAGGCGTTGCAGCAGCCGAGGATCAGACCGCACCCACAGCGCGGAGCTACGGATCCGCAGTTGCAGGTTTTTTTCCTCGGCACGGCTGCCAAACAAGTTATTGAGTAGTTGCAGCAGGGGTTCGAGTGCCATGGCCTGGTTCTCAGGCACTACGACACCTGCCTCCAGGCGCGACACATCGAGCATGCTGTCGAGTGACTCACTCATCGCTTTAACCGCCTGCATCAGGTGCTCAGCATGAGGGAGTTCAGGGCGCCCTTGAAGCTCCTTGGTTAACACCGCGCCAAACAGGGCGACTGCGTGCAAAGGCTGGCGCAAGTCGTGGTTGGCGGCGGCGAAAAACCGAGATTTTTCGTCGCTCACGCGCTGCGTCAGACTCACCTGCTGTTGCAGCCGCTCGGCCATCGCCTCGTTGTCAAAACGCATCAGCAGGGCGTGCGTCAACAGCTGGTGCTGTTTGTGTGCAAAATACAAGGTCGCGGCCAAATGCACCGCCGCAGCCACGGCCAAGAACCCATACAAGGCGTCACCCTGCCATGCAAGGGCGCTGATCAGCCCGAGCGCCATGGGCAAGACAAAGCTCAGCACCGAAGGCCAGCGTGGCGTAACCGCTGTGATGCCCGTGCTGGACAGACCGAGTATCACCAACATCAATACAGCAGTCAGGGGTAAGTTCTGAGGGGACAAAAACAGCCAGGGTGCCAGTCCCCAGGTGCTACTGTAGTAAAGCAGTTCACGCCAATGTCGACGCGCCCAAAAGGCGCTGCGTTCGCCTGCGTCGGGGTCGCGATGGTAGGCCCCCAAGAGTGGGTAGCGAAAAGTCTGAATCACGTGAAGGCCCAGCCAGATCAGTACCCCTGCGTCCTGTGTTTGCCAGTAAAAAAAACCGGCCAGAGTCCAGGCCAGTACCCCATCGGCCACGGTTGACCATCCGATGTTGGCGTACAATGCGGCCACCTGCTCACGCAGCACCCGCGTTGCGGTGGGGAGTGTTGGCGCTGGCGTGGTTAGCGGCACAGGGGCGGGGGTCATCTCAGCAGACTGATCAATTGAGCGCGTGAACGCACGCCGAATTCCAGCAATAAGGTGGAGACATGGTTCTTCACCGAGCCCTCGCCAAGACCGACCAGGTGGGCAATTTCGCGGTTGGCATGTCCGGCTAGAACATAGTCGAGTATCTGGGCTTGCCGCTGCGTTAAACAGACCGGCGTGCCGCTTGCGTGACGTAGCACCCGTTCGGTCCCATTGCCATTAGCTAAAGCTGTGCCAGTTGGCGTCGTCGCTTTTTCGGGCGGCGCCCAGCCGGGCAAGGCTAGGCTCTGGATGTAGCTGACAACTTGCTGCAAATCTCCCGATTTGTCCAGGTAAGCCCGAGCACCTTCCGCCATGGCACGACGCATCTGAGCGGGGTCGCGTTCGCCCGACAAAATCACCACATGAGCGTCCGGATACAGGGCCAGCAGCCGGGTCAGACCGGTGACTCCGTGCGCATCGGGCAGGTGCAGGTCCAGCAGCACCAGCTTAATCTCGGCTTGATGTGCGGCATACAGGCTCAGCGCTTGCTGCAAGCTACTTGCCTCCAGCACCTGCAAGTTACGGCTGGCGCAGGAGGCCAGCGACTGCAGCAAGGAACGTAGCCCTAGGCGCAGGAGGTCGTGATCATCGACCAGCAGGACCGCGTGGGGAGTGCATGGTGGCGGGTCGATCATCATGTTGGCAACCTCCCGCAGAGGAAAGGATTAGAAAGCTTAGGTGTCGGAAGAATATAAGCAATCTTTCCCAGAGTACATAACCTGCATTGCGCTCGTAAGTGCAACTCATAAGTATGAAACCCCCATCAAGACCGGCGCTTTCGGAACAACCCATGCACACCAAAATCCGCATAGTCTTCAGCCTTGATTTTCGATCTGTCTAATGCCGGAATACTGTCCAGCATACGCCGATAGTATGCTTAATTTGGGGTACTCCCCATGCATCTCAATAACAAATTCGAACAGTTACTTTTCTCGATCTTAAACTAAACTCAAATGGCGGGGTATTGCTCCATACGACCGCACAATGCGGAACTCTCACTCCGCTCGATCCAAAGCGACATAAACGAACAACTTTAATGAGCAAACGCCCCTCGATATCACGACACACCGTGAAAATCCCGGCTGCAGAATTGCAAAAGGGTATGTATGTGTCGCAACTTGATCGCCCTTGGCTGGATACGCCTTTTTTATTTCAAGGCTTTCCCGTGCACGATCAGGATGACTTGTTTGCATTGAAGAATATTTGCGACTTTGTTTACATCGATACGCTGAAGTCGCAGTACCTGCCTGAAAAATTGCGCACGCAGTCCCCTGTAATCAAGGGCACCAAAATCCATCACTACCCGATTAAAGAAACTGTTGAGAAAGAACTCAACGCGGCCTTTACTGCATACCGCAGCAGCCGCGACGCGGTGAAGAAATTACTCGACAAGGTATCTAAACGCGAGTCCTTTGACGCCAGCCCATTTAAGCGGCACGTGAAAGATTGCGTCGAGTCGATCGAACGCAACCCTTCCGCCATGCAATGGCTAACGCGGATTAAGCATGTGGATGAGTACACTGCGGAACACTGCATTAACGTGGGCGTATTAGCGATCGCCTTTGGTCGACACCTGGGTGTCGGCAAGAAACATATGGAATTGTTAGGCCTGTGCGGCATGCTGCACGACGTAGGCAAGATGCGCGTAGACCAAAGCCTAATCAATTTTCCGGGACGTTTGCCAGATGAAGAGTTCGAGCAGGTCAAACTGCACGCCCAATACGGCAAGGAAATTCTGGAACAGGATGAAACGATTCACCGCGAGGTGATTTCCGCCGCCTATGGCCACCATGAACGTATCGATGGGCAGGGCTACCCCAGGGGTCTGAACTTTAACTCTCTCAGTTTCTATACCAAAGCAATCAGCATCGTCGATGCCTATGATGCAATGACAAGCCGACGCTGTTACAGCACCGGCATGAGTTCAGCCGAAGCACTGAAAATTCTGTATGAAAACAGCGATACGCAGTTCGACAAACGCTTAGTCGTGAAATTTATTGAGTGCATCGGTATCTATCCACCCGGTGCCTTGGTCGAGCTTGACACGGGAGAGGTCGGTATTGTGCTCTCAGTCGAGCCCGGCCACCGACTGCTGCCCAAGGTTGCCCTACTCCTGGACGCTGACAAGAATCCGCGCTACCAGCACTACATCGTTGACCTCAAACTCCAGCGCGAAACGAATAGCCCCACCCCCATGCACGTCAAAACGGTCTTGATGGATGGCGCCTACGGCATTAACCTTGAGCAGTTTACCAAAACCCACCTCAAGTTAGATTAAACCTCATGCCCCAACTATTAGATTCACTCAGAGATCACCCTGAGCAGATTGAATTTTCCGCTGTGATTAACTATATCGAGCGGCATTATGAATATCACCCCACCCGCTTTCGCAACGGCGAATTGATTAACGAAGCCGGAAAAAACGAAGGCTCCTGTAAACTGCTCGCCTTCGCCAAGCTACAGCAATTGAGTGACCAAGAGACGCTGGCGCTATTTGGGCGCTACTATCGAGAAGATGTGCTGCAGAACCCGCAAGGCACGGACCACAGTAATATTCGTAATTTGATGCGCACTGGCCTCGCCGGCGTGCAGTTCGATCAGCACGCGTTGCGCCCTAAATTCTAGAGATCATGGGCGAGCCAACGCGGCACGCAACTGCGCCAGCAACTCGCCATCCCGCTCGCGGTCAAAAGCGGGGGCTGCATTCCAGTCATACAGCCAGGGATGTGCCGTCTTCATCGCGTCCGGCTCGTCGGTAAAGCGTGGAATCACATGCGCATGCAGTGCCGGTTCGACATTACCAAACATCGCATAGTTGATCCGCAGCGCCCCGGTGACCTCCAGCA
>JBFHRI010000087.1:0-10928 GCA_041591755.1 Oleiphilaceae bacterium
AACGCAGCGGAAGGCAATGGTAATCAACGCGCCACACGTGTCGAACTCTCGCTGCGCGCCAATGCCGACGAAATCGCTTTGGAAGTCCGAGATAATGGGCCGGGGTTCTCCGCTGAGTACCTAAACAACCGTCTGAGTAATATTGCTACGAGCAAATCTCAAGGTTCAGGCCTGGGCCTATACACGACTCAGCGTCTGATCATCGCCAATCATGGTCAGTTCAAGTTGGCTAATCGCGAGCACGGTGGTGCGCGCGTGCTGGTCAATTTGCCGCGCGATGCACAACATGAGCGCTGAAGCCATTTTGGCCGACACGCTGCGCGATCTACGCGCCCTCAACTTGGGTGGAGGTCTGGAAAGCGCGCTTGAGGGACAGCTGCGCCAGAGCGATCGAATCTTACTCCAACTGTGTTACGAACTGGCCCTAGCCTGTGGACACGCCAACTCTATTGCTCGAAATCGCACTCGCACCATACTACTGCAAAACGTATTGATTCATCTGGCCGATGATATTGCGGATGGGGATTGTGCGGATATTGTGCCCGCTCACACACTGGGCGTGACCACCCTCTATACCTTGCAGCATTGGTATCAGCGCGAGCTTGATGCGCTGAAATTGGAGGACTCCAGATCGCTCTCGAACCTTTTTATGCATGTTGGCGCAGCTCAATACGAAGAGCTATGCACCCAAAGCTGGACCTTCGCTTCCGCGCTAGCCGCCGCACAATCATTGAACGGCTTGCAATTCCAAGCCTACTTCGAACTGCTGGCTGACGGCACCGAATATCGCAGCCGTCTGGCCCATCTAGGTGGCAATTATGGTGTCATCAACCATTTTGCCAACGACATGCACACCTGCGATGCCCGAATTTGCTCGCTTCTGCCGGAAGAACAAATGCGCATTCAGCACCACGCGCTTCACATCGCAGAGTCCTTGCTTCGCTGTGAATTTGCGCCGCTTGCACGACAAACCCGCGCGCTGCTCCCGGCATTGAAACGACTCCCATCCCGGCCGCAGTCTGCGCACCGTTAATCACACTGCAGCAGTCCACGAGGCGCAAGAAAACTTGCGGTGCTGCGCGCATAAAACTTTGTTAACTTTTGTGAACTGTCTTTTGGCGTAGCCTCCTTACGACAGTCCATCGATCGCTGTTGCGGCAGCATTCCGATTCAAGGGATCAATTTTGGCAAGGATGCCTTTCTGTCTCCATCGCACTGATCTGGCAGGACGCCACTCGACGGTGCGATGGGGGCTTTTCTTGCCAGCACACTCAATCTTGTCTGACTCAGCGAAACGCCATTAGCGATCGTATCGATGCCAATGAGCTCTCTCGGCACGGATAGGGATTGAGGACAGCCCCAATGACTTGCGCACCGGGACAAACAGAAGCCATCAACACAGGATGGTCGAACTGCTCGCCACGAGCGCCAATCTTAGAAGCCGTAACCCAAGGAAATAAACGACGTATCCTCGGTATGATGACCAATAATATTGATCACCCAAAAACGTAGACCCACTTCGAGCCCCAGACCCTCGATGGTGTTCTGAAACGCGTTATGACGATCACGATCCACCCACGAATAGGCCAGGCCAATATCGACGCCAAAAAAGGACGAGGCGGCGCTGTAGCCAACATTGATCCGTTCACCGTGATTGCCTAAACCAATGCGCGCGCCAATTCCTTCGCCAGCCTTACCTTGGGGGGTGTAATAGGCCGCGCCAAAATAATGCGTATGGCCAATCAGGTTATCGTCCTCAATATAAATGTAGCGTGGTGTCCAACCCCGAAACTCCATGAAATCAAAAAGATCCGCCCGAGCACTGAGCGAGGTACAAATCAACACAAGTAAAACAGGAATATTTTTCATATTTCTCGGTCAGCAGGTTCAATCCAAGTCACCTAGCGGCGTATCGTCCGATTGGTCAGGCCCAATCTATCTTGCGCTCGAGATTTTACCAAGGGCAAGGTGCCTGAACTGTGCATAAGTCCTGAATTTTTAACGCGCAATCCGCGTTTTGCCCCTTAACATCACGCATTCTTTGCTTGCGAACACGCAGCTCTCCAGCTTTAATTATCAAGATGATCCCGCCACACCGTTCAGGGAACCGATACCTGACTCAGCCTTCAAGGACTCGATCATGGTCATGCCAAAACGCAGTGAAACCACCAGTGCTGCACCGTCGGCGCTGCACGCCCTCCAAGAACTGTCGTCTGCCGCACGGAGATTCGATATGCACAACGTGCCTGCAACGTTACATCTGATAAAACACCTGACGCGGCAGACCAATGTGCAAGATCTGATTAACGCGTTACACGAGCTGTTATCACACAATTTCTCAGATTCCCACGTCACCGTGTACGAGCTGCGGGCAACGCGGAGTGAATACTCCAAACTGCAGTGCATTGTGTGCATCGATTGCACCGCTACCTCTCCTGCACTTTATTTGAACGACGAAGAAGACATGTACAAGGCCTACCTTGAAAAGCAAGACGTGATGGTCCCCAATGGCCATCTAACAACGCTTTTTTTGCCTATTGAACTGTCCGATCGATCGCTCTCTCACATGGTTCGTGTGCTTTGCCCTAACCAAGCCGACGCGATTATTCTCATGAAGGGCATTCTAGAGATTTTTCGGGATATTCTGCGCAACTTGCATGAAAACGCCTATGATCCGCTGACGCGCATTCTTAATCGTCAGGCTTTCGATCAAATCGCCGCCGACTTGGCCTATGGCGGCCCCCAAGCCAAACGGAGCCACCCCTTTGGCAGCGACAGCCAATTTAAGGCTATTGCGATCTTGGACATCGATCGATTCAAAAAAATCAATGACCAATATGGCCACGCGATCGGTGATGAAACACTTGTGCTGTTCGCGCAAAGTATTCGCGGCGTTTTGCGCCAGGAAGACTTATTCTTCCGCTATGGTGGAGAGGAATTTGTCATCCTGGTAAAGGATGTCGATTGTGAGCAAGCACTAAATGTGTTGGAGCGCTGTCGCGAAGCGATTGAGTCAAGACGCTTCCCGCAAGTGGGTCAGGCCACAGTCAGCATTGGCTTCGCAGATCTCGCAGCAAACGCACATCCGGTCGAAACACTCTCCAAGGCAGACAAAGCCCTCTACTTCGCCAAACATCATGGACGCAACCAGGTATGCTCCTACGATGAGCTGGTACGCAACGGCAAAATGAAGCCCGTCGAAATGAACACCGGTAGCGTCGACTTCTGGGACTAAAGCACCGCTTGTCGTCTGCAGCGGCGCTCAGTAAACTGGCTTGGTCAAAGGAACGAGCCAGTATTACTTTCTCATGCTACAACCACACACCCTGATTACCAGCCAGAAAAAACTGCATCTGGGGCGCTTTGCTCGCCCGGTCAACGACATTAACCTCAAAGACGCGGATTACCGCAACCCTATGAACAAGCCGGCTTCACGCTGGCAGAAACACTTCCATTTCAAGCAGTTTCAATATTTCGGTGGCATTAGCGAAGGCTTGTTGTTTGGCTGTGCCTTAGCCGATTTGCGCTACGTTGGCGGCGTCTTTGTCTATGTCTACGACATCGAATCCAAAAAGATGCACCAGTGGTCTTACAAAACACCTTTCGCTGTGGGCTTGTCACTGACTAATCGACCGGATAACGGCGTTTCGACCTTCGATTGGCGCGGTAGAAAGATCTGGTTGCGCTACCAATACAACACGGCCGGCGAGCGCCGCATCAGCCTCGAATTGGACTTCCAGAAGGATCTGCAGATCAGCGCAGAGATGAAAATAGCAAGAGACTTCCCATTTATGAGTCTGTGTACCCCCACCGGCTTTAGTGGCTGGACTTACGCACAAAAACTGGCTGCCGTCGGTATCAGTGGCGAAGTGCGCAGCCCGTGGGGGCATTTCAAGCTGACACCCGAAAGCTGCTTTGGCCATCATGACCTGAGCGCCGGTTATATGCGACGCGAAACATTCTGGAACTGGGCCTGTTTTAGCAGTCCATCCTCTAAACATAGAGCGATGGGGCTAAATGTCAGCTGGGGAGTGAATGAGAGCGGCTATTCGGAAAACTGCTTCTGGCTAGATGACACGCTTTATCCTCTCCCCCAGGTGATTTTTCGCTTCGAACGCGACTACGAAACCAGCCCTTGGCGCGTATTCAGCGAAGATCGTCGCGTCGATCTTTCGTTCACACCCGAAGGCGTGCACAAGGAAAAGATCAATGCGCTGTTCCTGGCGACAAATTTTCGCCAACTCTTTGGGCGCTTTCACGGACATGTGACGACGGAAGATGGCACACGCCATGAAATCGAAGATGTGTATGGCTTTGTGGAGGACCATTTTAGTCGGTGGTAAGTCGATAAATTGGTTTCGAATGGCCGATCATCGTAGGTTGGGATGACAAAGGAATCCCAACCCTGGCAACTCGGCGTCGAGTATGAAACCCCGAGTTGCCTTCACGTTGTGATTCGTCCCTCATCACAACCTACGCACCTTACTACTCCTGCGATGATCCCTTGGAGGCACTCCCCTCCCCCCGCAACCACAACGAAACCCGACGTACCAGCACATAAAACACTGGCGTCAGCAACAGACCAAAGATGGTCACCCCGATCATTCCTGAGAATACAGCGACCCCCATGGCCTGACGCATTTCAGCACCGGCACCGGTCGACACCACCAAGGGCACGACGCCCATGATGAACGCTAATGAAGTCATCAAGATCGGACGCAGGCGCAGCTTGCTCGCCTCAATTACGGCGGCGACCAATGACTGATGATGCGCTTCTTTTTCCTTCGCAAACTCGACGATCAAGATCGCGTTTTTCGCCGCCAACCCTACCAATACGATTAAACCTATCTGCGTGAAGATGTTGTTATCACCCCCCGAGAAAATCACACCCGTCATCGCACACACCAGGATCGTGGGCACGATCAGAATTATCGCCAAGGGCATGGACCAGCTTTCGTACTGGGCCGCCAGCACCAGGAACACCAATAGCACCACCAGTGGGAAGATATACAGCGCAGTATTGCCGGCAAGAATCTGCTGATAGGTTAGATCGGTCCATTCAAAGGTCATGCCCTTGGGCAAGCTTTCGTTGAGGATCTTGGTGATGGCCGCCTCGGCCTGACCGGAGCTGAAACCGGCACCGGGCGAGCCCTGAATTTCAGCCGCCGGATAACCGTTGTAATGCACCACGCGATCCGGCGCCGCACTATGGCTGATGTTCACAAACGATGACAAGGGCACCATGTCGCCATGCGCGTTGCGCACTTTGATTTGACGAATCTGGCTCTCATCGACACGGAAAGATTCGTCGGCCTGTACGTTAACCTGAAAGGTACGACCAAACATGTTGAGATCGTTGACGTAGTAGGACCCCATCAGCACTTGCAGGGTTTCGAAAATCTCATCCACCGAAATGCCCAACACCTTGGCTTTTTCACGGTCGATATCAATTTTCACTTCCGGCACTTTGACCTCAAAGCCCGAGAACACCTGCGACAGCTCGGGTGTCGCCCAGGCCTGTTGCACGACCTTCTGGACTTCTTGATAAAGTCGCTCGTAACCAAAGTTAGCGCGATCCTCAACCTGCAGTTTAAAGCCACCCAAGGTGCCCAAGCCAAGAATCGGCGGTGGCGGCACTACCATCACAAAGGCCTCTTTGATGCCACCAAACTTCATATTGATCGAACCGGCAATCTCCCCAGCCGACAGGCCCGGTCCATGCCGCTCTTTAAAGTCTTTCAAGGTGACAAAGACAATGCCGAAGTTGGAACTACTGGCGAAGCCATGCGGCGAGAGCCCTGGAAAAGCCACCGCCGACTCCACCCCTGGGGTATCCAGCGCGATACTGGACATTTCTCGGATGACTTTTTCGGTACGATCAAGGGTCGCGCCATCCGGCAGCTTGGCGAATGCAATCAGATACATCTTATCCTGCTGCGGGATAAAGCCGGTCGGGGTTTGCGTAAATTGCTGGTGCCCAATAAAAATCAGCCCCACGTAGAGTGCCAGCACCACAATCATGCCACGGATAATCTTGCCCAGGCTCCACACATAAGCCTTACTCAATCCGTCAAAAAAAGCATTGAAAGGCCGGAATACCACTTTACCCAAGACACTGTCCATCACCCGACTGAGCAAATCTTTTTTCGCGCCATGCGGCTTCAGCAATGCCGCTGCCAGCGCCGGACTCAAGGTCAGCGAATTGAAGGTCGAAATGATCGTCGAGATCGCGATGGTCAGGGCAAACTGTTTATAGAACTGCCCAGACAATCCGGAGATAAACGCGGTCGGAATAAACACCGCACACAGGACCAGTGAAGTCGCCACAATCGGCCCGGTGACCTCACGCATGGCTTGCTGCGTCGCCTCCACCGGCGATTTGCCCAAGGCAATATTACGCTCAACGTTTTCCACCACCACGATAGCATCATCGACCACGATACCAATCGCCAACACTAGGCCAAACAGCGACAGCGCATTGAGAGAGAAGCCGAACAAGTGCATCACGGCGAAGGTACCGACTAATGATACGGGTACAGCCACCAGTGGAATAATCGAGGCCCGCCAGGTTTGCAAGAACAACACTACAACGATCACCACCAGCAGCACCGCTTCAAGCAGGGTCCAGACCACCGCATTGATTGAGCCACGGATAAAGATCGTCGGATCGTAAACGATCGAATAGTCCACACCTGCCGGGAAGGTTTGTTTCAGCTCTTCCATACGTTGCCGCACTTCGTCGGACACCTGAATGGCGTTGGAGCCCGGCCGTTGGAAGATGGGAATCGCGGCAGCGGGTTTGTTGTCGAGTAGAGAGCGTAAGGAATAGCTGGTGGAGCCGAGTTCGATACGCGCAATATCCTTGAGTCGGGTAATCGCACCATTATCGTCAACGCGCACGATAATCTGCTCAAACTCTTCGATGCCTTCGAGGCGTCCTTTGACGCTGATCATCAACTGAAACGACACAGCATCGCTGGTCGGCGGCGCTCCCACCATGCCGGCGGCAGCCTGACGGTTCTGTTCACTAATCGCGCGAATCACATCCCGTGCAGACAAGCCCAGTGAGGCGACTTTCTCGGGATCGAGCCAAATCCGCAACGAATAATCGCCGGCACCGAAGACCATCACATTACCGACCCCGGAAATACGCGCCAACTCATCTTTCACATACAGATTGGCGTAGTTCGAAAGATACAGCATGTCATAGCGATCATCGGGCGATAACAGATGCACCACCATGGTCAGGTTGGGCGAGGAACGCTCGGTAATCACCCCCAACTGTTGCACTTCTGCCGGTAAGCGCGGCACTACACGCGAGACGCGATTCTGAATCGCCACCTGGGCATCGTTCATATCGGTACCCAGCGCAAAGGTGACGGTAATGCTCAACCGGCCATCCGCAGTCGCCTGCGAGTTCATATAGAGCATGTTTTCGACGCCGTTAATGGCCTGTTCCAGCGGCGTCGCCAGTGTATCGGCAATGACTGATGGACTGGCGCCCGGATAACTGGCGTTCACCACGATCGTGGGTGGCACCACGTCGGGGTATTCGGTAATCGGTAGTTTTAGTAAAGCCAGAGCACCGGCGATGAAAATCATCATCGACAGCACGCTGGCAAAAATCGGACGGCGGATAAAATACTGACTAATACTCATGGGCTTTCCTTGCTGTCCTTATCCACGCGCCGCCGCAGCGGCTTCGACCGGCGCATCGCGCAGCAGCAAAGCACCCAGCGCTTCTTGCGAAATCATCGGCACTTCGGTGGGCTCGACGGGCGCCCCTGGAAAGCTGCGTTGCAGACCGTTCACCACGATGCGCTCATTCTCGGCTAAACCGGAGCGAATCACCCGCAGAGTGCCAATTCGGGGTCCCATCTCCACCGGACGATACTCCACGATATTGTTTTCACCCAGGACCAACACATACTTGCGATTGAGGTCAGTCGCGATGGCGCGCTCGTCGATGAGGATGCCGTGATAGCTCACGCTGGTCTGCAACTTCAGCCGCACGAACATACCGGGGGTAAATTGCTGCTTGGCATTGGCAAATTCTGCACGCAGACGGATCGTGCCGGACTCGACATCAATGCGGTTATCAATAAAGTCGATCACCCCACGATGCGGAAACGTTCGGTCATCCAGCAAACTCATATGCACCGCCAATTGAGTGTCGGCTTGCAACATACCCTTGAGTTTGACGTAGGTGCGCTCATCGACATCGAAATACGCGTGCATGGTGTCTGTCGCCACAATGTGCGTCAGCACACTGGTGCCACCGGTAACGAAGTTTCCTTCGGTGACCAGCGCATTCGATACGCGACCGGATATTGGGGCGCGCACCTGAGTAAAGCTCAAATCGAGCTCCGCATTGGCCAAAGCGGCTCGAATACTATCGGCTTCAGCGCGCGCTTTGGCCAACTGGGTACCGCGATTATCGACCTGCTCTTGTGAAATGGCGTTGCTTTGCTTCAGGCTGGATGCACGATTCAGATCGCGCTGGGCCAGCCCGATTTCGGCTTCGGCGCGCGCCAGATCAGCTTTGAGTCGCTGCACTTCAGTTTCGAGTGAACGGGCATCAATCTGAAACAACAGCTGCCCTTCTTTCACATAGGAACCTTCATCGAACGCAACGCGCTCAATATGGCCCGACACACGCGGCGTCAGCGCGACGCGCTGCTTGGCTTCGAGACGTCCGGTATATTGCGCCCAGTCGTTGATTTCCTGATACAGAACCTGCGCCACATCCACTGGAGACGGTGGCATTTGTGGCATCGCCGGTGCTGCAGATTGCTCTTCGCTACCCGAGCCAGAGCAGGCACTCAACAAGCTAAGGCATAGCAGGCCTATCAGGCCGCGCCAGCGGGCACGAAAGAACCAAAGCGCCAGACCTCGAGCGTTATGTTTTGGATGTATCCTGTTAACCGTATGCTGCATGGCTAGGCTCCGCGGGTGAATTCGTGTGATGATGTATGTCGCTGTATTGGCCTCGGCAAGTTTGCCTGGCTATTTTCTATGTTTTTGACTGCTACGTTTTCGATCAAAATAAAGCCGCGCGCGATAGTAGCAAATAACGCGGCTAAAAAATAAAACTTGATCCACGATTGGCGGTACAACACAGCGTTGCACCCAAGGAACAATGCGTGATGACGCGACAGTCTGAAACTTTAGAGATCTTGCTGCAAGATTCTCAACTCATTGCGGTTCACAAACCGGCCGGACTCCTGGTCCATAAAAGTCCGATTGACCATCACGAAACGCGCTACGCCATGCGTATATTACGCGACCAGATTGGGCAATGGGTCTACCCGATTCACCGCCTCGACAAAGCGACCTCTGGCCTATTGCTGTTCGCACTTGACGCAGAAACCGCCCGTCGCATGGGCGAGCAGTTTGAAAACAAGCGGGTGGACAAAAGCTATCTAGCCCTAGTCCGCGGTTTTATGCCTGAAATTATCAGCGTCGATCATCCGCTGAAAGACATCGCCGTATTCAAGAATGAAAAATGCGATCAGCCCACCGAGCGCCCAGCTGTGACGCACTTCCATACCCTGGCGCAGTACGAACTCCCCTTCCCGGACGAGCGTTTTGCGAGCTCGCGTTACAGCTTGGTACGGGCCCAACCCGAGACCGGCCGCAAACATCAAATTCGCCGTCACCTGAAACACCTGAGCCATCCCATTATCGGTGACGTGCGTTACGGCAAGGGCCCACATAATCGATTGTTCCGCGAGCAGTTTGGCAGTCAGCGTCTACTACTCGCCGCGACCGACCTGAAGTTCCAGCACCCCTATAGCGGACAAAGCATCATTATTCATTGCCCTTTGGCACTCGATTTTCAGGAGACTTTGAGGAAATTGGAGCCCTTTAAGGTTTCACGTTAAGCTTGGTCCTCGCGAAACCTCATCGTTCAAAGAGACTGGCATGCAAGCACTCAGCCCCGAGCAAATTGACAAACAACACATCTGGCACCCGTATAGCGCACTCAATTCAGCCACCCCGATCTTTCATGTCGCAAGCGCCGAAGGTTGTCGCCTGCGCCTAAAAGACGGCCGAGAATTAATCGATGGGATGGCCTCGTGGTGGAGCGTCATTCACGGCTATCGTCATCCGCATATCACTCAGGCCATGAAAGACCAGCTGGATCGAATGTCGCATGTGATGTTTGGCGGTTTAACGCATGACCCGGCGATCGCTTTGACCGAACGCCTGATCGCTATGACCCACCCTAAGCTCGATGCGGTGTTCTATGCCGATTCAGGCTCCGTCGCCGTCGAGGTCGCCATGAAGATGGCCATCCAGTATTGGGCCAGCCGCCAGCAAACTCGCAAGCAACGCTTTATCAGCCTGCGCAATGGCTATCACGGTGACACCTTCGGCGCGATGTCGGTCTGTGACCCGGTAACCGGGATGCATTCACTGTTTAATCAAACCTTGAGCCAACAATTCTTTGTGCCCGCACCCTGTTCGCCGGTCGATGGCCCCTGCCTGGCCGAAGATGCAGAGGCCCTGCGCCAAACACTCGAGACGCATCACCAGGACGTCGCCGCGATTATTCTGGAGCCCGTCGTGCAAGGCGCCGGAGGCATGCGATTTTACTCGCCGGATTATTTACGCGTGGCACGGCGACTGGCCGATGAGTTTGGTGTATTGCTGATCTTTGATGAGATTGCCACCGGCTTCGGTCGTACTGGCAAGCTATTCGCTTATGAGCATGCCCAAGTGTGCCCGGACATTCTCTGTCTCGGCAAGGCCCTCACCGGAGGCTTTATGACCTTGGCCGCGACGCTGTGTACACGCGAGGTGGCAGAAACCATTCAGAGCGGTCAGCCAGGCGTTTTCATGCATGGCCCAACCTTTATGGCCAATCCGCTGGCCTGCTCAGCTGCCAATGCCAGTCTGCAACTGCTGCAGGAAAATCATTGGCC
>JBFHRI010000088.1:0-10778 GCA_041591755.1 Oleiphilaceae bacterium
CGCGCGCAATTCATTCGTATCTTTCTGATTCAGTTCCTGCCACACGCCGGTTTTCAACTTGCTGTTTAAGAAGATACAGCCGTAGCGCACGCGTTTTAGCCGACTCACTTGAATACCCTGGGACTCCCACAAACGACGCACTTCGCGGTTTCGCCCCTCCATTAAGACCACGTGAAACCATTTATTGGCGCCTTCACCGCCGGCTGCTTGAATATCGGTAAAACGTGCAACGCCATCTTCAAGCATTACGCCTTGCTTCAAGCGCTCAATCACGGCCTCATCGACATCGCCGAGCACTCGCACCGCATACTCTCGATCCACACCGTAGGACGGATGCATCAGGCGATTCGCCAGCTCTCCATCGGTGGTGAGCAATAGGAGCCCTGCGGTATTGATATCGAGACGACCGACGGAAATCCAACGCTGGCCCTTGATCTTAGGTAAACGATCAAAAACGGTTGGACGCCCCTCTGGGTCCGAATGTGTACACACGACCCCTTCAGGCTTATTGAAAACGACGACACGGTAGTCTTGCTCCTGGGCATCTTGCAGCTTGACCTTGTGCCCATCCAACAGCACCGTATCGCTGGGTTGCACGCGATCCCCCAGCTTTGCCTTTTGGCCATTCACCCAAATGCGCCCCTCGGCGATCATTTGCTCGACATCGCGCCGTGAAGCCACCCCAGACTGAGCCAGGACTTTTTGAATTCTTTCCCCTGCAGGAATCGGCGCGTCATTCATACTGTTTTCAAATCTCTCTTGGAGCGTTTATGAGTGTCGAGGCTGGCCAAACCAAAGCCATCTCAGGCCTTGCATGTCACACTGACCTTGAGAATTTCCTGTTTCAGGTCCTCATAGGTGTGCACAGCAGGAAATTGCGGAAACTCCGCGATCACATTTTGTGGTGCGTGGAACAAAATGCCGGCCTCGGCCTGCTTCAACATCGTGGTGTCGTTGTACGAATCACCCGCCGCAATCACTCGATAATTCAACAGCTGGAAGGCACGTACTGACTGACGCTTCGGGTCTGGTTGACGTAGCTTATAATTAACGATGCGGCCATTGTCAGCCACTTCAAGCTTGTGACAAAACAAGGTGGGATAACCAAGTTTGGCCATCAAAGGCATGGCAAATTCGTAAAACGTATCTGACAAAATCACCACCTGGAAACGGGGGTTAAGCCAATCAATAAACTCTTTGGCGCCGTCTAAGGGATTCAAAGTCGCGATGACTTCCTGGATTTCGTTCAAGCCATAGCCATGTTGATCCAATATTCGCATGCGCTGGCGCATAAGGACATCGTAGTCGGGGATATCTCGTGTGGTCGCCCGCAGCTCCTCGATACCGGTCTTTTCGGCAAAGGCAATCCAAATCTCAGGGATCAAGACCCCTTCCAAATCCAGGCAAACCAACTCCACGACACACACCCCGCTATCACTAGTTACAAGTCATTATTGAACGCGCTGCATACCCACGCGCCGTTGCCTGGCTTAATGCCCACGACAACGGGCGCACATTCTAGCCGAATCGAGCCTACCTTGCATAATGCTAAATCTGCCTTACAATCCCCGCCAGCGTCATCCTCAATGGGCGGGCACTCTGTGAGTCTGCCACAGCCACACGCATCACATTCACCGAGAGAGTTCGCATGACTTACGATTTTTCACGCCCCGAAATGCTCACAGCTGAAGCCATCGCTGAACTGAATGCCGAACTAAGTCAGAAATCGCCGCGCGAGATTCTCAAGTTTGCAATGCAACACTTTGAGCACATTGCCATTTCCTTCAGCGGCGCAGAAGATGTCGCGCTGATAGAGCTGGCGCACAAATTGTCACCTTCACTGCAAGTGTTCTCATTAGACACTGGACGTTTGCACCCAGAAACCTATCAATTCATAGACAAGGTCCGTCACCATTATGGGATCGCCATCGATGTGATGTTTCCAGACGCCGAGGCCGTGCAACGCCTGGTGCGCGAAAAAGGCTTGTTTAGCTTTTATCAAGACGGACACAAAGAATGCTGTGCCATACGCAAGGTCGAACCGCTACGGCGCAAATTGGCGACATTGGATGCGTGGATTTCGGGCCAACGTCGAGATCAGAGTCCTAGCACACGGGCAAGCGTGCCAGTGATCCAGCTTGATCAAGGCAACCCTGGGCGACACGGCACCTTAATTAAGTTCAATCCTTTGGCCAATTGGAGTTCCAAAGAAGTATGGGACTATATACGAATGTCGGAAGCCCCGTATAACGCGTTGCATGAACGCGGCTTTATCAGCATCGGCTGCGAACCCTGCACGCGTCCGGTCCTGCCCAACCAACACGAGCGCGAAGGCCGTTGGTGGTGGGAAGAAGAAACTCAAAAAGAGTGTGGTTTGCACAGCAAATCCTGAGTTTCCGTCCCCTTTAATAGCTGGGCAATTTCACCGAGTTAAAGAGCTCGGTGAGATCTTCCCGATGGGTATGACGATGATAGGCTTCGTCAACAAACTCCCGAGTCAGGTGCGGTGCCAGCAGCTGAAGAAAGTCATACATGTAGCCGCGCACAAAAGCACCCTTGCGAAACCCTACGTTCGTGACGCTGGGTTCGAATAAACTGTCTGCCGGCAGCGCAATCAAATCCTTCTCCTGTTCAGGATCGAATGCCATTGACGCAATAATTCCGATCCCCAGTCCCAACCGGACATAGGTTTTGATGACATCGGAATCCGAAGCGGTAAACACGATATTGGGTGCGACGTCTGCCTCGGCAAAGGCCTCATCAAGCTTGGAGCGCCCCGTGAAACCCTTGACGTAAGTGACGATCGGGTAGCGCGCGAGTTTTTCGAGCGTTAAGGTGCGCTCGCTTGCCAGCGCATGTCCTTTAGGCACAATAACTAACCGGTTCCACGCATAACACGGCATCATAATCAAGTCATTGTGCAGCCCAATCGCTTCAGTGGCGATGGCAAAATCAACCGTGCCGTCCGAGGCCATGTCTGCAATCTGAGCAGGCGTGCCCTGATGCATGTGCAACGAAACCTCAGGATATTCCTTCATAAAGCGGGTAATCAAAGCGGGTAAGACATAGCGCGCCTGCGTATGTGTCGTCGCCAATGACAGCTCACCTCGCTGCTCGTCGTTGAATTCCTGCGCGATACGTTTGATGCTTTCGACCTCACTCAGGATGTCCCCAACCACCTTGAGAATGGCCTCCCCCGCGGGTGTAATGCGCGTTAGGTGCTTGCCACTTCGACAAAATATCTCTACCCCGAGTTCATCTTCCAGTAAGCGAATCTGCTTGCTGATTCCAGGCTGAGAGGTGTAGAGGCTTTGTGCCGTGGCCGATACATTTAATTCGTGATGTGCAACTTCCCAGATATATCGTAGTTGTTGTAGTTTCATCCCGCGCTCCACCGGTGCCCTGTTGTAAACAGAACATATTATTATAAAAATATAATCAAATATTCTTTTGCTGAATAAAACGCATCTTTTAAGATGTGAATCGGACTGCGCTACTCTCTACCTTTTTTATTCAACCAACCTTTTTCTTCATAGCAGCATCAATATTAGACCAATATCGAAGGTTCCAGCATGGATTTCGCACCACTTAGCGAACTGCTGCTTTATGTGCTCGCCGGCGCGGGTGTCGGATTTGCCGTTGGCCTGACCGGCGTCGGGGGCGGATCGCTGATGACCCCCCTGCTGATTATGTTTGGCTTTGCACCCCATATTGCTATCGGCACTGACCTCCTTTATGCCGCCGCGACCAAAGCTGGCGGGGTCATCACGCATGCGCGTCAAGCTACCATTAACTGGCAGATTGTTTTGCGTCTGGCCCTGGGCAGCATTCCGGCCTCTCTGGCGACGATTTGGCTGCTCAAAAATGTCTTTGGCTCTCCCGAAGATTACCAGGGCCTTTTGAAGACGGTTTTGGGGGTGATGTTGGTGTTGACGGCACTCGTCCTGTTACTAAAACCGATGCTGACGCGTTCTTGGCAGCTTAGCGAAACGGGGGCCGCTCGTCTCAAACGCTATCAAGCACCCCTGACCGTCTTTATGGGACTGCTGCTGGGCGTTTGCGTAACACTGTCATCGGTTGGTGCCGGTGCGTTCGGAGCAGCGATTTTGATGGCACTCTACCCGCGCTTAAATCCAGTCACGATTATCGGTACCGATATTGCCCATGCGGTACCGCTGACATTGATCGCCGGTGTTGGTCACATGCAGCTGGGTAATGTCGACTTTGCCTTGTTGGCCACACTGTTGATCGGATCGTTACCCGCGATTCATTATGGATCATTACTCAGTAAGAAAGTGCCGGGCAACATATTACAGCCTATCCTGGCCACCATATTGTTGCTGATTGGGAGTAAGTACGCATTTTTTTAGGGCATTCTGCCCTGAAAACTACATGTATATCTAAATTAGTGACTTAGCCGATAAAGCTACTGCAAGCCCTAAGACATTTGAGTTAAGATGGCGCGCAGTGAAGAGTTGTGCCGTCTAAGGCTTGTCCGCAAACAATGCTACTAAAAACCAAATTCCTTGCCCCTGCCTACAATACCCGAAGTGTGGGTAGAGATCGTCTGCTGGCGCGGCTTGCTCCGCGCAGTGCGCGCAAGCTTATGCTGATCTCGGCACCCGCGGGTTATGGCAAGACGACCCTCGTGTCTCAGTGGCTGCATACGCATGAACGGCCTTTTTGCTGGCTGTCTCTTGACGAACACGACAATCAGTCCAACCGTTTTTGGCATTACTTCGTCGGCGCGATCGAAACTGCAATCCCAGGCTTTGGCGAAGAAGCGCGTCGCCATTTAGACTCCGAAGTCACCAATGAAGCCTCCGTCACCGCCATCATCAATGAACTCAACGACTGGTGCTTGACCGGCAATGAGCTCTCCATTGTGCTGGACGACTTCCATAATATTCAGAACCATGATGTCTTACGGGAATTCGCCTATTTTATTGATTTCCTGCCCCTAAACATTGAGGTCATCATCACGACCCGATACGAGCCACGCTTGCCCATCTCACGCTGGAGCGTCAAAAATTGGGTCGATCAGTTGTATTCGAGCGACTTGGTATTTTCCTACGAGGAATCCCGCACCTTTTTTAATCACTACATGGGACTCGCGCTCACTGACAAGCAAATCGAGCAAATCTTTCGGCGCACCGAGGGCTGGATTGCGGCCATGCAGCTGGCCGCCATATCCGCCTCAGCGACGCAGGTTAATGAGCAACGCTACCTGTCTGCAGAACAGCTTTTTGCCGACGAGCGGCATTTTTCGGACTACGTTCTGTCTGAAATCCTGGACCATCAAAACGAAACAATTCGCAATTTTTTGCTCGATACTTCGTGCCTACTGCGCTTGAATGCGCAACTTTGCGATGCCGTGCGAGAACAATCTGACAGCCAGACCATCCTCGAACAGCTGATGGATGCGAACTTGTTCCTGATCCCTCTGGATCACAAGAACGAATGGTTTCGCTATCACGATATGTTCCGTGAATCCCTGCTCAACAAGATCAAGCACTCGGCACCCGCGCGGTTGCGCGTGTTGCAACAGCGAGCAGTCGCTTATCTGACCGCGCACGACTTGGCGCATGAAGCCATTGAGCAAGTCGTCCAAGTAGAAGACTGGGAGCAATTGGCAGGTCTGCTTGAGAAGACCGGCAACCGGCTCATTCACGAGGGAAACCATATCGCGGTGCTGCATTGGTTAAACAAAATTCCCGATGCGCTGATGTCAAAATCGCCACGCCTGCAGATGCTAGTGATCTGGGCATTGTTTTTCAGCAATCGCCTGGATGAAATCCAACCCTTGCTGGATACCCTCGAAGCACTGATCGACCAGCAACGCCTGGATAACGTCGAGACGAGCGCCCATGAACTGATTGATCTGCACAGCGAGATCTCCTTGATCCGCTCCTATCTTGCGCGCTCACAGGCCGATTTCAGTAGTGCCAGTCGTCTGACTCGACAAGTCCTGGATGAGCTGGACCATACCAATATGCCGCTCAAATCGGTGACCTATTACGGCATCGGCCTCGATAACTACACCGTGGGCGACTTACAAAGCGCCGAAGCCGCGCTGAAATCAGCGATCGAACATGGCAAGACAGAGAAAAACTACACCACAGTTCTGAGTAGCAGCGGCCTATTGGGTTGGATCTATTTCTATCAGGGTAAAATGGAGTTGGCGCTGGAAACCGGAATACATAACCAGCAATGGAATGTCAGCTACGCCGACCCTTCACAACCGCGCGTGATTTCCTGCTGGCAAAACAGCGTGTTGGCGATGATCTATATCGAAAAAGCGGAGTTCACGATTGCCGAGACCTATATCAATCCGCTGCTAAAACATCTGCAAATCGGTACGGAGCCGAGTTTGCATATCATCATTCAATATATTCGTGCCAGCTTCCTGTTCGCGCAGAAACGCTTTGTTGATGCGATTTCCTGCCTGGATGACGCCTTGCGTGTCTATCAAAATAAGAAGGATGTGCTGACCTTTGAGCCGCCCAGCCTTGGCGCGCTAAAAGCCCGCTGTCTGATTGCCATTGGCCAGCACGAGAAAGCCCGTGCAGTATTGCAAGATGCAACGGAGCGCGCACACCATTCGGCGCCGCTGGTCAGCGAAGATCTGCTATTGACGCAGGCGCGTATCGAAATAGCTGACAAGCAATACGATAAAGCGCGCGAGACGCTGCGCGAACTGCTGACAGCCGTCTCAGAAAAAAGTCATATTTATCACCTGATACAGGTGCACGCCCTCAATGCGATTGTTGCTGCACTCTGCGGGGATCTCGAGCAAGCGCGCACAGATATTCATCGTTCTTTAGCCTTGGCAGCCAAAGAAGGCTTTATCAGTGTTTACAGCAATGAATCGCGCGACATTACAAAAGCCTTGGCCCTATGTGACGACCCCACTCTGTCTGACGACTACCTGAAAAGGCTCAATACTGCGCTCGGAACCCAAGCGCCCGCGCAAAAAGCCGTCAAGCAAACAGAGCTGCCGGGCGCCTCCGCTTTAGTTAACAAATTACAACTGCTCGAACCTTTGAGCCAGCGCGAACAGGAAGTCTTGGAACTGATTGATAAAGGACTGGCAAACAAAGAGATTGCTCAAAAGCTTGATCTCGCCCCCGCTACGGTCAAAGCCCATATCCGTAACATTTACGGAAAGATTCAAGCGAAGAGTCGTACCGAGGCGCTTTCTAAGGCACGTCAATTTGGCCTGATCTAGCTGCATTTTTGCCACGTTTTGTGATGCTTATCACGCTTTTCCTGCATTCAAGCCACCGCTTACGCCCTTTGGACGATCAAATTACGCCCTAAGCCCCCCTAAGATGGGCACCATCAAGATTGCAAAACAGAGTGAAATTCAGGCCTTCAATCTGTTTAAGATTTTCGATCAGGGCCTCCCTACAAGCCCTACTTGTGAACGCGGTGATTTGATAGGTTCGGCATCAAATCACCGCTTTTTTTTGCCTGTTTTTCGGGCATCCTCACCCGTTCACCGCATCCCCTTCAATTCGAGCTGCCATCACGCCCGCTTGCGCTACGCATGAAAGAATCGCGTTAAAACTTGCATTCAACACATCATTGTCGCGCGCAATACCACAATATTTTGTCGGCCCTATTTTTACCTGAACATACGCCACGGCCTGCGCATCGCTGCCTTCGCCCAGAGCGTGTTGATCATAATGCACAATGCTGATGGGCGCTTTCAGGCACGCGCTGAGGCCGTCACAGAAGGCGGAGATAGCTCCATCACCACGACCCGCAAGCTGCACAGACTGACTTTCAATCAACATTTGCGCCTGCACCGACTCGTGTCCGTCATGGCGCGCCAGATCGTAGCTGACGATTCCGTGGCGCGCCGGATGCGCCATGAAGGTTTCGTTGACGATGCGCCAAATCTCCTGAGCATTGACTTCGCCTTTGATGGTCTCAGCATGCTTTTGTACCTGACGACTGGCCTCGATTTGCAACCAACGCGGGAGACGCAGGCCAAAATCTTGCTCCAAAACATAGGCCACGCCGCCCTTCCCTGATTGACTATTGATCCGAATCACCGACTGATAGTTGCGACCCAGGTCTTTGGGATCGATCGGCAAATACGCAACATCCCAAGGTTGATCGGCCTGCTGCAGTGCGAGGCATTTACGAATGGCATCCTGATGACTTCCCGAAAAGGCGGTATAAACCAACTCGCCCAACCAGGGATGACGTGGGTGGGCCTCAATACGCGTGCACTCGCTGACCACACGAACGATCTCGTCGGCATCGGACAAGTCCAGCTTCGGGTCGATGCCTTGACTATACAGGTTCATGGCGAGCGTCACGGTATCCATGTTGCCGGTACGTTCACCATTACCCATCAACGTCCCTTCGATGCGATCTGCTCCAGCCATCAACCCCAACTCTGCCGCGGCGATGGCACAACCACGATCATTATGCGTATGCAGGCTGACGATAATGGCGTCGCGCCGAGTGATACGATCACAAAAGGTTTCAACCTGATCGGCAAAAACATTGGGGGACGCACATTCTACGGTGGCGGGCAGGTTGATAATGCACTTGCGTTCCGGCGTGGGTTGCCAAACATCAATCACGGCATCACACACGGCAATCGAAAAATCGATCTCAGTGCTGGAAAAACTTTCGGGGGAATATTGAAAACGCCACTGAGTCTCTGGGTATTTCCGCGCCTCGCTCATCACCTTGCGTGCGCCATTGCGCGCGATCTCGATAATGCCCGCCTGATCGAGCTTGAAGACTTTTTCACGTTGCACCGGAGAAGTTGAGTTGTAGACGTGCACAATCGCCTGACGCACGCCACGCATTGCTTCATAGGTGCGCTCGATCAACTCGTCCCGCGCCTGTACCAGCACCTGGATGGTGACATCATCTGGGATGCGCTGCTCTTCGATCAAACAACGACAAAAATCGTAGTCATCTTGTGAGGCCGAGGGAAAGCCAATCTCGATCTCTTTGAATCCCAGCTTAACCAGCAAATCCCACATGCGCAGTTTTTGTTGCACCGTCATGGGCTCGATCAGCGCCTGATTGCCATCACGCAGATCGACCGCACACCATTGCGGCGCCTCGGTAATCACCCGCGACGGCCAACGCCGGTCCAGCTTTTGCAGAGGTGTAAAAGCTCGGTATTTGGTGTGATCGAAGCGACGCATAAACAGTCTCCAGCAAATGGGTTAAGCATGCCGGAAAGTATAGGTCGAGTGCTCGGGCGAATGATGGCAAAGATGGGATAAAAAATCGCATAAACGATATTTTATTGCGCTATATTTGTATTTTAAGATTATTTATTGCGCCACAACTGCTTATTGAGAACTTTATATGGAACTCGATCGTCTCGACCGCCGCATACTGCATGAACTGCAGCACAATGGCGCGATCAGCAACCTGGAGCTGGCTGAAAAAGTGGGCCTTTCGCCTTCCCCCTGCTCGCGCCGGGTTAAAGCACTCAGTGATGCCGGAATTATCCAACGTACCGTGACGCTGTTGAATGAAGAAGCCTTAGGTCTCGATTTAATCGCTTTGATCCACATCAGTATGGATCGCCATACACCCGACCGCTTCGATGTCTTCGAACAAGCCGTCGCTGGCTTTCCAGAGGTGCTGGAGTGTTTGATGATCACAGGCTCGGAATCCGATTACTTACTCAAAGTCGTGGTCGCCGACATGAAAAGCTATCAAAATTTTTTATTAGGCAAGCTGACGCGATTGGCGGGGGTGACCGGCGTACAATCGAGCTTTGTCATGCGCAAGGTGGTTTACAAGACCGAGCTTCCGCTCTAAGAGTTTGGGGTCAGAGTAAAAACTCATCGAGTTTCTACTCTGACCCCAAACTCTCCGCTTCCAAGCGCTGAGCCGCCCACGCCTGCCATGCTTGCTCGCACGCCGCTTCAAACTCTGTGGCAAAGCGCGGCGCATCACCCAGGCTGGAGTTTTGCAGCGTGGCACGCAGTTGTCCGCGGAGCTCCGTCAAGCAATCAGGATCGTTTGCACAGGCTACCGCGTGCTGAAAATACGCTTCGACATCGTCCGTAATCAAGTGATGCAGCCCTAGGCGCGTGTTAATGCTGGCACCCACGCGGCAGGCATGGGTGCGCCCGCGCAAGGTTAGGGTCGGCACGCCCATCCAAGCCGCTTCGCAGGTGGTCGTCGTGCCGTTATAGGGAAACGGATCAAGCGCCAAATCGACCTCATCATAAAGCTTCAGATGCGCTTCGGGATCAGGCAGCATGCCGTACAACAAAAGACGCTCGGGACTAATGCCCTGTTCAGCAAACGCCTCGATACAATGTTGCTTCGCCAACTCCCCCCTTAGCTGCAGCGATTTGAGCAGTAATTTCGATTGAGGCAGCGCGCGCAGGATACGGGCCCAAAGCGCAATCACTGGAGCCTGCACCTTGACCAGGTTGTTAAAACTCCCAAACGTAAAGTAGCCTTTACGTTGGCGCGGCGCCACGGCATTCGCCGCAATCGAGGGATTACCCGCGTAACACAGAAACCCTCCCGGCAAACGCAGTAATTTTTCCGAGTAATAGCGATCAGACTCGGGCGAAGGATCAGCCACCGCATCGGTGATGCGCCAATCCATCTCTTGTAGCCCCGTGGTATTAGGGTAGCCCAACCAGCTAAGCTGAACGGGCGCCGGTTTACGCGCAAATACCGCGAGACGATGATCCGCCATGTGCCCCGAGAGATCGACCAGTAAATCAATCTCATCGCAATAGATCTGACGTGCCAATGCTTGATCAGAAGCA
>JBFHRI010000089.1:0-10759 GCA_041591755.1 Oleiphilaceae bacterium
GGCCTTGACCTTGGTTTCAGCAATACTCAAACCAAAATTCAAACGCGCTAAGTTACTGATCGGATAACCGAAGGTGACACTTCCTCCAACCTCGTCCATGACGAAGTCAGAAACATTCTGTTCTTCGAAATCTGTTTCGCGCCCAAATACGCTGAAGCCACGGCTCACACCATCCACCGTGTAATAGGGGTTCAAATAGGAAAAGTTAGCCGACTTTTGGGCGCTACTGGTATTCACACCGAAGGAAACTCGACGACCCGTACCAAAGAAATTGCTTTCTGAAACCGACAGGCCGACATTGAAGCCACTATTCTGTGAGTAGCCCAAACTCGCACTCAGATTGCCCGAGGACTGCTCTTCGACGGTATAGTTGACGTCAATCTGATCGCTGACGCCAGGAACCGGGGGCGTCTCGACATTCACGTTACTGAAGAAGCCCAAACGCTCTAAACGGGTTTTGGAGGTTTCAATTAGTTCATCAGACGCAGAGCCGCCTTCTTGCTGTACCATTTCCTGCCGCAGAACCTCATCCTTGGTACTCACGTTACCCCGAAAATTGATGCGTCTTACATAGGTCCGCTTACCAGGATCAATATAAAAGGTCACCGTTGCGGTATTGTCGTCATGCGGTGTGGGGATGGCATTCACATTCGCGTAGGTAAAGCCCTCTGACCCGAGAGCGCGAGAGATCATGTCAGAGCTAAAGGTGATCTTTTCTTGCGAAAACACATCGCCGGGCTTGAGAATGACCAAACGACGCAAGGTCTCTTCCTCCAGCACCAGGTCTCCCTTGAGATGAAACTCTCGTACCTTGAATTGCGGCCCCTCATTGACGTTGACGGTGATGAAAACGTTTTCCTTCTGAGGCGAGATGGACACTTGTGTCGACTCGTTGACGAACTTGATGTAGCCGTTGTTCAAATAGTGCGAGCGAACGCGCTCCAGATCACCGGCAAGCTTTTCCTTGGAATACTTATCGTCGCCGGTAAAGAACGACCAGAAACTGCCGGTCTTCAACTGCATCAGATCACTGAGCTCGGCATCTGAAAATGCGTTATTACCGATAAAGTTCACATGCAATATGGATGCAACCGAACCCTCACTGATCTTGATATTGATTTCAACTCGGTTACGAGGCAGTTCGGTGACACTCGCCTCAACCGATGCATTGTAACGACCCGCGGAAACGTAGGAGCGCAAAATTTCTAGCTCCAAACGCTCCAGCGTGACGCGCTTGAATACCTGTCCTTCTGCCATGCCGGCGGTCTTGAGGCCCTCCAAGAGGTCTTCTTCAGCGATATCCTTGTTACCCTCAATGGCGATTTTGGCAATCGAAGGACGTTCCGCAACTTCCACAATGAGGACCCGGTCTTCCCGATGCAGCGCGATGTCGGTAAATAACCCGGTCTTAAATAGAGTCTTGGTTGCGTTTGCCAATTTTTCTTGTGACACCTCATCGCCGACATTGATCGGAAACTCGGAGAACACGGTGCCCGCGGAAACGCGACGCAAGCCATCGACACGAATGTCCTCAACCACGAAGGCATGCACATTGAGGCTTAGAACCAGGCCCAAAATACACCAAAATAGAAACCGCGGACCCTTGAAGAACCCGAAAAACATGCTCATTAGCAGATCTATACCTTATTGATTTTATGAGCGGTTTTATCGCTACCGCTTTACAGTCTCATGATGTCGTTATAGAAGGCGACGGTCATCAGCAGGATGATCAATGAAACCCCAATTTTCAGCCCAAGGAGCTGCCACTTTTCCGAAATCGGTTTACCACGCAACGCTTCTAATGCGTGGTAAACAATATGGCCACCATCTAATACTGGAATGGGCAGAAGGTTTAAAATTCCGAGACTGACACTGAAAAACGCCAGAAAACGAATAAAGTCTTCCCAACCCGAACTGATGGACTCATTAGCAACCTGCGCGATAGTAATGGGGCCGCTAAGATTTTCAAGTGAAATCCTTCCGCTGAGTAGCTTGCCGATGGCCATTAGATTGGTTTGACAATCGACCCAGGTCTGCCGCAGCCCCTCGAACATGGCTGAAATGGGGCCATAATTCACCTCTCGAATCATTTCTTCGGGGTATTTAAAGGGCTTCGGGTAGATACCCAAACGCCCTACCTGCGAGCCATCTTCCAAGGTCTCCAGACGCGGCCGCACCCATTGTTGCACTCGCTGTTCGGCCCCCTGCTCATCAACGCGCCGAATATCCAGAAGCAAAGGCTTTTCCGGAGAGTCTGAGATCGTGCCGGCAAATGCATACCAGTCCCGCACGGGTTCTTCATTAACGGCCAGCACCTGGTCACCAGGCAACAAGCCGCCTTGCTCTGCCGCGCCCCCTGGAACCAGTTCCCCGATGACCGCAGGCACCTGCGGCCGCCAGGGTTGTAGCCCCAGACTACTGAGTATGGCCCCCTGCTCTTCGCCTTTTAGCCAATCACTTACGGTCAGGTGATGAGTGCTCAGATCGCCGTGCGTGTGCGACCTAACGGTTAGCGTGATTTCGCCGTTCTCGCCTAGACGGTTGACCAAGGCCATCACGACATCGCGCCAACTGAGCACTTCGCGCCCATCGACCGCAACAATCTCGGCCCCCTCGTACAGGCCAGCCTCGGCCGCCAGCGACCCCGCTTCGGGCGCCGCTAATTTCGGCACCAGCACATTAAACCCGGAGAAAAACAAGGCCCCATAGACCAAGATGGCAAACAGGAAATTAGCCAGCGGGCCCGCCGCTGTGATCGCAATACGTTGCATCGGCGTTTTGCGATTGAAGGCTTGGTGCTGCTCGTGTGCGGCGACCGGTCCCTCTCGCTCGTCCAGCATTTTTACATAGCCACCCAAGGGGATGCCGGCAAAGGCAAACTCTGTTCCCTGCCTATCTCGCCATGAAAATAACGGGGTACCGAAGCCAATTGAAAAACGATGCACTTTGACGCCACACCGACGCGCCACCCAGAAATGACCATACTCATGCACCGCTACCAGAATCGCCAGCGTCAATAGCAGTGACAGAATGTGCTGTATCAGATCCATACAAAAGCCGTCTAGTTCACGGATTTCAAGGAGGAAGCCAAGAGTGTCCGAGTGTAATCACGTGCACGCTGGTCCGCCTCAAGAATGTCGTTCAAGGTGCTCACGGGTTGCACCGGCAACTCAGCTAGAACACGTTCAATCATAACAGGGATGCTCATGAACGGCAGCTTGCCGGCCAGAAATTCAGCGACCGCGATCTCATTCGCCGCATTAAGATGCGTACACGCGGTTCCCCCCATCGCGAAAGCCTCACTCGCCAAACGTAAACACGGAAAGCGCTCGCGGTCGGGCGCCTCAAATTGCAACTGCCCTTGCGCCACCAAGTCCAAAAATTGGCTTCCCGACGCAATCCGCTCGGGCCATGCCAGGCCAAAGGCGATGGGCACGCGCATGTCCGGAGCGCCCATCTGGGCCAATACACTGCCGTCACAATACTCGACCATGGAATGCACAATACTTTGCGGGTGGACCACGACCTCCACCTGCTCGGGCGTAGTGGCAAACAGCCAACAGGCCTCTATCAATTCAAGACCTTTGTTCATCAAGGTCGCGGAGTCGACGGATATTTTACGGCCCATCGACCAATTGGGGTGTTTGCAGGCCTGTTCGACCGTCACAGTTTGCATTTGTTCCAGCGACCACTGTCGAAAAGGGCCTCCTGAAGCAGTGAGCAGTATTCGCCTGACGCTGCCGCCGGTGCGGTCACCGCAGCGATAAGTGTCCGGTAGACATTGGAAGATTGCGTTGTGCTCACTATCAATGGGCAACAGAGTGGCCCCACTGAGCTGTACCGCTTGCATGAACAAACTACCTGCCATCACAAGGGCTTCTTTATTGGCCAACAAAACCTTTTTACCCTGTTGCGCAGCAGCCAGGGCCGAGGGCAAGCCCGCCGCACCGACGATGGCCGCCATCACAATACTGACCTCGGGCGCTTGCGCTACCTCCACCAGGGCGTCCGCACCCTCAAGTACCTCGATCGCCAGGTTCTCACTGCGTAAAGCCTGGCGCAAGCGCCCTGCCGCCTCAGTGTCCACTAACACGGCATAGTGCGGCTGGAACTCCCGACACAGCTGCAGCATGCGCTGATCGTCACGATGTGCAGCGAGGGAATGAGCTCGAAATCGCTCCGGGTGCCGCCGCATCACGTCAAGGGTACTCAGTCCGATTGAACCGGTTGCGCCCAATACGCAGACGCTTAGCGCCTCGCTCAACCTGCGCGCCTCAGCCATCTTTACACCCAGGCAAACAGCATCAAGAGGAAGGTGAATACCGGCACGGCTGCCGTTAAGCTGTCAATACGATCCAGGATACCGCCATGCCCCGGCAATAATTGGCTGCTGTCTTTAAGGCCCGACACTCGCTTGAACATGCTCTCGTTCAGGTCACCAACCACAGAAACCACCGCAACCACTAGACTGACCAGGATAAAGACCAGGGAATACAGCAGACTTAAAGACAAGTATTGTGACACGGCAAACGCATAGGCCAGCACCAACACCAAGCCACCCCAAACCCCAGCCCAGGATTTACCCGGAGACACCCTGGGGGCCAACTTAGCCTTGCCCCATGCACGCCCTGAGAAGTAGGCTCCGATATCGGCAATCCAAACCAACAACAGCACATAAAGTATCAACCACAATGCGGTAAATTCTGGCGCTGGCACAAAGCTCGCCTGACGCAAGACCACTAAGGCCTGCCAAAACGGCACCAACACCAATAAACCAAGCAGGGCACGCACAAGCGGCGGTCGCCAGAGATCGCTTGCAGCAGGAAAGCGAACGATTAGCCACATCGCAAACAACCACCACAACATCGCCGCGCTCAAAACCCAGCTTGCCGGCAACATAGCGCTAATATAGAGCCCCAAAACAACGGCTACGGCGTACACGACGCGTTGCAGCGGGTTTTGACAGCCACAAAATTGCGCCCACTCCCACGCCCCCAGCGCAACCACTGCGGCAATAAACCAGGCAAAATGCGCGGGGGACAAATACAAAACCAAGCCCAGCACTGCCGGGGCGAGTATCAGTGCAGTAATGACACGCTGTTTTAACACGAAGAATCCCTGCTATCGCTTGCGCGAGTGTGAATGGTATTCGCGACGGCACACGCTCACTTGCGCGCACCTTCAATCTGATCGTCGGTTTGACCGAAGCGTCGCTTGCGCTGCGCATAGGCCTGCAAGGCCTCGCGCATCTGTGGCCCACGAAAATCCGGCCAGTAACAATCGGTGAAGTAAAACTCGCTATAGGCCAATTGCCACAGCATGAAATTACTGATGCGCTGTTCCCCAGCGGTACGAATCATCAGATCCGGCAGCGGCTGATCACCCAATGCAAGATAGGTTTGCAGAAGCTCTTCGGTAATGAGTTCCGGCAAAATCCGCCCGGCTTTGACCAATTCGGCAATTCGACGCGTCGCCTGCATGATATCCCAACGCCCACCATAATTGGCCGCAATAACTAAACGCATGCCAGTATTCTGAGCTGTCAGGGCTTCCGCCTCGGCCATATGGGTTTGCAGGTTTTCGCTAAAGCGCTCGCGCTCACCGATAATCTGCAGCCGGATATTGTTCCGATGCAGTTTTTTGACCTCGCGATTCAGCGCGAATAAGAACAAGCCCATCAACGCACCCACCTCTTCTTCGGGGCGACGCCAATTCTCGCTACTAAACGCAAACAAGGTGAGAATCTCGATCCCTTCTCGAGAACAGGTTTCGACAACATCACGCACGGCTTCCAAGCCCTCACGGTGACCGGTCACACCCATCTGACCGCGCGATTTGGCCCAGCGGTTATTACCATCCATGATAATAGCAACGTGGCGGGGCTTACTGGAGGCACTCAGAGGTATCGAGGAAGATGATTCAGACATGGCTTAGACGCAGGTTGCTGGGTGGCGCGATCAGACGCATGCCACCCGAGTCAGACTAAAATGGCCGAATGACGGTTATACCGCCATCAGGTCTGCTTCTTTATCTTGCAGATGCTTATCGACTTCAGCGATGAAGCGGTCGGTTAGTTTCTGAATCGCGTCAACGGCGCGCTTTTCTTCATCTTCGGTGATCTCCTTTTCCTTCAATAAGTCCTTGATATGGGAGTTAGCATCACGACGAATGTTACGCACGGCAACGCGCGCGCCCTCTGCCTCAGAACGCGCCAGCTTGACCATATCCTTACGCGTTTCTTCGGTTAGCGCCGGCATGGGGACACGAATCAAAGTACCGGAGGTCGAGGGATTCAAACCCAAATCTGCAGCCATAATCGCCTTCTCGATCGCTGGGATCATATTGCGCTCCCAAGCCGAGACAGCCAAGGTACGGCCGTCTTCCACAGTAATATTGGCCACCTGCTTCAAAGGGGTATCGGTGCCATAGTAAGACACCATCACGGTATCGAGAATGCTCGGGTGTGCGCGCCCGGTACGAATCTTGTTAAAAGCCGTATGCAGCGCCTCGATACTGCGCTTCATACGTTGTTCAGCGTCCTGTTTGATCTCGTTGATCATGAAAGCTTCCTCTTAAAATCTCAACGTCGCTCGTTGTTAGCAACTTAGGGTTCGCCCGTGAACTGGACTGGCACGACGTGCCGCAAATCTGGTGGTGGAACATAGCGCGTTTAACAGCGTAGCTCAAGCGCGCCATGACAAAACGCTCAGCCTTCGATTAGGGTGCCTTCCGCCTCACCCACCATGATGTTCTTCAGCGCGCCTTCCTTATTCATATCAAACACGCGCACCGGCATGTCATGATCACGGCACAGGCAAATCGCGGTAAGATCCATCACGCCGAGTTTCTTGTTCAGCACCTCGTCATAGCTTAAGCGATCATACTTGATGGCATTGGGATCCTTCATCGGATCTGCGTTGTAGACACCGTCCACCTTGGTGGCTTTCAATACGACGTCAGCGTCAATTTCAATGGCCCGCAAACAAGCGGCCGAATCAGTCGTGAAAAATGGATTCCCTGTTCCCGCACTGAATATGACAACGTCGCCCTCTTTCAAGTCGCGAATGGCGCGGCGCCGATCATAGTGCTCCACCACACCACTCATCGGAATGGCCGACATCACGCGGGTAGAGATATTCGAACGCTCCAGCGCGTCGCGCATGGCTAAGGCATTCATCACGGTCGCCAACATGCCCATATGATCTCCGGTGACCCGATCCATCCCTGCAGCTTGCAGTGCAGCACCGCGAAACAGGTTTCCGCCCCCAATCACCATGCCGACCTGGACGCCGATCCCAATCAGTTGCCCCACCTCCAGAGCCATGCGATCAAGGACTTTTGGGTCGATACCAAAATCCTCATCTCCCATCAAGGCTTCACCACTGAGCTTGAGCAAGACGCGTTTGTAGACAGGCTGAAGTTTCATGGGCATCTCAGACTCCTGAAATTAAGCAGACGATAATACGCACGGGGCGCCGATATGACAGCGCCGCAAGACAATGGGTTTCCACTCATTGCATGCGGCGCATCATTGTATTCGAAGTTTGCCTGAATGCGCGGAGCGCTACTTAGACAAACCGAAAACTTAGCCTTTAAGCTGCGCGGCTACTTCAGCAGCAAAATCGACGACTTCCTTCTCGATACCCTCACCGACCTCAAAGCGAATCATGCCGGTCACCTCAGCACCCGCCTTCTTGACCAGCGCGCCCACTTTGACGTCAGGATCTTTGACGAAGGGCTGATCAACCAGGCTGACTTCAGCGAGGAACTTGCTGATACGTCCGCCAATCATCTTCTCAATGATTTCTTTAGGCTTGCCGCTCTCTGCTGCCTGCGCAGTGAAGATTTCCTTCTCTTTCTCGACCACTTCAGCCGGCACATCTTCCTGACGCACATATTGAGGATTAACCGCTGCAACATGCATTGCAACATCTTTGGCCAGCTCACCATCTGCGCCGCTCAGTGCAACCAACACCGCAATGCGGTTGTTGCCGTGTACGTATTGGCCGACCACTTTGCCTTCGAGGATCGCCACGCGACGAATACTGATGTTTTCGCCGATTTTCTGAACCAGGCCGCTGCGTGCGTCTTCCAGTTCAGCATTGATCACGACGGACAGATCGGTGCTCTTGGTCTCGATCGCACGATCGACGACTTTGCTGACAAATGCCAAGAAGCCTTCATCTCGCGCGGCGAAGTCGGTTTCGCTGTTCACTTCAACCATCACACCGAAAGAACCGTCGTCAGCAACGCGCGTCGCGACGGCACCATCTGCAGCAGTGCGACCCGCTTTCTTCGCAGCCTTCATACCGCTTTTCTTACGCAGCTCTTCAATCGCTTTTTCGATATCACCATCGGTGTCGGCCAGCGCTTTCTTACACTCGATCATGCCCAGACCGGTGCGCTCACGCAGTTCTTTTACCAATGCAGCACTAATAGCAGCCATCTTGAATTTCCTCTGGGTTACATGTGCCTGAAGCACATTCGTCAGTCATTTATAAGGCATGAAAAAGAGACAAAAAGGGGCGCTGTCATGTACTAGACCCGGCTCGCGTCGGCTAACCATTGGCCAACCCAGATCAAGGCGCGAGCCCAACGCCTTTTTCATGCTTGAGAATTCGATTCTTAATCGGCAGGATTCGTTAGGTCTGCCGCAGCAAAACCTAGCGAACCCCATCGACCATCAAGCAGAAGCTTACTCTGCTGCGGGCTCGTCGCTGGCAGCTGTTTCTGCTTCAGCCACTTCAACGTATTCGCCACCATGCGCGGATGCGCCTTCGAGCACTGCATTCGCGACGCTCTTGGCATAGATCTGGATCGCACGGATTGCGTCATCGTTACCTGGGATGACGTAATCAACGCCATCAGGATCGCTGTTGGTATCCACAATGCCAATCACCGGGATACCCAGTTTGTTGGCTTCTTTGATGGCAATTCGCTCATGATCTACATCGATCACGAACAGCGCATCAGGCAGGCCACCCATGTCCTTGATACCACCGATGCTACGCTCTAGTTTTTCCATTTCGCGAGTACGCATCAGCGCTTCTTTCTTGGTCAGCTTATCGAAGGTACCATCATCGCGCTGGGTTTCCAGTTCGCGGAAACGACGGATGCTCTGACGAATGGTTTTGTAGTTCGTCAACATGCCACCCAACCAGCGATGGTTGACGTAAGGCATGTTAGCGCGCGTGGCTTCTTCCTGAATGGTGAGGCTCGCTGCGCGCTTGGTCCCAACGAACAGAATCTTGTTCTTGTTCTCGGACAGGCGACGCACGAATTCCAGCGCTTCGTTGAAAGCAGGCACGGTGTGCTCGAGGTTGATGATATGGATCTTGTTGCGCGCACCGAAGATGTAACGACCCATCTTGGGGTTCCAGTAACGCGTCTGGTGACCAAAGTGAACGCCTGCCTTCAGCAGGTCTCGCATAGATACGGAAGCCATAAAAATTCCTGAATAAATATTGGGTTAGACCTCCACGCTTCCCATTACACCAACCCGAAGGCGAAGCCTCTGGGCACCCGGTGCCATGTGTCGAAACGTGTGTGAGTTAGTGCCCATTTTCTCTCGCCGCGACGCACAATGATGCCACAGCCGAAAAAAGGCGTGCGCTTTATACCATAAACCACCTATTAAGAGAAAGAAATTTAGCGCTGTCGGAAGCAATCTCACCGCTTTTTGCGCGAACGACAGTAAGCTGCAGCGTAAGTTAGCTTCGATAGCCAGAAACTATGTAGGCTTGGCGTTTTTATTCAACGCCTTTCACGGTAGAATGCGCCACCTGGCGTTGATCTGCCGCTCACTAACCCTCTTGCAGCACATTCTGAGTTCATGAAAGTCACGATAAAAACCGCAGAAGAAATCGAAAAGATGCGTGTCGCCGGTCGACTCGCGGCGCAGACGCTTGAAATGATTGGCGAGTACGTACGCCCCGGCATCTCGACCGGCGAGCTGGATCGTATTTGTCACAACTATATCGTGAATGAGCTAAACGCCATCCCAGCCCCCCTGAATTACAAAGGCTTTCCCAAGTCGATTTGCACTTCGGTCAATCACGTCATCTGCCACGGCATTCCTAGCGACAGCAAGGTATTGAAAAATGGTGATATCGTGAATATCGACGTTACTGTGATCAAAGACGAGTATCACGGCGACACCAGCAAGATGTTCTTCGTCGGCCCACCCAGCATTGCGGCCGAGCGCCTCACCCGTATTACGCAAGAATGCATGTATCTTGGCATCGAGATGGTGCGCCCCGGCGTGCGCCTGGGTGATATCGGTCACGCGATTCAACAACATGCCGAGGGCAACTACTTTTCTGTCGTGCGAGAGTATTGTGGCCATGGGATCGGCAAAGTCTTTCACGAAGATCCGCAGGTGATGCACTACGGACGCCCCGGCACGGGCATGGAGCTGCGCGAAGGCATGACCTTCACCATCGAGCCCATGATCAACCAAGGCAAACGCCACTGTAAATTATTGCCGGACGGCTGGACGGTCGTGACCAAGGATCACAAATTGTCCGCACAGTGGGAGCACACGATTCTGGTGACCTCAAACGGATTCGAGATCCTGACCCTGCGCGAAGAAGAGCGCGAACGGTTTAGCTAAATGATCAGCAAAACGCCGCTTTCCAATCCGCTATACAAGCGCTTCGTTGAGCTGATCGCGCTCGACGTGGCCGCCTTACCGGGGTTGATTGCGCAGTCCAAGCATCCGGCCAAAGAAGTACGCAAGCTACTTTCGTTAAGCCGTTCA
>JBFHRI010000090.1:0-10599 GCA_041591755.1 Oleiphilaceae bacterium
CTGGAACGCGGTAAAGACGTACGCCGCCGCACCAAAGACACCTGGGCGCTCTGGCGCAAACACCAGCTCACGCCCGAATCGAATGTGCAATTTGGTGAAGGCGGTGCCGGACTCTTCTCCGACGGCAAACTGTATAGCCAAATCAAGGACCCGAAGTTCTATGGCCGCAAGGTCATGCAGGAGTTTGTCAAAGCCGGCGCACCGGAAGAAATACTTTATGTGAGTAAGCCCCATATCGGCACCTTCCGCCTGACTGGCGTGGTAGCAAGCATGCGCGAGGAAATTATTCGCCTGGGCGGCGAAGTACGCTTCGCAAGCAAGGTGGAAGAACTCTTGCTGGAGCCGGCGCATGATGACCAACCACAGCGTGTCTGCGGTGTCCGCCTGGCCGATGGCACTGAGCTTGCCAGCCACTATGTGGTGCTGGCACTGGGCCATAGCTCGCGCGACACCTTCCGCATGTTGGACCGAATTGGCGTATTTATTGAACCGAAGCCGTTTGCCATCGGTTTTCGCATCGAACATCCGCAATCGATGATCGACCGCGCCCGACTGGGCAAGTATGCGGGGCATCCGGAGTTGGGGGCGGCTGACTACAAGCTGGTCTACCACGCTAAAAATGGCCGTGCGGTTTACAGTTTTTGCATGTGCCCAGGTGGGACTGTCGTCGCGGCGACCTCCGAAGAGGGCCGTGTGGTGACCAATGGCATGAGCCAGTATTCGCGCAACGAACGCAATGCCAATGCCGGCATCGTCGTCGGCATCGACCCGGACAAGGACTTTCCCGGCGGCCCGCTGGCCGGCGTCGAGCTACAGGAAAAACTCGAAGCCCACGCTTATGAGCTGGGTGGCGCCGATTACTGCGCGCCGGCCCAATTGGTCGGCGACTTTATCCGTCAACAAGCCTCGACCCAGCTAGGCGAGGTTGAACCCTCGTACAAACCCGGCATCAAGCTCGGCGATTTGGCCAGCGCACTGCCTGCCTATGCGATCGAAGCGATTCGTGAAGCCCTGCCCGCCTTCGGCAGGCAGATTCGAGGTTTCGATCGACACGACGCGGTTCTGACCGGTATCGAGACTCGCACCTCGTCACCGGTACGCATCACCCGCGATAAGGATTCGCTGCAAAGCCTGAATACAGAGGGGCTATACCCGGCGGGCGAAGGTGCCGGCTATGCCGGAGGCATTTTGTCGGCCGGGGTCGATGGGATTAAGGTGGCCGAAGCGTTGGCCATCGCGATGCTAGGCGAAAACAAATGAAACTCGACGACATCAAAAAACTGCACCAGAAAAAATACCGTCAGCAATTCGGTTGTTTTATTGTGGAGGGCGAGCATTTGCTGCAGGAGCTGGAGAAAGCGACACAAGCGAACCCCAAACTGAGGGCCGCGCGTTTGTATGTCACCGAGTCGCACCTCGATTTGCCCAGCGCCTTTGAAAAGACCGTGATCAGCAATAAGAACATGGCACTGTTGTCGGATACGCAGAGCCCGCAAGGCATTTTAGCGGTGCTGCCCATCGCGGCGCTAAGCGATATCACTGCAGACACAACCGCGCCGGGCATTTACCTGCATGAAATCCAAGACCCGGGCAACCTGGGTACCATACTCCGGACGCTGGCCTGGTTTGGTGGCTTTCGCTGCCTGCTCAGCCCCAACAGTGTTGACCCCTACAACCCGAAAACCGTGCGCGCCAGCATGGGGGCGATCTTTCATGTGCCCGTGGAGCAGGATGTGCTGCCAGATACCTTGTCTCAGCGCTATCGACACCTAGCCTGCCTCGACATGCAGGGCGAGCGACCGACCCATCCCAGTTTCAAGCAAACCGACTGTTTTCTTTTCGGCAACGAGGCACGCGGGCTGCCCTCCGCCTTAGTCGAACAGCTGCGCGCCAAGCGCTATTCGATCCCCGGCAGCGGGTTGATCGAATCGTTGAACCTGGCGAGTGTCGTGAATATGGCGGTGTATGAATTGCGACGTTGATCGGCCCACTAATCCGCCAAACTGACCCCAATATTGCTCACGCCTTCATCCTGCGCCAACTCACGCAGGCTTTGGAAAAATTCAACGGAGGGATGCGGCGCACTGCGCAACAGGTCGTAAAGTTCTTCTTGGAACGAGAACTCTCGTGCCACCAACGGGTGACGATCAAATAATTTAATCAGGGCATCTTCAGACTTGCCCTCGCCTTCCGCGAACTCGATGAATTGCGTGATGGTCGCTAAGGAGAGTTGGCTGGCCTCTTCACAGCGGCGCTTTTCCGGGTTGATCATCGCCAACAGGCTCTGTTCAATCAAGGCACAGACATCGCGCGCCGGATAGACACCATATTGGTCGACCGACTCGGTATCCGGGGTCAGCGTGCTCAAGGTATCACTCAATTCGGCTGCTCGCTCTTCCAGCTCATCCTCGCTACCCGGCTTTTGAATCCGCAGCCAGATGGCATCGATCAATTGCGTCAGCGCGCGCGCCTGAGCACGCTGCTCCGTTGATTCATAATAGAGCTGGGCATTGGGCACGGCTCGCTCTGCTAGCGCCAGAATAAAGGCCTGTTCGCGCCAGCCTTTAAACCCGGCCAGAAGTTTTTGCAGTTTCTGTGGGTTCATCAGGTACGCGGCAAGGTCACGCCGGTTTGGCCCTGGTACTTGCCGCCGCGGTCTTTATAACTGGTTTCACAGACTTCATCAGACTCCAGGAACAGCATCTGCGCCACGCCCTCATTGGCGTAGATCTTAGCGGGCAATGTCGTGGTATTCGAGAACTCCAGCGTGACATGACCCTCCCATTCGGGCTCCAGGGGTGTGACATTGACGATAATGCCGCAGCGCGCATAGGTCGACTTGCCCAAGCAGATAGTCAGCACATTACGTGGAATGCGGAAATACTCCACCGTGCGCGCCAGGGCGAATGAATTCGGAGGGATAATACAGACGTCACTGTCGACATCAACAAAGCTGCTGGCGACGAAGTTTTTCGGATCGACGGTCGCAGAGTGCACGTTGGTGAAGATCTTAAATTCGCGGCTGCAGCGCACGTCATACCCATAGCTTGAGGTGCCGTAGGAGATGATTTTGTCGCCGTTAGCCCCGTGGCGGATCTGGCCTGGCTCAAAGGGCTCGATCATGCCATGCTCCATGGCCATGCGACGTATCCACTTATCTGACTTAATAGACATAAGGTTGACCTGCTGCAATCGCGGACACGAAACCCGCACAAAAATTAGGCCGGCAATGATACCCTGAGTGCGGTGCCGACAAAAGAGCCCACAGGCTGTGATACGCTTCAATAACAAGACACTACCCGGCGCAAATAAGCCACCCGACCGGTTTGTGGTTTTAGGCGTTTTGGCCTATAACTACTAGTCGTCCTGCGAAGACGCAGCGTGTTGTGGCCGGCTGCTTGACTAACGGCCGCGAGAACCGTCATCACGCCTTACTCCGACGCAGCCCCAAAGCGCAAATTGACAGAAAATAACAGGCAAGCCCAGTTCAAAGGAAGCCACACGTGTCCGAGAATAAAGCCGTTCAAAAAAGGCCCTCCCTGATCCCCTTTCATAAGCTCGGGCATCGCTTGACCTTTTATTTCATCAGTATTGGTGCACTCTTTACCGTACTGATGGTTTCGGCTCTGCTGTACAAGCAATATCTGGATGATCGGGCGGCGGTCTACGAGGAATGCGAAAAAACCATCCAAACAGTCAAACAGCAGCTGGCTCGCAGCTTATGGAATGTTGACCATGACAGTACCCGCATTCTGCTCGAGGGCGTCTATCGCCAACCCTTTATCAAAGGCATCCGCGTTGTCGAGTCGCTGGGCCAAATCTATGAATATGGCGTGCTGAGCCAACCGGCTGACCTGAAAGCGAACCTGAGCGTCAACGAACAAATCGTCGGTCGCTTAGAGCTCAGCGTGGATGAGAGCCTGATTCGCAGCGGCGTGGTCTCTCAGTTCGTCGCAACCTTGCTGAACACCATGGCGGTCATCGGGCTGATTGCGTTTGTGTTCAGCATCATCGTCAAACGTGCCATTACGCAGCACCTGTCTTACATTCGTAAGTTCACCTCTGAAAACGAAAGCGTTGGCAACAAGACCTATGTGCCCATCCGTCTGAACCGCCGCCATTTCAACGACGAGCTGACAGACTTGGTGGATGCCTTGAATGAAGGCCGTAAGCAAGTCGTTGAGTTTGCGATTGAACGCGAATCCTACGAAAACCAATTGCAGTACCAGGCCAACTACGATGTGCTGACCAACCTGCCTAACCGGCGTCACATCGACCGTCATCTGCGCCAAGAAATGAGCGCGTATCAGAAGGCCGAGCAAAAGTACAAATTAGCACTTTTCTTCATCGACCTGGACGGCTTCAAAGAGGTCAACGATAGCCTCGGCCACAGCATTGGCGACAAAATTTTGCAAGATAGCGCCGCGCGATTGAGCTATCTGATCGATCGTTATGACGGTTACGTTGCGCGCTTTGGGGGGGATGAGTTTATCGCCTGCTTCCACTGCCAGACGCGCACTGAGGCCGAGGTGGTGGCTGAAGAGACGATTCTGACCTTCAAAGAAAACTTCAGCCTCAAGGAAACCCAGCTACAACTCGGCTGCAGTATCGGGATCGTGCTGTTTCCCGATGATGGTAGCAACCCGGAGGAACTGATTCGCAAGGCCGACACCGCGATGTACAAAGCGAAAGAAAGCGGCCGCAACACCTTTGCCTTCTTCGATCAGTCGATGATGCACGACATCGTGCTCAACAATACGATCAAGAGCAAACTGCAGGATGCCATTACGCGCAACCAACTCGAACTGCACTTCCAGCCCCTGATCAACCTGCATGATATGAGCATTACTGGCTTCGAGGCCTTATTGCGCTGGGAAGACGAAGATCTGGGCCGCGTCGGGCCGGATATTTTTATCCCGATTGCCGAGAAAACCGGGCTGATTTTTAACATTGATATCTGGGTCTTCGAGCAGGCCATCAAGCAAGTCGAGCTATGGCGTGAGCAGTTCCAGAAGCCGTTTATCGTGGCCATCAACTTCAGTGCCACCAATTTCCATCAGCGTCAAATTTACTCTTGGATCAATAAGCACGAAATCTTCCTGAAACCCTTGGATTGGGTCGAGCTCGAAGTGACTGAACGCTTGGTCTTGGACGACGACCCGGTGGTCATGCGCGGGATTGAGCAATTGCTGCAAACGGGCTTGCGCTTCAGTATTGACGACTTCGGCACCGGCTATTCTTCACTCGGCTATATCAAGAAGTTCAGTCATATTCTGTCGAAGATCAAAATTGACCGTTTGTTCGTCAATGAGCTGATTAAGAGCGACTCAGACCGGGCGCTGGTGAAAAGTATTATTACCCTGGCCGATAGCCTGGCGATCCAAGTCCTGGCCGAAGGCATTGAGTCACGCAAGCAGGAAGAAGTGTTGATCAACCTCGGTTGCGACTATGCGCAAGGTTACTTCTACTCCAAGCCTTTGCCGGTCAGTCAAATCCCTGAATTCATCGAACGTTGGAGCAAAATGCCGCATTTGGTGCACTCTGTGTGATAGCGTGCGGCATGGCATATGAGCCACCTTCTGCCACTACAACAGCGTAGTGCTTTTATTGCGCTGTTTGTACTCTGCGTCTTAAGCTTCTGCGTTGCTGACTCGCCCTCTCCCTCGCTGATCTATCACGGCGAGCGCGTGAATGAGGGACAATGGTGGCGCCTGTTCAGCGCCCACCTCACTCATGGCAGCGCTTATCACCTCTTGCTCAATCTGAGTGGTTTAACACTCCTTGGCATCCTGTTTGGAAACACCCTTTCCGGTTGGCGCTGGGGTTTGTTTTTCGTGCTGTGCGCGCTGCTGATTACCCTGGTCTATTGGTTGGCTTACCCCGCAGACACCACTTATTTTGGGCTCAGTGCAGTGCTCTATGGATTGACGGCATTTATTGCCTTGCAGCATTGGTCACAACACAGAGGCGCAGCCTTGCTGGTTTTTGTCGCGGTGCTGGGATGGGCCCTATGGCAGTGGCTTGTGGGGCCGAATCCAGCGCTGAGCGAACAAATCGGCGCACGGGTCGCCACCGAGTCGCATGTCTTTGGTGTAGGTGCCGGCACACTCTTGTGGGTTTTATTCCGAACTATAAAACAATAAGGGGAGCCTAAGCTCCCCTCATCGCTAACTGCACATCCAGTCCAAACTTACTTTTTCTGGATCACGGTGACTTTGGCACTCACCACCGCAACCACGCGACGGTTCTGGGCACGACCAGCCTCGGTGCTGTTGGTAGCGATCGGCGAAGATTCGCCTTTACCGACAGTGGTCACGCGGTCTGCCGCGATACCCAGTTCTTGGGTCAGCACTTGCGCAACTGCTTTGGCGCGATTCTCAGACAGACGTTGGTTGTACTGATCCGAACCACGATCATCGGTGTGACCTTCGATCACGACACCGGTTTGTGGGTATTCGGTCAGGAACTTAGCCAGCGCACGAATTTCGCCCTTGTAAGCCTCAGAAATGACCAATGAGTCATGTCCGAATTGCACATTCAGGTTAAAGGTACGAGTTTCGGTCAACTGCAGATAGCAACCTTTGGCATCGACTTTAGCTCCAGCAGAGGTGTCGGGGCACTGATCCAAACGATCCACTACGCCATCCTTGTCGCCATCCAGCTCACAACCGTTGGCATCCACTTTCGCGCCCTTGGGTGTGCCGGGGCATTTGTCCATTTTGTCTTCAACGCCATCACCATCGCTGTCGACCTTGCTGATGATCGGACAACCGTTGGCATCCACCTTGGTACCACGCGGGGTGTTGGGGCACTTGTCTTTGCTATCGACCACGCCGTCACCATCGGTGTCGAGCTCACAGCCTCGCGCATCGACGCGCGCACCCGCAGGCGTGTTAGGGCAGGCATCGGACTTGTCGTACACGCCGTCACCGTCACTGTCTTTCGGCGCGGGCGTCGTGTCAAAGACCATGGAAAGTCCTAGGTTAATGCCGTAATCGAAGTCTTCGGTGTCCAAGCTGTAGAAGCTGCGTGCGCCAGCATCCACAGCAACCATTTTATTCAGGAAGTATTTAACGCCACCGCCCAGGTTAAGCTGAGTTTCATCGTGGCGGCCACCCGCAGCGGGCTTGAAGACACCCTCACCGACACCCGCCGCAATATAGGGACGCAATGTTGGGTCAGAGGACAGATGATACAGCGTATCCATGCGGTACTGTTTGTATCGTACATCGGCTTTACTGCCATCCGCTTCAGTGTCCAGCGTTAGGTAACTTAATTCCAAAGCCCAAGGGCTGGCATACTGGTAGCCTAGCTTGATGCCTTTGTAGAAATCATCATCGAGTTTACGTTCGCTGTCGAAGCCGTAGTAACCGGACTCCAGGCCCAAAGTCACGCCAGATTTGGGCTCTTCGGCAATCGCCAGTGAACCGGCTGCCAGCAACAGCATGCCAGTCGTTGTGCGCTTGAAATAATTCATGCAGTGTCTCCCTTGAAGTTATTTAGAGTTCTTAATCCGGATGCAGTGACTCAGCCTGCCCGGTTATGGCCAAAGACTATAAGGATGTTACCCCATGATGGCCACTGCCATGGCCCTTATTTTTTGGTAATAAACTGCTAGCCTTAAATAATGCGACCTAAAACGGGGTCACACTGTTGCCGCGTATACGCCGCCCGAACGGAGAGCTGATGACTCAAACAGCCCATGGATTGACCGATTGTGTCGAACTGATCCGCAGTTTTTATGCGCCGCCTGTACCGTTTCGCGGTACACAATCGTCCGGCCTCAGCGATGCACTGGAGCGTCAGAAACTGCTGCGCCTGCCAGACGAGTTTAGACTTTATCTACAGCACTACGCTCCCGTCAATCATTTAAAGCTGCGCCAAGTCGGTGATCCCATTGAACTCCTGTCCTGTTCACGTCTAGGGTGGCGCACGCCGGGCTACAGTTATGACCCCCTGATCGAGACCGAGATACTGTCCTGGAAGTCACATTGGTTCTTATTCGGATTGTGCGGACGCGACCCACTGATTATCGACTGCCTCGACGCCGAGCCGCACTCCCCCGTGTATCGCGCGATGTATACGCCGGACCTGTGGAGCTTTCGTCGAGTGGCCGACTCACTGGGCCAATTTCTGCTTTGCGCTTGCGCGATGGAGCACGCCCTAAGCCAGATTTGCCCAGCGGACCCAATCATCGACGACGACATTGGTTTTCGGCTTGACGCACGTGCCGCGCAATGGTTGTTTCCACGCATTGAAGCCTGGGCAGGCGCCTATTATGAAGAATGGTTGTACGTGTTCGACAATGCCTGAACACATGGATCGTCCTCAAGCAAGCTTTTAATGAGACTCAAAACGCAGAACATTAATCACTGCCCGCTTAAACTACTCGGCTTTGCCGACACCCGGAATCGCTCACTAATGTCCACTTCAAATGTTTTTTTGCCGCTTCGTGACGGCACGCAAATCGCCATTCCCAATGACCCAACCTTGATGAGCCATTTTGTGCTCAGCGAGCAGGGCGACTGGTTCGAAGACGAGATTCATTTTGTACGCCAGTTGATTCAGCCTGGTATGCAGATCCTCGACATCGGCGCCAACTATGGCGTCTACGCCAACAGCATGATGTTACGTTTGCAGGGCAAAGGCCACGTGTACTGCTTCGAGCCAACACCGGCCACAGCCGAGGCGCTGCGTCAGTCTATCGCCCGCAATGGATTTACTGCGCTGAGCACAGTGATCGAAGCCGGATTATCGGATCATCAAGGTGAAGCCACCTTTTACCTTTCCAACAACTCCGAACTGAATTCCCTGAGCAAGACCGATGGCCAGGAAAGTATTGAGCAGACGATTAAGTTGCGCACCCTGGATGATTGTATGGAAGAGTTTGCTTGGCAGACTCTCGACTTTATCAAACTCGATGCCGAAGGCGAGGAAACGCGAATTCTTCAGGCAGGCCAGAAAACTCTGGGAAGCTTATCCCCGTTGGTCATGTTTGAGTTAAAGCATAGTGGCGGCGTCAATACCGAGCTGATTGAGGCATTCCAAGCGCTGGGCTACCAATGTTATCGACTGATTCCCGGCCTCAACGCGTTGCTGCCCGTACAATCCTTGGAGGGCATGGACAGCTATCAACTGAATCTGTTCGCCTGCAAAGCCGACCGTGCTGAAAAACTTGCCCAGCGTGGCCTGCTGATCACCGAAATGGGTAAGCAAGCTGCCGAGCAAGCGTTGCAACCCAAGCAAATTCCCGCCTTGTCACAGTTCGAGAAGTTACGCTTCTTAGCAGAATCCGATGCGGTCAATGATCAGCGCTATTTTGAGCTGCTGCGTAGTTACCTAGCGTCACGTGATCTTAGCCTTTCCATCAACCAGCGCTACGCCCATCTGCGTCATGCCATGGATCTCACGCTGCAAGCGATGCAAGCGCAGGATGAAGGCGCCTTTGAACGACTAGCCTCCATGGCACGTGTTGCCTTCGACATGGGGGAACGGCGCATCGGTGTGGGTCTTCTGGAATTCATCATCAAGCGCTACTTCCAACAAAATCAGCCCATTGCGGTTCGCGATGCCTTTGTGCCACCGGACGTAGCAACGGAGAGTCTGCGCATCACCAGTAATCCGGTCGAGTGGCTGTGCGCCGGGATCATGGATGCGATGGTACGCAAGCACAGTTATTCAATCTATTTTAGTGGGGCAACCATCATTCCCCTGCTCAAAAACCTTGAAAGCTCACCGTATCTGCACCCCGATATTGCGCAACGGATTGCAGCCGTTAAAGCAGCGATGCACGCTGCGCAGACGAAGCAAGCGTCGGCTAATTCGTAGATGTTCATTCGCTAGGAAAAAAACCGCTGACACCAAGAGAGGAAGGGACGTGGGAATGTGTCAGCGGTGAAGCACGTTTGGGGCGTGCTAATTTGGGTGGCCTGAACCGCGGGCTGATCCGGCTCGGTCACCCCGAGCACCGGTCGCAACAACAAAGGTGCGACCGGTGCAAGCCTGAATCAGGTACGGACCTTAGCGCAGGTCATCCAACAAAACACGATCCAGGTTGGACACGGAGGCGCCGACCGCAATGGCCGTCGTCACGGACCCAGCGCCGAGTACCAGACCGCTGGTGTTCGGGACCGCTGCCGTCTGCGTACCATCAGCGGCAATAATGACGTCGTAGGTCCCCGCGGCTAGGGTCGTATAGCCGGTATCCTGTCCGATCACGACATCCGCGAAAGTAGGTTCGTTACCGGCAATACTGCCACCCGCAGCCGTGACATAAATATCCACTGGATCGGCCTCAGGTGCCGCCGCCGCGTGCACTAGTCGTACGGAAGCCTCAGCCGCGGCGCTGCGCTGATCAGTGAGGACAATCAACTGGGTTGCAGGAAGATCATTCACATCCCCTGCTGCAATCACGGTATAGGACTCCCCGCGCTGCAAGCTCAGTGTGCCACTTAGCGTGGCTACCGCGTTGCCAATACCCTGCCCAGCCGGAGCGATCGCCACATCCAAGTCACCCGCCGCCACCTTAAAGTAGCCTTTGGTTGCGCCGGCTGCGCCCACGGTGGTGTCCTTGAAAGAGAAATCGGTCAACAAGGGCGC
>JBFHRI010000091.1:0-10533 GCA_041591755.1 Oleiphilaceae bacterium
CCTCCCAACCTCCCCCTTCTTAAGGGGGAGGAGCTAAGGTCGATGTCATTTATCTGGACTCGAACATTTGCTCGAATCGTTTGTTATTTCATATTTTCCATGAGACAGCCCTGATAGACTTCTCAGAGAATCGATTTTTCAGGGAGTTCCAATGTGTCCGAATACATTCGCCTCAAGGTCCGCGGCTACCATCTTGACCAGCACGGCTACCTCAATTATCTGAGTATCATGCAGGTGCTTGAGGAGGCACGCTGGGCGCTGTTCGACACGAATAATGCCGTTGACTTTTTTACGCAGCGCGAACAAGCCCTCACGCTGGTCAATACCAACATCAATTACCGTCGCCCCGGCATGCTCAATGAGGTGTTAGAAATCCATACCAAGGTGATGTGCATTGGCACGGCCAGCTGTCGTATGGAGCAAACGATTTATCTCGATGGCAGCAATGAAGTCATCGCCCAAGCCGAGCATACCTTTGTGTTGATGGACAAGATCGCAAGAACAGCCATCCCCATCGCCGGCGAAGCACGCAAGAAACTCGAACAACTGGCGAATGCCGGCTGAAGCACTCGACTAAAGCCCGGCATTCACATTCAACTTGAGCTCAGAATACGGTATCCTTGCGCCCTTTTCGCAGTCACAGCAAGACAAGGTTTCGAGCAATGAAAATACTGGTGATTGGCAGTGGTGGGCGTGAGCACGCACTGGCTTGGAAGGCCGCGCAAAGCGCGGAGGTTGAATGTGTCTTCGTCGCCCCCGGCAACGCGGGTACCGCCACCGAAGCGAAACTGCAGAATGTCGCCCTTGATGTGTTGGATAGTGCGGGTTTAATTGCGTTCGCCCAAGAGCATGAGGTAGCACTGACCATCGTCGGCCCCGAAGCCCCATTGGTTGCGGGACTGGTGGACGACTTTCAAGCGGCAGGACTGCGTTGTTTTGGCCCTAGCAAAGGCGCCGCGCAACTGGAAGGTTCGAAAGCCTTCACCAAAGATTTCCTGGCGCGCCACAACATTCCCACTGCCGCCTATGCCGTATTTACCGACGAAGCCGCTGCACTCGCCTATCTTGACAGCCACCCGGCACCGATCGTGATCAAAGCTGACGGCCTGGCCGCCGGTAAAGGCGTCATTGTGGCCGAAACCCAAGAACAAGCCGTCAATGCCGTGAAAGACATGCTGTCTGGCAATCGCTTTGGCAGTGCTGGCGCGCGCGTGGTGATCGAAGAGTTCCTCGAGGGCGAAGAAGCCAGCTTTATCGTGATTGCTGATGGGCAGCACGTCTTGCCGATGGCCACTAGCCAGGACCACAAACGTGTGGGTGACGGTGATAGCGGCCCCAACACCGGCGGCATGGGGGCCTATTCTCCAGCACCGGTTGTCACAGACGAAGTTCACCAACGCATCATGGCCCAGGTGATCTACCCCACCATTCGCGGCATGGCTGCTGAAGGTAACCCCTACACTGGCTTTCTCTATGCTGGCCTGATGATTACGCCGGAAGGCCAGCCTAAAGTGATCGAATTCAATTGCCGCTTTGGCGACCCCGAAACCCAGCCGATCATGCTACGTCTCAAATCTGATCTGAACGCGCTGTGTCTGGCCGCGCTCGAACGCAGACTAGACCAGATGCAAACCGAATGGGACCCACGTGCCTCTGTCGGCGTCGTGCTTGCCGCCGGCGGCTATCCAGAAACCTATGAGAAGGGGCATGTCATCCACGGCCTGAACCGCCCCCACGGCGCACACCAAAAAGTGTTTCATGCTGGCACGGCACTCAAGGACGGACAGGTGGTGACCGCAGGCGGTCGCGTGTTGTGTGCAACCGCACTGGGCAACACGGTCAGCGACGCGCAAAAAGCCGCCTATGAACTGGCCGACCAGATCTGTTGGCAGGACATGTTCTGCCGCCGCGACATTGCCTGGCGTGCAATCGCCCGCGAACAGGCCTAGTCGCAGCGATGGACGCAGATCGCCAGTTCGGAAGCATTCTCGACTTCGCAGAAGCCACCGCACGCGAAGCCGGAGCCTTAATTGCTTCGATGCGCCAGGCAGGTTTGGCGCATCAATACAAAAAAGCCAACGAACTGGTCACCAATGCCGATCTGGCCGCCGACAAGCTGATCATTGAACGCATTCGCGCACGCTTTCCACACCATGCCCTGATGACGGAAGAATCGTTTCAGGGCGCGCGTAAAGACCTCTCTCTGCAAGACCCCATCTGGATCGTGGACCCGATTGATGGGACCGTTAATTACGCCCATGGTCACTTTATGGTGGCTGTGTCGATCGCCTATGCAATTGATGGCGAGGTGCAGGTCGGCGTGGTGCACAATCCTTTTCTTAATGAAACCTATACGGCGACATTGGGCGCTGGAAGCGAGGTCAATGGACAGGCCTTGCAGGTCAGTCACCAAAGCGATTTAGGTAAAGCGCTGGTGGCCACGGGCTTTCCCTACGACAAGAGCGGCGTACCACCGATCATCGAGCGCGTGCAACGTATTCTGACACAGTGCCAGGATATCCGCCGTCTCGGCTCGGCAGCCATGGATATTTGCTGGGTGGCCCAAGGACGACTCGATGCCTACTTCGAGTCACTCAGCCCTTGGGACTTTGCCGCCGCGCGCCTCATTGCACTGGAAGCAGGCGCACGCTGTGGTCATTTTTCACCCGTTCCGGACGGCGTGCCCGAGTGTATCCACTGTCTCGATTTGTTGATCACCACACCCGAGCTTTTTGAGCCGATACGCGATTTGCTGAATCGATAAGTGAGCGCGCTCAATCAATCGATTGTCTCGCCATATCTTTGCTTAGCCATTCATTAAAAAAATTTAATCCCGCAAGCCAGATCCTCTTTCTCAGCGTTTGAATTAACGTGGCAACTCCACGCTGCTAGATTTTCAGGAGGAAAACATGCGCTATGATGCCCTCGCTCGCCCGGCTGCCAAACCAGCTTATTCCGCGTTAATCAAAACCCTATATTGGTTGCTGATAGTCTTGATCTTGAGCGGCTGCAGTCGCGAACGCGACACGCCCGCGACCACGCCCGATGCCCCGCCCCCACCGGTGACAACGCCTACTGCGCCGAGCATCACGCAGCCCCCGGCATCCCTGACTCGAGCGGAGGGTAGCTCAGCTGAATTTACGGTACTGGCCGCGGGCACCGCACCATTGAGCTACCAATGGCAGCGTAACGGCGTCGATATTAGCGGCGCAACCACGGCGCAGTTTACTTTAACGAATGTGACGCAAGCGGATCACGGCGCAGAGTTCCGCGTGGTTATCAGTAATAGCGCAGGCAGCGTGACTAGCGCCTCGGCCACCCTGAGCGTCACTACCCCAGCGCCCGCCCTCATTGCGCCGGTGATTACGCAGCAGCCGCAGTCTTTGAGTCGCGTCGCAGGCAGCGCTGCACAATTCAATGTCGTCGCGGACGGCAGCGCGCCCTTCACCTATCAATGGCTCCGTAATGGCGTCAATCTGAATGGCCAAACAGCGGCGCAGTTGACGCTACCCAGCGTCACGCTAGCCGATGATGGTGCGCAATTCAGCGTGGTGGTGAGCAATGGCGCAGGCCAAGTCACCAGCGCCACGGCGATCCTAAGCGTGACGGCCGCAACACCGAGTAATCAAGCGCCAGTCGCCGTGACGGGTGGCGATCGCTCAGCTGCAATTGGTACTGCCTTGAGTCTGGATGGGCGCGGCTCTTATGACCCCGAAAGTCAGCCCCTGAGCTACCAATGGCGCCTGGTTTCCCGCCCTACCGGCAGCACCAGCGCCGTGGTTGATCCAACATCGGCCGAGGCCAGCCTGACGCCGGACCTGAGCGGCAGTTATGTGGTGGAGCTGGTGGTCAATGACGGCCAACTGAACAGCTTGCCCGCGCAATTTACGGTGAGTGTCGGCAGTGCCGGAGCTCAGGCACCGGTCATCGTGCTCGACGCTATCAGTGCTGCGCGGGTTGATGAAACACTGCTGCTGGACGCCAGCCAAAGTTATGATCCGAATGGCGCAATGTTAAGTTTCAACTGGCAAGTCCTGAGGCAGCCCGACGGCTCCAGTCTGGCGGAAAACCTGAGCGAGGAACAACGGCAACAAGCTGCGTTGGAGCTTTCACCCGATCGCGCCGGCCTGTACCGTATTGTTTTACGTGTCAGCAACGGCAACTCGGAGAGCCAGCAGGCGCTCGAGTTCGTCGCGGATGTGGCCAGCACCTCCGGCGATTTACTTAGCGGCCCACCCAATGAACCGGCCTTTTTCCATTTAAGCCAAACCGGCCCCTATCCTGTGCCAGACAGCGAGATCGACGCGTCCGGGTGGATTGCTACGCGCTTGGAAATGTTTCTACCCGTCGATGTCACGGTCGCGCAAGTGAATGCCGTGCTGAGCACCCATGAGGCGGGCGTCGTCACCATGACGCCCGGGGTGCCTTGGGTGACGCTATCGGTACCACAAATGAGCGACCCCGAGGCCGCTGAAACCCTCGTGGCAGACCTAATCGCTAGCGGTGCATTCATTGCCGGCAAACCCGCCTATACGGCCGCCCCGTCAATACTCCCCGGAGCAGCCCCGAATAATGAAGCGCTGAGTTACCTCGACCACCAATACTACGCACGCATGCCCGCCGCCTGGAATTTGCGCGAACTGGCCATTGCGCGCGGCGCTCCTGTCACGGTCGTGGTACCGGACTTCTACGCAGAAGACACACGTCACCTCCAGATCAATAGCCAGCAGTTTATCTTCGACGCAGGCAAGTTAAGCTTGCAACGCTGCGCAGCCAGCACCCCGGCGAGCGAATGCGACCCGGACAAACCGAATCATGGCTTTATGGTCAGTGGCATGATTGCCGCCAACTACGACGACTTCGGCGTGACCGGCATGCACCCCGGCCCGTCATCCCTTTTGCACATTGTGTCCCTGCCCATCGCCGGGATTACCATGGAGGAAGCCTTGCACTCCATCGCGCGAGTGCTCCCGCGCTACTACCAAAATGGCGGCCAAGTGGTACTCAATACCAGCTTTGGCTTTCAGTCCGGCGAAACCCGGCGCTATCACCGTGTCTACAACGCGCTGCTATGGCGCTATTTAATGCAACAAAACGAACATCGTTTCATGCATTTCAGTGCTGCCGGTAACGAGCGCAATCGTGGCGGCGGGATGGATGAAACCCTGTCCGACTTTGACTCCCCATTCAATCTTGCCGCACGTCGCCAAACCGTCGAACAGATGTCAGAAGAAGGCACGATCTCGGCAGAAGAGCAAGCAGAGATCGATCGTATGTTTGCGCGCGTTTTGAACGTTTACGGCAGCCAGGCCACCCGCCTGATGTCCAATACGCTGATCGTGGGGAGTTCGGATAGCGATGGCAACGAATCCGAGTTCTCAGACGCCGCACCGGATCTGCGCATGATGGGCGAGAACCTGACCCTGCCCTGCAGCAAAGCGCATCCGCAAAGTGAATGCGACGAAAACATGGTCTATAACGTTGATGGCACTTCGTTCGCTGCCCCACAGCTGAGTGCCCTGGCCGCCTATTTGTGGAATCTTGATCAACGCCTTACTGTGGCGCAAATCAAGGCTCTGATTGTCGACTCGTGGCACCCCGAGAAGGGCTTTGTCGACGCCTACAGTGCGGTGCTCAAACTTGACCAACCCGCGCAAGGCGAATGGTTCATGCGACGTCATCTGCTGGATGTCGCTTCCAGCGATGGCACGTCTACGCCCGACCAAAGTTTTGATGAACATGATATCAGCCGTTTTCTCAATCAGTTCGAGGCCGCCGAAATGGAGCGCCTCAGCGCGGGGAACGACGAGCAACGCGACGACAGCCGTTATGATCTCAATGGCAACGGACTGACCGGCGGCGAACGGCGTGCAGCCTTCGACGTGTCTGGCGTGCACGAAGGCTTGCTAGACCCTAGCCCCAGCTATGACTTTAATGGCGTGATCGTAAGGCTCGACGAGCAGGCCCTGACTGATGACGATATTTTGTGCTATTACGCCTACTCCCCTCTTTACACGGGTTCTGCCGTCGCACGCAACACGCTGTTGGAGGATGTCTGCCGCGTACCCAACAAGCGGCTGGCCTATGTCGAGCGCGAAACCGCGACCTTAGTCGCCTGGGACTTGACGCAGGCACAAGCCAAACGCTGGCCGTTGCCTGAGGGGATGTATTTCGCAGGCATTGGCAATGGTGCTCCTGCCTGGTCACCAGGCGGGGACTATCTCGCGTTTAGTGCAGGGACGGCAACGTCCAGTGGAGACATCTACCTGCAGCATACTCGCCAGGAAACCGGACCCACTCGACTGACGCAGACCGATGCCTATCAAGATCTGTATCCGACCTGGTGCGGGGGCTTGTTTGTTGCCTACTGGAGTGCGGACTGGCGCATTCACAAGATCGGCCCCGGCAGCAGCGATGCGGTGCTGACCAATGCGACCTCACCCGTCCCCTCGCCTTTGTCGTGTGCACGCAATGGCTTTCTCGCGTTTATCTACGGCGATGCCCTCCGTGGCACGGATGCGGGCGTGATGGAATCCAATGGCCATATCAGAGAGCTGACAGCAGGTATGGGCAGCTTCCAATCGGTATTGTATCCGGTGCTGAGCCCGTCAGGAGACCGACTGGCGTTCGTCGCGACCAATACAAGCGGCGCTAGTAACCTGTGGCTGGTCGACACCGACGGCAACAACACGCGCGCCGTGACACCCTTTAACAATGTAAGCGGTGTGGCCTCATGGGCGCCGAATGGACAGCGCTTAGTGTTTGAAGCCGGCACAGACCTGTTCATTTATGATTTGGAGAGCGATTCTGTGCGGGTCCTGCGCAATAGTAGCGCACAAGAACTGCAGCCACGCTGGTCGAGCGACGGCCGCAGTATTGCTTACATTTCAAACGCGGCTGGTTCTTACGATGTATGGCTCATCAATGCCAATGGGACCAATCCACGCAATCTGACGCAGACACCCGATGTGGATGAAGTTTGGCCGGCCTGGGAGCCATAAAAGAAGAAGCCGGGAGGGCGCCGCACTTGGGCGCCCTCAAGCAACTATTCGAGATGAAGAACCTTAGGGGTGTTGTTTTTGGGGAGGCGCCGTCAGCGGCTTACTCAACCGCCTGGGCCACGGGCTGCTCAACACTTTGACCAGCAGGGCTGAATAGCCCGGCCGCCAGGGCGGGCCAATGCGAGGTCCACAAGGTGGTAGGAGACGTTTTGAATTCGCTGCGCACATATTGATGAATGCGGCCTTCCAGGTTCAGCAGCAGTAAACTGGCTGCCGCCGCCGTACCCAATCTGACGCGCAGCTTCTCATTCAATTCACCGTCGCGCAGCACCTGGCGCAACTCGGTCTCCAAACGCTCAAAAAAGTGCGCCGCACGCTTGCGGATCTTGGGTTGTTCACCGGCCAAGGCATCGCCCATCATGATACGACACATGCCCGGGTTCTTTTCGGCGAAGGCGAGGACCAGTGTCAGAATGCGCTGCAAGCGTTCGGTGGCCTTGCCCGACTCCTGGTTGATTTTGGTGATGCGCGAGAACACCGCGTCTTCGATAAACTCCACGAGGCCTTCAAACATCTTGCCCTTACTGGGAAAATGACGGTACAGCGCGGCTTCGGTCACGCCAACCTTGGCCGCGAGTTTCGCGGTCGTCACGCGCTCGCCCGGGTTGGACTCCAACATTTGCGCCAAGACCTGCAGAATCTCTTCGCGCCGGCTCGGCTTACCCGCCTCATTCTGGCTCGAACGTTTTATGTTCATCGCTATCCTCCGGGCTTAACCAATTAATCCATCAATCGGCGATGAAGCCGACGCATATAATTTTCGCGGCATACGCCCAGCCAACCAGGCTTGACGCCCACTCTCTACAGCCAACTTCATCGCATGCGCCATCCGCACCGGCTCTCGGGCCAGGGCAATCGCCGTGTTCATCAACACCCCATCACAGCCCAACTCCATCGCAATGGTCGCATCCGAGGCCGTGCCGACCCCCGCATCCACCAGAATCGGGACCTTGGCATTCTCGAGAATCAGCCGAATATTGTAGGGGTTGCGAATGCCCAAACCGGACCCAATCGGCGCACCCAGGGGCATGACTGCCACACAGCCCATTTCTTCAAGGCGTTTGGCGATGAGCGGATCATCGGTGGTATAAACCATGACCTTGAAGCCATCGCGAATCAGGGTCTCAGCGGCGGCTAGCGTCTCGGTCACATCGGGATACAGTGTTTTCTGATCGCCCAACACCTCCAGCTTGACCAAATCGTGGCCGTCCAGTAATTCGCGTGCCAGCTGACAGGTCCGCACCGCATCTTTGGCGGTATAGCAACCCGCTGTATTGGGCAAAATGGTGTAGCGCTCGGGCGAAATCACATCCAGCAAATTCGGTTCGTCCGGATTCTGGCCAATATTGGTGCGCCGCACGGCAACCGTCACAATTTCAGCGCCACTCGCTTCAATCGCGGCGCGTGTTTCTTCGAGGTCGCGATATTTGCCGGTCCCCACCAATAAGCGGGAACGATAGGTTTTACCGGCAACAATCAAAGGCTGGTCAGCGCTTGCTTCATTCATAATGATTCATTCTTAATTATTTGCATCGTTCAGCCCCCACCGATAGCCTGCACCACTTCGATTCGGTCACCTTCTCGAATCTTATGTGAGTCGTGAATGCTGCGCGGCACGATGGCTTCATTCACTTCAACTGCATAACGCTGACCCTGCAGCGCAAGCAGTACAATCAAATCGGCGATAGTGCTCTCTTCAGCCAACTCGCGCGGAGTGCCGTTTAGGGTAATATGCATAGTTGCGAACGTTTCGAAATGTGGCAGTGTTTGTCGTTAGCAATATAAACTGTCAACCTTGACTTGCGCCATAGGCCAGCAGCAACCAACCCACAACAAACAGCACGCCGCCGATTGGAGTCACCATCCCAAGTCCTTTGAGCCCCGTCAGCGACAGGGCGTAGAGACTACCACAAAACAGCAGCAAGCCAAAAAGGAAGATCCAGGCGGCGCGCAACATTAGGCGACGCGCTGGCTCCGACAAGGTCGACAAGCGCAACAAAACCCCCGTTGCCAATAGCGCCAGCACATGCACAAACTGATACTGCACGGCGGTCTGATAAAGCGCCATCTGCGCCGCATTCAACACTGACTTCAGGCCGTGCGCCCCAAAGGCACCCAGCAGCACCGTAAGCGCCCCTAATAGGGCCGCCAACGACAGAACAAACCTACCCTTGCGCTCAGCAGTCACAGGCCACACGCTCCAGGGTATCGAGATCCATCGCGGTCAAGGCGCCGCCCCACACACAGCCGGTGTCGACCGCCAAGGCGTGTGCACGCCCGGTATGACCGCCCAATGCAGCCCAATGGCCAAACACCACCCGGGCAGTGTGTTGCGGAACAAAATCAAACCAAGGAGCAAAACCTGACGGCGCCTTGTCGACAGTCTCCTTCATGGTCAGCTCCAGGTCGCCCCGATCATTGATAAAGCGCATGCGTGTAAAGTAGTTAGTGATCACCCGCAAACGTGCCATCCCGGACAAGTCATCAGACCAACCCGCCGGCTCATTCCCGTACATGGCATCGAAATAGGCCTGTGCCTGATCACTGCACAGAACCGTCTCAACCTCCCGCGCCAGCGCCAGCGCCTGCTCCAAATGCCAAATATGCGGCAATCCCGCATGCGACAAAACAATATTGCGCTCTGGCAGCCAGCGGCAAAGCGGCTGGCTACGCAGCCAAGCCATCAACGCCTCACGATCCGGCGCTGCCAGCACGTCGGCCAGGGTGTCTTTGCGTCGAGGCTGGGCCGGGCCCGAGCCGTAATACAGAGCCAACAAGTGCAGATCATGGTTACCCAGGACCACCCGCGCATCCAAGGCCTTTAGCAAACGCAGTGTCTCGAGGTTGTTGGGCCCACGATTGACCAGATCACCCACGCTGTACAAGGTGTCGCGACCCGGCTCAAAATCGATTTTCTTGAGCAAGCATTGCAAGGCTTCAAAACAGCCCTGAATGTCACCGACCACAAAGGCGCTCATCGTGCTTCGATTCTAACTTTCATAGGCCACCGGATCCGCTCGACCGATGTTGCGAAACGCCTCTAAACGTTCCTGGCAGGCGCCACACTTGCCACAGGCTTTCTCTCGGCCGTTGTAGCAAGTCCAGGTGCGTGCATAGTTTAATCCCAGCGCATAACCCACTTTCAAAATTTCGGTTTTGTTGTCATACAGGAAAGGCGCTTCAATACTCACCGGTTCGTAGTTAGCGATTTGCGCCACCGCACTCATCTTTTCTACAAACTCCGGGCGACAGTCTGGGTAGATCGCATGATCGCCGCCATGCGCCCCGTAATAAACCTTGGTAGCTCCGAGAGATACCGCATAGGCAATCGCCAGCGACAACAGCACCATGTTACGGTTTGGCACCACGGTCGACTTCATACTCTCCTCTTCGTAGTGGCCCTCTGGCACCTTGATATCATCCGTTAATGAAGAGCCCAACAACAATTGATGAATCGCCGTGATGTCCACCA